>NZ_JBFRDX010000001.1:0-360383 GCF_052114005.1 Marmoricola sp. RAF53 | reverse complement strand
CGCCCCGCGACGCCCCCCGCGACGCCCCCCGCGGCGGCCGCGCGGGAGACCCGGGGCGCGACGGGACCGTTCGTCACCGAGATCCCCACCCCGGAGTGGCCGTTGGCCGGCCGGGCCGCCGAGCTCGCCGCCCTCGACAGCGCCTGGCAGGCGGCCGAGGCGGGCACGCCGACCTTCGTCACCCTGGTCGGCGAACCGGGCGCCGGGAAGACCCGGCTGGCGATCGAGCTGGCCCGAAGGGTGCGGGACACCGGCGCCGGGGTCCTGCTCGGCCGCTGCTCGCAGGAGGAGGACGCGCCGCCGCTCTGGCCGTGGACCACCGCGCTCGGCCGCGAGCACGCCGGCAGCTCCGAGGACCACGACCTGGAGCGCTTCGCGATCGCCGAGGCGATCCGCCAGCAGATCGTCGGACTCGCCGCGGACCGGTCGGTCCTGCTCGTGCTCGAGGACGTGCACTGGGCCGACGCGTCATCGCTGCGGGTGCTGCGGCACCTGGCCGCGCACGTCGACTCCGCGCGGCTGCTCGTGCTCACCACCACCCGGCCCACCACCCGGCCCACCACCCGGCCGGGCGCGCAACCGGGATCTCCGGGGGACGCGTTCGCCGAGACCGCGGCGGCGCTGGCCCGGGCCGGCGCGTCCGTCCTGGAGGTCCACGGCCTCACCGCGGAGGAGGCCCGCGGCGTGGTCGGGTCGATCTCCGGCGACGACCCGGACCCGGCGACCACCGAGGCCCTGCACCGGCGTACCGACGGCAACGCCTTCTTCCTCGTCGAGTACGCCCGCCTGGCGCGGGACCGGCCCGAGGACCTGGCCACCGTGCTCGCCTCGACGCCGCGGGCCATCTCCGACGTCGTGCAGCGCCGGCTCCACCAGCTCCCCGCGGGCACCGCCGAGGCGGTCACGGCCGGTGCGGTGATCGGCCGGGAGTTCGACCTCGACCTGCTCGCTCCGGCGCTCGGCCGCGGCGAGGTCGAGGTGCTGGACCTGCTGGAGCCGGCGCTGCGCAGCGAGCTGCTCCACGACCTCGGGGCGGACCGGTTCCGGTTCAGCCACGCGCTGGCCCGGGACACGGCGTACGCCGAGCTCTCGCCGTCGCGCCGGGAGCGGATGCACGCCGGTCTCGCCGCCCTGGTCGAGGCCGCGCCGGCCGCGCACCGCCGGACCGCCGAGATCGCCCGGCACTGGAGCGCCGCCGGACCCCGGCACGTGGACAAGGCCTGGCGGGCCGAGATGCGGGCCGGCAACCGGGCGATGCGGTCGCACGCCGCGGAGGAGGCCGCCCAGCACTTCAGCGCCGCGCTGGCGCTGCAGGCGCAGGACCGCGCGTCCGTGCCCCGGGACCGCTGGGACCTCCTCGTCGGGTACGCCGACGCCTGTCGCTGGAGCACCCGGCTGGTCGAGATGACCGCGGCCGTCGACGAGGCGATCGCGATCGGCGACGAGCTCGGCGACCCCGAGCTCGTGGTCGGCGCGGCGCTGGTGCTCGCCGACGGGGCGGTCTGGCCGGTCCGGAACTACGGCGTCGTCGTCACCCCGGTGGTGGAGGCGATGCGCCGCGCCCTGGACCTGCTGGCCGGCCAGGACAGCGAGGTCCGCTGCCGGCTGCTGCTGCTCCTCGCCGGCGAGCTGTTCTACGGACACCACAAGGCGGAGGTCGACGCACTCACCGACGAGGCCGTGTCGATGGCACGCCGCCTCGGCGACCGCCGGCTCCTGCTGAGCGTGCTGACCTACGGCTTCAGCGTCCGCTGGCGCCGCGAGACCACGGCCGAGCGGACCCTGATGGCCCAGGAGGCGGTGCGTCTGGCCGAGGAGGAGGGCGACGAGCGGGCCGGGCTGCTGGCCCGGTTCCTGCTCGCCGCGGTCCGGTGCAGCCGCGGCGAGCTCGACGGCCTGGACGCGGAGGTGGACGCGATCCGGGAGAGCGCCCGCGAGCTCCGGCTGCACTTCCTGGAGCTGGCGACGCTCACGCTGAGCCAGTCCTGGGCCGCGATGCGCGGCGACGGCGAGGCGATCGCCGAGCGCAACGCCCGGCTGGCCGAGCTCGACGAGCTGATCTCCGTGCCGCAGAAGGCCGACGCGCTCCAGGGCGCGGTCCTGGTCCCGTACATGTGGGGCACCGAAGAACCCCCGACCGAGTCGTTCCTGTCGTTCGTCGGCGAGGCCAGCGTGCCGATCGTGCCCGGGTTCACCGTGCTGCTGCTGCGGCACGGCCAGCGCGAGCTCGCCGAACAGGTGTGGGCCGGGGCGCCGTACGAGGCCGGCGAGGACAACTGGTACGGCGAGCTGCACTGGTCCTTCGGAGCCGAGGCGGCCCTGGCGCTGGGCGAGGCCGACCTGGCCGCGGACCTCTACCGGCGGCTGTCCCCGCTGGCCGGCCAGTGCGTCGTCTCCGGGACCGGCCCGGCGCACGGACCGGCCGACGCCTACCTGGCGCTGGCGGCGAAGGCGGCCGGTCAGGACGACCTTGCCCGGGCGCACGCCGACCGTGCCGACGGGCTGATCGAGGCGTGGCAGCTCCCGCAGGTCGCCCGGTGGTTCGGCGGCCTGCGGGAGCAGCACGGGTTCTGAGGCGGCCCTCAGGCGAGGTGGCCGAAGGCGGCCCGGTCGCGCTTGGCGTGCCCGCGCCGGGTCAGCACCCAGATCAGCCGGAACGGGCCGCCCAGGTCCGAGAAGAGCGCGTCGCGGACCCCGGCGTCCATCCCCTCGACGACCCACGGCACCACCGCGAAGAGGAACCCGACGCCCTCCTTCTTCTTCTGGAAGTGCTCCTTCTCCAGGGCGATCCACTGCTCCTCGGTCATGTACTTCTGCAGGATCGTCATCGCGTCCGTCTCCTCGTGGGCGAGGTGCCGGGCGAGCGCGTCCCGGGTCGCGACGACCCGGACCTTGAGGGCGTTGCGGACGTCCTCGCGCTCGACCGCCGGGTGGTTCCCGGCCATCGTCGCGAACCCCTCGGCGCAGGCGGCGAGCAGCGGGTCGATGTGGCTGTGCTCCTCCTCCATCGCCTCCAGCGTGGCCCGCTCGGTCTCGTCGGCACGCTCCAGCAGGAACGGCCAGAGGCCGGCGTCCTCGCCGCTGTGGTGGTTGTGCAGCACGGTGAAGAAGAGGTCCCAGCGGGCGCCGAGCGCCTTCCAGGTCGCGACGTCGTCGGCCGGCGTGGCCGCCACCGCGGCGGCGAACTTGTCCAGGTCGCGCCGGAAGGCGTGGTGCATCACGTACATCATCTTCATGTCGACCGGGCCCTCCGGCGCGGCCACCTGGCCGGGCAGGAAGAGCTGCGGCTTGCGGGCAGGGTTCTCGGTGGTGGTGCTCATGGTTCTTCTCCTTCAGGGGGTGGGGTCGGTCGAGAGGGGTTCCCGGCTCAGGCGCCGGTGAGGGTGGGCGCGTCCGCCGGCGCCTGCGGGCGCGGAGCGGGCGGGGTGGCGGACGTCCGGCCGAACCGCGGGAACCACCAGTTCCAGCGGCCGAGGAGCGTCATGGTCGCGGGGACCAGGACCATCCGGACGACGGTCGCGTCCAGGGCGACGGCGACGGCCATCCCGAGGCCGAGCATCTTCACGACGACGCCGGACTCGGAGGCGAAGCCGAGGAAGACCGCGACCATGATCGCCGCGGCGACCGAGATCACCCGGCCGGTGGCGGCCAGCCCGCGGACGACGCTGCCCTTCGCGTCGCCGGTGTCGAGCCAGTCGTCGCGGATCGCGGAGACCAGGAAGACCTCGTAGTCCATCGACAGCCCGAACAGCACGGCGAACATCAGGATCGGGACCCAGCTCGACACCGCCACGGTGTGGTCCATGCCGAGCAGGGAGAGGCCCCAGCCGTGCTGGAAGACCAGCGTCATCACGCCGTACGCGGCGGCGATGGAGAGCAGGTTCATCAGTGCGGCCTTGATCGGCACCAGGACCGAGCGGAACATCACCGTGAGCAGCACGACCGAGACGACGACGACGAACCCGACGACCCACCAGATCCGCTCGGCCAGCATCGCGGAGATGTCGGCCAGGACCGGGACGTAGCCGGTGATCTCCACGCCGGCGGGCAGGTCGGCGCGGAGCCGGTCCATCAGCGCGGTGGTGGCGCGGTCGCTCGGCGCGGTGGTGGGCTCGACGTCCCAGACGGCGAGGCGGCCGTCGGGCGAGGTGAGCACCGGGCCGCTGACCGCGACGCCGGGGTCGCCGGCGACCGTACGCCGCACCTCGGCCAGGCCGGCCGCGTCGACCCGGTCGCGGTCGACGACCATCGTGAGCGGCCCGTTGGCGCCCGGCCCGAACGCGTCCGCGATCAGGTCGTGGGCGCGCCGGGTGGTCGAGGAGGTCGACTCCGAGCCGCCGTCCTGCGGCCAGGTGTGCATGCCGAGCGCGGGTGCGGCCAGGGTGAGCATCACGACCAGCGCGACGCCGGCCCAGGCCAGCGGCCGGCGGGCCACCCGGGCGGCCCACCGGGCGGTGAGACCCGGCCGGTGGTCGGCGGGAACGGCCAGCGGCACGACCCCGCGCCGGACCTTGCGCGGCAGCAGCCGCGGCCCGGCCAGCGCGCAGAGCGCCGGGACCAGGGTGAGCGCGGCGACCATCACCGCGCCCACGGCGAACGCGGTGGCCAGCCCGAAGGCGCTGAAGGTCGGCAGCCCGGCCAGCGGGAGGCCCAGCAGCGAGACCAGCACGGTCAGGCCGGCGCCGAGGACCGAGCGGCCGGCCCGGGCGGTGGCCGCGGCCGCCGCCTCGACCGGGTCGTCGCCGGCGCGGAGCCGCTCGACGTGCCGGGTCACGACGAGGAGCGCGTAGTCGATGCCGACGCCGAGTCCGACCATCACCGCGATCGTCGGCGCGGTCGGCGAGACGTGCATGGTGGCGGCGAGCAGCGTGACCAGGGAGCCGCCGACGACCAGGCCGGCCGCGGCGGTGAGGATCGGCAGCCCGGCCGCGACGACCGACCCGAAGGCCAGGAGCAGCAGCACCAGGGCCACCGCGACGCCGACGATCTCGCCGACGCCCTGGATCTCCTCGGCGGTGCCGGGGAGCTCTCCGCCGAGCTCGACGGTGTAGCCGGCCTCGGTCGCGGGGGTGGTCGCCTCCTCCAGCGGGGCGAGGTCTCCCATGATCCGGCCGTCGGTGGTCGGCACGTCGTACCGGACCGTGACGAGCGCGGTGTCACCGTCGGCCGAGACCCGCGGGGTCGCGCTGACCACGTGCGGGAGGGCGCCGAGCCGGGCGACGGTGGCCGCGAGCACGGGCTCGGCGACGCCGCCGCCGTCGTGCAGCACGACCTGGGCCGAGGAGCCGCCGCTGGCGGGCACGTGCTCGCGCAGCTGCTCCAGCCCGGCCTGGGCCCGGGCGCCCGGCACGTTCCAGTTGTCCTTCAGGGTGCCGCCCCAGGTGCCCGCGGCGGCGCCCGCCGCGACGAGCACCAGCAGCCAGACCCCGAGGACGCGCCACGGATGACGCGCCGTTGCGAGTCCGAGGCGGTGAAGTCGGTTCATCTCAAGTCTCCTTGTCGGGTGGATGTCCCCACCGTCGGGGAACCGACTTGAGCCGGACTTGGGAGCGACTTGAGCGGGCTCTCAAGCCCTATGCTCGGGCGCGTGCCGGACAGCGCCCGCGTGATCGAGAACCTGATCTACACCTATGCCGAGCGGATCGACGCCGGCGACTTCGACGGCGTCGCGGAGCTCTTCCGCCACGGGCGCATCCACGGGGTCCCCGACGGGGGGCCGGAGACGGTCTTCACCGGCTCCGAGGCGATCGGGAAGCTGTACCGCTCGACCACCAGGATCTACCCGGACACCGGCACGCCGAAGACCAAGCACCTCACCACCAACGCCCGGATCGAGGTCGACGAGGACGCCGGCACGGCCTGGGCGCGGACCAGCTACCTGGTCTTCCAGGCCACCGAGACGCTCCCGCTGCAGCCGCTGATCAGCGGGCACTACGAGGACACGTTCCACCAGGTCGACGGCTCGTGGTGCTTCGAGAGCCGGACCATCTTCATCACGCTGACCGGCGACCTGAGCCAGCACCTGCTCTTCTGAGGGCGGTCAGTCGCTGGCTTCTAGGCACTCAGCGTCTCGCAGACCAGCGGCACTCCCGGGCGATAGGCCAGGTGCACGTACGACGGCGCGTCCAGCACCGCCAGGTCCGCGCGCGCCCCGACGGCCAGCCGGCCGACGTCGTCGCGGTCCAGCGCGGCCGCGCCCCCGGCGGTCGCCGACCACAGCGCCTCCGCCGGGGTCATCCCCATGTCGCGGACCGCGACCGCGATGCAGAACGGCATCGACGAGGTGTAGCTGGAACCGGGGTTGCAGTCGGTCGCGAGGGCGACGGTGACGCCGGCGTCGAGCAGCCGGCGCGCGTCCGGGTACGGCGACCGGGTGCTGAACTCCGCCCCCGGCAGCAGGCTGGCGATCGTCCCCGAGTCGGCCAGCGCGGCCACGTCGGCGTCGTCGAGGTGGGTGCAGTGGTCGACCGCGACCAGCCCGAGCTCGCAGGCGAGCTGGACGCCCGGGCCGGGGCCGAGCTGGTTGGCGTGCAGCCGGGGGCGCAGGCCGGCCGCCGTCCCGGCCGCCAGCACGGCCCGCGACTGGTCGGCGTCGAAGGCGCCGCGCTCGCAGAACGCGTCCACCCACTTCGCGTGCGGCGCGGCGGCCGCGAGCATCGGGCCGGTGACCAGGTCGACGTAGCCGGCCGGGTCGTCGGCGTACTCGGCCGGCACGACGTGCGCGCCGAGGAAAGTGGTCTCGCTGGTGAACCCCTGGGCGATGGCGAGGCTGCGCGCCTCGTCGCGGACCGAGAGCCCGTAGCCGCTCTTGATCTCCACCGTCGTCGTGCCCTGGGCGCGCATCTCGGCGACGAGCCGGGCGACGTGCGCGACGAGCGCCTCGTCGGTGGCGCCGCGGGTCGCGGCGACCGTGGTGGCGATCCCGCCCGCGCTGTAGGCCTTCCCCTCCATCCGGGCGGCGAACTCGGCGGCGCGGTCGCCGCCGAAGACCAGGTGGGCGTGCGAGTCGACGAACCCGGGGACGACCGCGCGGCCGCCGAGGTCGCGGGCCACGTCGGCCGCCGGCGCCTCGGTCCGCGGGCCCACCCAGGCGACCTTCCCGACCTCGATCACCACGGCCGCGTCGGCGACCAGGCCGAGCGGCCCGTCGCCGCGGGCCGGGTCGTTGGTGACCAGCTCCGCGATCCCCTGGAGCAGCTGCGACGTCATGCGTCCCTCCTCACGTCCGCCGCGGTGGCGGCGAAGACCAGCGTCTCCGGCGTCGCGCCGGTCCCGCGCGTGCGCCAGCTGCCGAGGTCGACGGTGACCAGATCGGCCCGCTGGCCGACCGCGATCGTCCCGGCGTCGGCGAAGCCGAGCGAGGCGTGCCCGTCCCGGGTCGCGGCGGCGAGCAGCTCGGCGGCGCTCCAGTGCCCACGCTCCTGGGTGGCCAGCCGCTCGTGCATCTCCACGGCGCGCATCTCCTCGAACAGGTCGATGACGGCGTGGCTGTCCGACCCGAGGGTCAGCGGCGAGCCCGCGGCGTGCAGGGTGCGCGAGGGCCCGATGCCGTCGGCGAGGTCCCGCTCGGTGGTCGGGCAGAAGCAGGAGTAGGTGCCCGAGTCGCCGAGCAGCCGGATGTCGGTGGCGGTCAGGTGGGTGGCGTGCACGACGCTGGTCATCGGGCCGAGGACGTCCTCTTCGGCGAGCAGCTGCGTGGGGGTCAGCCCGTACGCCGCCAGGCAGGCCTCGTTCTCGGCGACCTGCTCGGACAGGTGCACGTGCAGGGGACGCCCGGCCGCGGCCCGCGCGACGACGCCGAGCTGGTCGCGCGGGACCGCCCGGACCGAGTGGATCGCCGCGCCGACCCGGTCGTCGGCCAGGGCCGCGACGCGTTCGGCCCAGCGGTGCGCGTCGCCGTCGCTGAACCGGCGCTGGACGCCCTGGGCCTCGATGCCGATCCCGGCGGTCAGGTAGCAGGTGTCGAGGAGCCGGATCCGGATCCCGGCGTCGTCGGCCGCCGCCAGCAGGGCCTTGCCCATCTCGTTCGGGTCGTCGTACGGGGTGCCGTCGGGCTGGTGGTGCAGGTAGTGGAACTCACCGACCGCGCCGATCCCGGTCGCGACCATCTCGGCGTACACGTCGCGGGCGAGCTCGAAGTAGGAGTCCGGGGTGAGCTCGGCGGCGAGCTTGTACATCTGCTCGCGCCAGGTCCAGAAGGTCCCGCGCTCGGTCTGGGTGTGGCCGCGCAGCCCGCGGTGGAAGGCGTGCGAGTGGCAGTTGGCGAACGCCGGCAGGGTCAGACCCGCCAGCACCGCTGGGTGGGGAGGGCGTCCTGCGCTCGTCTCGAAACCCACCTCGGTGATCACGCCGCCGGCCACCTCGACCACGACCTCGTCGAGCACCTCGTCGCCGACGAGCGCGTGCTGCAGGACGTGCCGGCCGTCGGCGAGCGTCATCGGGCGAGCTCCTCGAGCGCATCGGCGAGCGCCTCGACGCCGGCCAGGCAGTCGGTCGTCTCCGCGTGCTCGCCCGGGGAGTGCGAGACCCCGGTCGGGTTGCGGACGAACAGCATCGCGGTCGGTACGCCGGCCGCCGCGAGCACGCCCGCGTCGTGCCCGGCCTGGGTCGCGATCACCGGGCGTGCGGGTCCGTCGCCGGGCCCGGCACCAGCCTGGGCGAGCCGCCGGGTGAGCGCGTCGTCGAAGACCACCGCCGGCGAGACCGACTCGGCCGTGACGGCGAGCGCGGTGCCGTCGCGCTCGGCCCGGTCGGCTCCCTGCTTCGCGATCGCCTCGACCAGCGCGGCCAGGGCGGCGTCGCTCTCGCAGCGCGCGTCCAGCCAGGCGGTGACCCGCGAGGGCACGGCGTTCGTCGAGTTCGGGCCGACCTCGAGCCGGCCGAAAGTGGCCCGCTGGCCGGCCAGCCGGGCCTGCTTGTTGGCGGCCAGCGCCGTCATCGCGTAGGTCAGCATCGGGTCGTGCCGGTCCTCCATCCGGGTGGTGCCGGCGTGGTTGGCCTCCCCGGTGAAGTCGAAGCGGTAGCGGCCGTGCGGCCAGATCGCGGAGCCGAGGCCGACCGCGGTGCCGCGGTCGACGAGGTCGCGGCCCTGCTCGACGTGGAGCTCGACGAAGGTGCCGACCCGGCGCAGCCATTCGGCGGGCCCGATCTCGGGCTCCAGGCCGGCGGTGGCCATCGCGTCCAGCAGGGCGACGCCGTCGCGGTCGCGGAGCTCGCGGGCGGCCGCCGGCGTGGTGGCGCCGATCGCGAGCCGGGACCCCAGGCAGGCGAGGCCGAACCGGGAGCCCTCCTCCTCGGAGAAGGCGGCCACGCCGAGCGGCCGGGACGGCACGAACCCGCGGTCCCGGAGGACGTCGACGGCCGCGAGCGCGGAGACCACGCCGAGCGGGCCGTCGTACGCGCCGCCGTCGAGGACGGAGTCGAGGTGCGAACCGGTGAGGACGGCGTCGCCGGTCGCGCCGGACGGCTCCCACCAGGCGACGGTGTTGCCGTTGCCGTCGTGCTCCAGCCGCAGCCGGCGCGCCTCGGCCTGCGCGCAGAACCAGGCGTGGCACTCGCGCTCGGCGGAGGCGAACGGCTGCCGGAAGTAACCGCCGCTGGCCGAGGAGCGGCCGACCCCCGCGAGGTCGGTCCACATCCGTTCGAAGTCGTCAGGCATCCTGAACCTCATGCTGTTCCAGGACGTCGTCGACCGCCGCAGGATGATCCGCAACTACGACGAGCGTCCGGTGGACCCGGCCGTGGTGGACCGGGCGTTGCGCAACGCGACCCACGCGCCGAGCGCGGGCTTCAGCCAGGGCTGGGGTTTCCTGGTGCTCGACACCCCTGCCGACGTCCGGCGCTGGTGGTCGGTGACCACCGACCCGGCCGCGCTGGCCGACCCGGACCGGTGGCTGACCGGGATGATGCGCGCGCCGGTCGTGATCGTGCCCTGCTCGAGCAAGGCCGCCTACCTGAAGCGGTACGCGGAGGACGACAAGGGCTGGACCGACGAGGCCGAGTCGCGCTGGCCGGTGCCGTTCTGGCACATGGACGCCGCGATGGCCTCGCTGCTGATCCTGCAGACGTGCGTCGACGAGGGCCTCGGGTCGTGCTTCTTCGGGATCCCGCCCGAGCGCCTCGACGCGGTCCGCGCCGAGTTCGCGATCGACCCGGCCTTCGACCCGGTCGGCGTGATCACGCTGGGCCACCGCGTCCCGGACAGCGGCAACGCCGGCTCGCCCGCGCGCCGGGTCCGCAAGCCGTTCGACGAAGTGGTGCACCGCGGCGGCTGGTCGGCTCCCTGACGCATCGGCTGGCACGGGACCAGTCCACCGTCCCGCGGTACGCCGGTCAACGCGCGGCGCGCCCGGCGTGTCTCAGATGCGAGACCGGCGGGGCGGTCCGTCGTACGGGGTTCGGTCCGACCGACCTGGGTCCGCCGCCTACCCTGGTGCCATGCCCGGGGGTATCCGATGAGCGCGACCGCGCGCCGACGTTCGCTGGTCGTCGGCGTCATCGTCGCGCTCGTCGTCGTCGCCGTCTGGCGGCTGTGGCCCGACCCCGAGGCCCCGCAGGCCGCACCGCCGGCGCCGCAGACCGTCGTACCGGGCAGCGTGCTGAAGTCGGCCGTCTGCCACCGGCCGGCCACGCACGCCTTCGTCCCGACCCGGATCTCGGTCCCCGGAGTGACGAGGAACGCGACCGTCGAGGGCCTGCCCCGCGACGCCAACGACGTGCCGTCGGCGCTCCCGGTCTCCGCCTGGAACGCGAAGATCTCCTTCGCCTGGGACGAACCCACGATCAAGCCCGGCGAAGCCAAGGGCAACGTCCTCATCAACGCGCACACCTGGCCGGACGGGACCGCGCTCGGCAACCACCTGCTCGACCGGCTCCAGGTCGGGCACCGCATCATCGTGCGCGGCAAGGGCGGCGCCGAGCTCTGCTACAAGGTCACCAAGCGGATCGTGATCCGGGCCGCGGACGGCTCCGCGGAGTACTACGCGAAGGACGGCCCGCCGCAGATCGCCCTCATCGTCTGCTCCCCGCCGCGACTGGGTCCCGGCAACTGGCAGAACCGCACGATCTGGTTCGCCTCCCCGGTCGGCAGCCCGCAGGCGCGCGCGGTCCAGGCCGGCTGACCAGCGGCCTTCAGGGACGCGGCACCGCCGACAGCAGCGACTGCCCGATCCACACCGGCAGCTGCCGGCGGACCTCGGTGGGCGCGCTCACCTCCACCTCCCCGGCCCGGATCGCCCGGTCCCAGGTGATGTCGCCCCGCCAGATCCCGGTGAAGGTGCGCAAGCTGGTCGCGACCGTCGCCGCGACGCCGTAACCGGGGTCGAAGTCGCACACGTCGACCTCGTCGCCGTTCACGCACAGCCACCAGGCCGACGCCTTGACCGGCACGTCCTCGAAAGTGAACGCCACCACCGTCCGCGAGCGCGGCCAGTCGCCGACCGGCACGGTACGGCGTACGTCCCACATCAGCAGGTGCGGGTCGAGGTCCTCGTCGCCGATCTGCGGGATCCACCGGACCCCCCAGGCGCCGAGCGCGTCGACGATCGGCCGGAGCTCCTCGCCGCTCGACGTCAGCGTGTAGCTGCTGCGCCCGCCCGGGTCCTCCGACCGCTCGACGATCCCCGCCCGCTCCAGCGCCCGGAGCCGTTTCGACAGCAGCGCCGGTGACATCTTCGGCACGCCCCGGCGGAGCTCGTTGAAGCGGGTGCTGCCCAGCAGCATCTCCCGGACGATCAGCAGGGTCCAGCGCTCGTCGAGCACCTCCATCGCCTTGGCGACGGGACAGAACTGGCCGTACGAGGGCATCGGCCACCACCTCCCCCCAGCAGTACACCGCCGCGGCGCCGCGTTGACCAGTACAGATCCTGAACCGGTCCCGCTACAGATCTGTGACTGGAGGGCTCCCCGCCGCCGGACGCAGGGTGGAGGCACGAACCCAGGAGGAGGGATCCAGAGATGAACCAGACACTCACCGCGGATGCGGAGCTCAAGCAGAAGCACCGCACCATGTGGGCGTGGGGGGACTACCCCAGGCTGACGGTGGACGTGATCAGCCCCCTCGGCCCGACGCTCGTCGAGGCCGCCGGAGTCGCCGCCGGTCAACGCGTCCTCGACGTGGCGGCCGGCTCCGGCAACGCGTCGATCCCGGCGGCCCGGACCGGGGCCGAGGTCGTCGCCAGCGACCTCACCCCCGAGCTGCTCGCCGCGGGCGAGGCGCACGCCCGGGAAGCCGGCGTCACCCTCGGCTGGCAGGTCGCCGACGCCGAGAACCTGCCGTACGACGACGCCGCGTTCGACACCGTGCTCTCCTGCGTCGGCGTGATGTTCGCGCCGCACCACCAGGAGGCCGCCGACGAGCTCGCCCGGGTCACCCGGCCCGGCGGCACGATCGGGCTGCTCAGCTGGACGCCGTCCGGCTTCATCGGGCAGATGTTCGCGACCATGAAGCCCTACGCCCCGCCGCCGCCCCCGGGCGCGCAGCCGCCGCCGCTGTGGGGCGACCGGTCCCACGTGGAGGGACTGTTCGGCGACCGGGTGACCGAGGTGCGGACCGACGCCCCCCGGCTGGTGGTCGACGCGTTCGAGACCCCGGAAGCCTTCCGGGACTACTTCAAGGCCTGCTACGGCCCGACGATCGCGGTCTACAAGAACATCGCCGCGGACCCCGACCGGGTCGCCTCGCTCGACGACGAGCTCGCCGACCTGGCCCGGGACCACTGGAACGGCGGCCGGATGGAGTGGGAGTACCTGCTCTTCACGGCCCGGCGCGCCTGACCCGCGACGCGATCACCTGGGGGCGGCTACCGTCGTACCCAGGTGATCGCATGACCGAAGACCCCCAGAACAGGCCCCCGAACAGGCCCCAGAGCAGGCCCCGGGACGGGCGCCCCGAGACCCCCGCCGCGGCCCGGATCCGGCACCAGGCCCGCTGGGTCGACCTGCAGATCGAGCGGGCGATGGCGCGCGGCGAGTTCGACGACCTGCCCGGTGCCGGGAAGCCGCTGCCGGACCTCGGCTCCTCGGACCCGGACTGGTGGGTCAAGAAGCTGCTCGAGCGCGAGCAGATCACCGGCGTCCTCCCCGAAGCGCTGCAGCTCCGCAAGGACGACGCGGCCCTCGACGCCGCGCTCGACCGGCTGGCCCGCGAGCAGGACGTCCGCGACGAGCTGGAGTCCTTCAACCGTCGCGTCGTCAACGCCCGCCGCCAGCTCCAGGGCGGCCCTCCGGTGATCACGCCGCTGCGCGACGTCGACGCCGAGCTAGCTGCCTGGCGGTCCCGCCGGCCCCGGTAGCTCCGGCCCCGCCTGACGGAACCAGGCGGTCGAGGACGGCATGGCCAGGAGGAGCAGGACGCTCGCCGCGCACGCGAACACCGCGATGCCGGGGAGCGAGAAGGACAGCACCGCGAGCACCATCACGAGCAGCGACATCCCGCCCAGCGCGTAGCGGGCCCAGCCGGACCGCTGCCAGGTCTTCCAGGCGAACCAGCAGACCAGTCCGGTCGCGGCCAGCGAGACGACCGTGCTGACGACGAACCAGACCGCCATCTCGGCCATGTCCGAACCCCCGAACGAAGCGAACAGCAGGGTGCCGACGAAGAGCGCGGCGAGCAGGCCGAACCCGGTCATGAGGACGCTCAGCCCGGCACACACCCAGGTCACGATCACTGCGGCCTGCACCGTCCCCGGCGGACGCGACCGGGTCACGACCGGCCACGGTGCAGGCGGGCCCCAGGAAGGAGTGCCGTAAGGGGTGCCGTACGGGCTGCCGTACGGGTTGCCGTACGTCGGCGGCGGACCGGGCATCGGCGGGCCGGGCGGTGTCGTCGGTTCGTGCACCGGGCAATTGGAGCAGAGCGGACGACCCCTCGCTCAGTTTCGCGCCAACGGGCTATGGCCCTCCGTCCGCGACGGAACTAGCGTCAGAAGGTCCGGCCGCCTCGCCGGGAGGTGGCCACCGATCGGAGGCACCCATGTTCATCCAAGTCATGCAGGCCCCGTGCACCCGCCAGGACGAGCTGCGTGCGCTCGCCGAGTCCTGGCGCACCGAGGTCGGCGCCGGGGACGGCTATCTCGGCGGCACCTTCGGGTTCACCGACGACGACATGTTCCTCGGGATCGTCCGGTTCAACTCCCGCGAGGACGCGATGGCGAACTCGCAACGGCCCGAGCAGGACGCCTGGGCCTCGAAGATGCGTTCACTCATGGACGGCGACATCGAGTTCCACGACTGCGAAGAGGTCACCGAGTTCCTCGACGGCGGGTCCGACCAGGCAGGCTTCGTCCAGGTCATCCGCGGGCACATCGACGACCGCTCCCTGGTGGACGCGCTGATGTCCGACCAGGACGCCCTGCGCCAGATGCGGCCCGACATCATCGGCGGCACGATGGCGATCGAGCCGGACGGCACCTTCACCGAGACGATCGCCTTCCGCGACGAGGCCAGCGCCCGGGCAGGCGAGTCCGACCCCGCCGCCGCACCCCCGCCGGAGATCGCCGAGGCCCTCGGCAAGCTCACCGAGGGCGCGACCTTCTACGACCTGCACAAGCCCTGGTTCGAGTCCGCCTGATCCGCGCTGTGGCGGGTGCGGACCGGCGCTCGCGACCGGGCCCAGAGACGGGAGGTCCTTCGGGGAACACGCCCGCGCCAGCCGTCGGCGTCACTACACTCCGGCCATGATTCGGCAGCGAACGGTCGAGCGGACCGTGCTGGCGACGGGCGCACTGGTGCTCATCGGACTGCTGACCTGCTACCTCCGTACCAGCGCCGTCCCCGTGCTGTGGCCACACGATCGCACGCCGCCGGAGGGCACGAACCTGATCGCGGTCGACCTTCCCCAGAAGAGCGGCGGTGCGTGGGTCTGGGTCACTCCGGACCGATCGGTCCTGCCGTTGGCTGCCGGTCGAGCCAGCTTCCGCTTCATCGTCTCCTCGACGAACCCCGGCGGCGTGCAGTTCATCCTGGGTGGACCGATGACGAAGGGCCTGCACTGCTTCGGCGACGCGGCGGAGGTCACGACGGCGCGCTACTCCGACCTCTCCGCCACGGCGGTCGAGCTGGTCAACCAGTTCTTCCGAGCCGTCCCGATCACCGGGGTGTTCATCGACAACGAGAGCGAGTGGTCGACCACTCCCCACGAGTCGCAGCGCGACACCAGGAGGGGTTCGTACACGGTCGTGACCTTGCACGACTTCCAGCCCGAGGATCGGAAGGTGACCTGGTCGCCGGGCGAGAAGCGCGGCACGACCCGTGCCCGGTGGGCCGACTTCCACTGCACGATCGAGGCACGCAACCTCTGGCAGCGCCGCGCCGGCATCGACTCGTTCACCATGCCGGCGGTCGTGGCCCGCGCACACTTCGAACGCACGCCGTCGTACCTGGGCCTGTCCCGTGACGTCGACTTCGTGCGCAACGACAGGATCGAGCTCACGGGGACCAACGGCACCGCGGACTACGCCACCCCGGGGCGCATTCGCGTCACGGACGCCTCCTCGACTTCTGCGGAGGCGCAACCGGTGCTGATCGGCGTCAATCCGTCCGAGTCGGCCTTCGCGCGAAGCAACAAGGAAGCGAAGCGCGAGCGTGCCGTGTTCCTGGGCGGGCTCGCGGCAGCCACGATCGCCAGCTTGGTGGTCGCGCTGCTGAAACTCGCCGGCGACGTGCTGGCCGAGCGCCTGAGCTCGCGACGCACCGAACCCGACGGGAGTTCCTGACGATGTGGATCAAGGGCGCGATCAGGCTCGCGGGCGCGGCGGTGATCGGCGTGGGCTGCGTCGTTCTCCTGGTGCAGCCGGGGGTCTCGTCGATGTCGTCGGAGCTGCGCCCCGGGCCTCCGGAGTCAAGCTTCGTCACCGCCGCGGTGGAGGATCGCTTCGATCTCGCCGACTTCCAGGTCAGCACCCGCGCCGTCGACCCCGAGGGCGACGGACCGGTCCGGGTCTTCTTCGACGTCAGCTACGGCGACCGGGTGAGCGCCGACGCCCCGTCCTCCCCCTCCGCTGATTCCGGCGCATCGTCCGGGACCTCCGGCGCACAGGGCTTCAGCATCGTGCTGAGCGGTCGGATCTCCCGGGCTCTCCTCGGCTGCGACGACCCGAGCGTCGAGGTCGCGCCGGTCCGCTTCGCGGCCCTCACCCGGACCGAGAAGCGCGCCGTGGTCGGGTACCTGTCCGGCCAGGGGAACCCGGCGGACCAGAGGGACCAGACGCCAGGAGCCCAGGTGTCGGACCTGCCGTGGGACGTCGCGTTCGGCCTCGGTTACACCCGGTTGTCGACGGCCACCGTCTACACCGACGACAGCCCCGGCGAGATCACGAAGGACGACGAGGAAGTCCTGTTCAAGGACCACTTCCACTACTTCACCTGCTCCTTCGACAAGGACGCCTTCTGGAGCGAGGACGGTCTCGAGCACCTCTTCGAATTTCCGGGCGCGGCCGGAGCGTCCACCGCCCGTCGTTCCCGGTCCTCGGCGATCAAGGTCCGCACCCGGGTCGAGGCACCCACGAGCCCCGTCAACACGTTGTACGCCGTCCAAGGTCCGAACGGCCAGAACGACCAGCTGGTGACCAGCTTCGTCAGCAGCAAGACGTCCTGGGAGGCCGACGGGACCCCGACGACCAGCGTGTCCGGCATGGCGGCCCGCTTTCGCCTACCCCAGGAGCAGCAGAAGCACGAGCTCTACGTGTTCATCGCCGGCATCGGGGCGAGCATCATCGCCACCCTGGTACTCGGGTCGTTGAAGATGTTCGGTGCTCACGGTTCGGCGCGACTCTTCGCGAGCCGTCCTGCCGAGCCTGGCGACGGTCCGTAGGAGCGCTCAGCCGACGAGGTCCAGCGCCAGCCGGTCGTCGGCGTCGTACGGCATCGACGGGACGCAGCGGTCGGCCAGCCCGGCGAACCGCTCGCGCAGGCCGGCTCGCGCCGTCGGCAGGTCGCCGACCACGGCGAAGGTCGTGAGCACCTCGTCGTCGACGAGGTCGCCGAGCTCGTCCCAGCGCTTCTCCCCGGTGAGCCGGTGCGCCTCGTCGTGCAGGTCGCTCCAGCCGTGGTGCTCCAGCACGGGTCGGTAGGCGGGGGTGCTGGCGTAGAAGCCGATCTGCTTCCGCACCCCGGCGACCGCGGCGTCCAGCCCGGCCTGGTCCCGGCCGGTGGCGACGAGGCAGAGCGCCGAGACGGTGAACGGCTCGTCCCGGCCGCCGTCCGCCCGGCCCGCGGCGACGGCCGGCAGCACCGCCTGCTCCAGGTAGCCGCGGGAGAGCAGCGGGTGGCAGATCACGCCGTCGGCGACCCGGCCGGCGGCGTGCAGCATCCGCGGGCCGACCGCGGCCAGCCAGACCGGCGGCGGCCCGGCGTCGACCGGGTCCGGGGAGAACATCGGGGTCATCAGGGTGTGCTCGTAGAAGTCGCCCCGGAAGTCCAGCGGCGTCCCGTCCTGCCAGGACGCCCAGATCGCCCGCAGCGCGGCGACGTACTCGGCCATCCGCTCGGCGGGCCGGGACCACGGCATCGCGTAGCGCCGGGTGACGTGCGGCTTGATCTGCGAGCCGAGGCCGAGGGCGAGGCGGCCCCCGGTGAGCCGGTGCACGTCCCAGGCCGAGTACGCCGTCGACATCGGCGTCCGGGCCAGGGCGACGGCGACGGAGGTGCCGACGGTGATCCGCTCGGTCGCCGTACCGGCCAGCGCCAGGGCGACGTACGGGTCGTGGGTCGCCTCGGCGACGAAGAGGCCGCCGACGCCGCGGGCCTCGGCCTCGACGGCGATCGCGGCCACCCGCGCCGGGTCGCCGTGGAAGGCGAGGTCGAGCGTGGGTGTCGTCACGGGCAGGAGCGTACGGCGCGCGGCTGGGCCGACACCGGGAACCCGCGTGCACGAAAGGCGTAACCCGGACATTCCCGGCTCGTTGAAGGGGCATGGTCATCTCCGTCGTCGCCCTCACCGTCCTGGCCTTCGGTTGCGCGCTCTACCTGGTGGAGAACGTCGACAGCACCCGGAGCCGCTCGCACCGCCGCCCGGTGATCGACCTGACCACCGCGATGGACCCCGAGGCCCGTGCCTGGCAGGGCGCGGCGCTCAACGCCCGCGGCGACACCCGGCTCCTGCAGTACGCGATCGTCGCCGCCCTGGACAGCGACGAGCACCCGCGCCGCGAGGCCATCCTGCGCAGCGCGCTCCGCGAGACCCGCGCCCCCGTGGACGTGGCCCTCTGACCCCGCAGCTCCCTCCTCCGGCGACCCGGTAGTCGCAGCGAGGAGCACGGTTCCGTCCCCCCGCGCCGTGCTTCTCGCTGTGACTACCGGGTCCGCTGCTCTCAGAGGTCGAGGGTGACCCGGTCGGTCGCCCGGGAGACGCAGAGCGCGAACGCGTGCTCGCGCTCGGCGTCGGACAGGCACCGGTCGTGGTGCTGGACGTCGCCGCCGAGCAGCGCCACCGGGCAGGTGCCGCAGTAGCCCTGCTGGCAGGAGTAGGCGACGTCCGGCAGGACCTCCCGGACCGCCGCGAGGGCGCTCTGGTCCGACGCGACCGGTACGACGTGCCCGCTGCGGGCCAGGACGACGGTGAACGGCTCGCCGCCGACGACGGGCGGCGGGGAGAAGCGCTCGTAGTGCAGGGTCGCGATGTGCTCGGCCGGGCCGTACCGGACGGGGATGGCTGCGCGGATCGCGTCGATCATCGGCGGCGGGCCGCAGCAGTAGAGCGCGGCGCCGTCCGGGGCGTGGGCCAGCACCTCCTTGCCGTCCGGGACGCCGAACTCGTCGTCGGGCCGCAGGTGCACCCGGTCCGGGTGCTCGGCGGCCAGCGCCTCCAGCTCGTCGAGGAACGGCATCGAGGCCCGGGTCCGGCCGGTGAGGACGAACTGCCAGTCCGCGCCGCGGGCGATCGCATCGCGCAGCATCGGCCGGATCGGGGTGATCCCGATGCCGCCGGCGACGAACAGGTAGCGGTCGACGCTGATGAAGGGGAACGCGTTCCGCGGACCCCGTACGACGAGCCGCGCGCCCGGCTCCAGCCGGTGCACCTCCAGCGACCCGCCGCCCCCGTCGGGGATCGCCCGTACGGCGATCGTCCAGGCCGGGTCGTCGGCGGCACCGGTCAGCGAGTACTGCCGGACCCGGCCCGACGGCAGGGTCAGGTCGAGGTGCGCGCCCGGGTGCCAGGACGGCAGCGCGCTCCCGTCGGCGGCGACCAGCCGCAGGCTGACCACGCCGTCGCCCACCGGGTCGACCCGGTCGAGGACCACGTCGATCTCGCGCCGGACCGGCACGATCTCCGGGCGGAACTGGCCCGACAGGCCGGAGACCTTCTCGTAGAGGGTGACCAGCACTCCGAGCGCCCGCATCGAGCGCGAGGGCGGGTTCTCCCGGAAGGACTCCCGGACCCCGCCGGTGCTCTCAGCTGGCAAGGCCGTGGTCCCGGGCGAGCTGGTCGGCGGCGAGCGCGGCGGGCGACTGGGCCAGGTAGGCGACGGCCTGCTGGGTCGAGCCCTCGCCGCCCGGGTGGTAGTCGCGACGGAAGTAGCGCAGGGACCAGCGCAGCACGTCCAGGTAGCCGGGCGTGACGTCCATCCGCTTCGTGCGGACCAGGTCTCGCCAGCGGGCCTTCACCCCCGGCGGGGTCGCCGGGTCCGCCTTCATCAGCGCGCGGACGCCGCGGACGAAGAGCCAGGTCAGGACCAGCGAGGAGATCGCGTAGGTCCGGATCCGCCGGGAGTACCGGCCGTCGACGTGTACGTAGACGTCGTAGGCGACCGCCCGGTGCTCGACCTCCTCGGCGCCGTGCCAGCGCAGCAGGTCGATCATCCGCGGGTCGGCGTCGACCTTGTCGAGGCCCTTCGCGTTGAGCACCCAGTTGCCGAGGAACGCGGTGACGTGCTCGATCGCGGCCACCAGCGCGAGCCGCTCGATGAGCCACTCCTCATGCTTCTTGCCGGTGAGCTTCCGGTCGCCCAGCATCCGCTGGAACATGTACTCGATGTCGCGCACGTAGCCGCGGGTGTCGATCCCCTGGGCGGTGAAGTAGTCCTGGACCTGCTGGTGGGCGTGCGCGTGCATGCCCTCCTGGCCGATGAACCCGATGACGTCCTCGCGCAGCTCGTCGTCCTGGATCAGCGGGAGCGCCTCGCCGAAGATCTTCACGAACCAGCGCTCGCCCTCGGGCAGCAGGATGTGCAGCACGTTGAGCAGGTGCGAGGCGAACGGCTCGCGAGGGATGAACGCCGGCGTCAGGCCGGTCCAGTCGAACCGGACCTCGCGGGCGTTCAGGGCGACCTTGTCGGGGACCTCCTGGCGGTCCTTCCGGCCGCTCATCGGCGGGCCCGCTTCCCCCGGCCGGCCGGGACCGCGGGGGCGGGCTGGTGCGCGGCGACGTACTCGCGGACGTGCATCGCGACCAGGTCGGGGCGCGCGGTGACGACCCAGTGGCTGCCCGGGATCTCGGTGACGGTGAGGGCCTCGACGAACGGGACCGGAGCCTCGGCCGAGACCCGCGGCGTCGCGAACGGGTCGTCGACCGGGACCAGCACCAGGGTCGGGACCAGGGTCGGCTCCGGGTGCGGGCGCAGCAGCCGGCCGAACACGTTGGCGCGGTAGAGGTTGATCCCGTTGGTCCGGTCGGCGATGCCGCGGTCGACCGGCTCGGCGGTCTTCGCGTCGGCGCGGCCGAGCATCTCGACCCGGGTGATGCCGCGCGCGACGAAGTCCGTGGCGACGATCCGCTCCGGCAGCCGCGGGATCTGGAAGGCCGCCATGTAGTAGGACTTCAGCAGCTGGCGGACCGAGGCACCCACGTGGCCGCGGTCGCGGAGCCACACCCCGGCGTAGTCCATCGACGGGCCGGAGATCGAGGTGAAGCTGGCGATCCGGTCCGTGAAGGCCGGGTCGGTGACCGGGCCCCAGGACTGGATCGATCCCCAGTCGTGGGCCAGCAGGTGCACCGGGGTGTCCGGGCTGACGTCGTCGATCACCGCGCGGAAGTCCTCGGCGAGCCGCTCCATCCTGTACGCCGCCCGCCCGGCCGGCTGGTCGGAGGTGCCGGCCCCGCGGACGTCGTACGCGATGACGCGGTGGGTGTCGCCGAGCTCGGCGGCGATGCCGTCCCAGACGGCGTGGTTGTCCGGGTAGCCGTGCACGGCGACGACGACGGGGCCGTCGGGGTTGCCGGCCTCGAAGACCGAGAGGCGGGTCCCGTCGGCGGAACGGACGGAGGCGCGCTTGACAAAGGTGGGTGCCATGTCAAAACCGTCGCCGGTCATTGAACGAATGTCAATAGGCGGTCCGCCTTGCAGGCGTGGGAATTCTCCCCGTCCGGGCACTGCCCGCACGGTCGTCCACGCAGGGACGTCAGTCCCAGTTCAGCGCGTCATCCACCCCGACGCGGTCCCAGAACTCGATCACCGGCTGCTCGGTCACACCGGCGGCCGCCATCACCTCGGGGACCTCCGGAGTGCTCTCGAAGAACTTCTGGAACGTCTCCCGGTCCGGCCACTCGTCGAGGACGAGGATCTCGCTGCCGTTGGTGAAGAACCGGTGCTTGGTCGCCCCCATCTCGACCGCTTTCGCGACGACGCTCTTGAAGACGGCCGGGTCGACCTTCTCCAGACCTGTCGCGTCACCCGAGACCCGTAGTGCCATCAGCACGCTCATCGTGCCTCCTTCCGGCGCGCGGAGCTTCCGCGCACCTTCCAGTCGACACCCGGCGCCGGATCGGCACCATGGCCCGGACGGGCCCTCGGCGCGGCTCGGTCAGCGCCGGCCGGTGCCGAACATCCCGCGGACGACCTCGCGGGCCGCGGTGCGCATCACCTGGCGGAAGGTCGTCGAATTCACGACCTCCTCCACGACGCCCTTCTCCTTCTTCGGCGCGGCCTTCTTCGCCGCCGCCTTCTTCGCCGGGGCCTTCTCCGCCGGAGCCGGCGCCTGCCCAGCCGCCTCGGCCTCGGCCTTCGCCGCCCCGGCCTCCAGCCGGGTCGCGAGGATCTCCCGGGCCGACTCGCGGTCCACCGCCGTCGCGTACTTCGGCCCGAGCGCGGAGGACTGCACGGCCTGGGTCATCGCGGCCGGGTCGGCAGCGCCCATCAGCGACTCCGGCGCCCGCAGCCGGGTCCAGGCCACCGGGGTCGGCGCGCCCTTCTCGTTCATCACCGTCACGACCGCCTCGCCGATGCCGAGCGAGGTGAGCACCGCGCCGAGGTCGGCGTACCCGCTGGTGGGGTAGGTGTTCACGGTCGCCTTCAGCGCCTTGGCGTCGTTCGGGGTGTGCGCCCGGAGCTGGTGCTGGACCCGCGAGCCGAGCTGGGCGAGCACGTCGTCGGGCACGTCGGTCGGCGACTGGGTGACGAAGAAGACGCCCACGCCCTTGGAACGGATCAGCCGGACCGTCTGGGCGATCGCGTCCAGGAACGCCTTCGAGGCGTCCTTGAAGAGCAGGTGCGCCTCGTCGAAGAAGAACACCAGCTTGGGCTTGTCCACGTCGCCGACCTCGGGCAGGTCGTGGAACAGGTCGGCGAGCAGCCACATCAGGAACGTCGAGAAGATCGCCGGCCGGTCCTGCAGCTGCGGCAGCTCGACCAGGTTGATCAGGCCCTTGCCGGACGGCGTCGTGCGGAGCAGGTCCGCGGTCTCGAACTCCGGCTCGCCGAAGAACGCGTCCGCGCCCTGGTCGGAGAAGGCGATCAGCTCGCGCAGGATCACACCGGCGGTGGCCGCGGAGAGGCCGCCGAGGTCCTTCAGCTCGGCCTTGCCCTCGTCGGAGACCAGGTGCTTGATCACCTCGCGCAGGTCGGCCAGGTCCAGCAACGGCAGGCCGGCCCGGTCGGCGTAGTGGAAGATCAGACCGAGCGAGGACTCCTGGGTGTCGTTGAGCCCGAGCACCTTGCTGAGCAGCACCGGCCCGAACGCCGACATCGTCACCCGCAGCGGGATCCCGGTGCCCTGGCCGCCGAGCGCGAAATACTCGACCGGGAACGCGGTCGGCTTCCACTCCTGGCCGACCGACGCGGCCCGGGCGGTGATCTTCTCGCCGCCCTCGCCGAACGTGGACAGGCCGGAGAGGTCGCCCTTGATGTCGGCCGCGAAGACCGGCACCCCGGCGGTGCTGAGCTGCTCGGCGAGCAGCTGCAGGGTCTTCGTCTTGCCGGTACCGGTGGCGCCGGCGACCAGCCCGTGCCGGTTCAGCATCCCCAGCGGGATCCGGACCCTCACGTCGGCCAGGTGCTCGGCGTCGAGCATCAGCCCGCCCAGCTCGAGCGCGGGGCCCTCGAACGCGTACCCGGCCGCGACGGCGGCGCTGATCGGGTCAGCAGGGACAGGAGTGTCAGGTCCGGGAGCAGGAGCGTCCGCCATGGCAGGACTGTAGCCGGGCGCGCGCCGCGGGTGGTTTTCCGAGATCCCGCGGTCTCTATGATGTCCCGGTGATCTTCAAGCGCGTCGGCGAGGGCCGGCCCTACCCGGACCACGACCTGGGTCCGCGGGACTGGGCCGCGCTGCCCCCGCGACCGGTCCGGCTGGACGAGCTGGTCACCACCAAGGACACGCTCCAGCTGTCCACGCTGCTCGACGAGGACTCGACCTTCTTCGGCGACCTCTTCGCCCACGTCGTGCAGTGGCAGGGCGACCTCTACCTCGAGGACGGGCTGCACCGGGCCCTCCGCGCAGCGCTCCAGCAGCGGCACGTGCTGCACGCCCGGGTGCACGAGGTGGGCGAGTGACGGGACGTCGACTGACCACGGCCCTCACCATGGTCGGCCTGGTCGCCATCGTCTGCCTGATGGCCGTCTGGGGCATCCACGCCGCCACCGCGCCGATCAAGGACTCCGGCAGCAGCAGCTCCTCGAACGAACCGACCTGCGCGCCCGAGGACCAGACGGTCCAGGAGTTCGTGCGCCGCGGCCAGGTGACCGTGAGCGTCTACAACACCGGCAAGCGGGCGGGCAGGGCGGGCAAGACCCTGGACCTGCTGGAGAACGCCGGCTTCGAGGCGGGCGCGATCGGCAACGCCGACGCCGATGACAACGTCCCCCGCGCCGAGGTCCGCACCACCAAGCAGAACGACAAGGCCGCCCAGCTGGTCGCGCTCGCCCTCGGCAAGAACACCCGGGTCGTCGTCGTGACCGACGACTACGGCCCGGGCGTCGACGTGTTCATCGGCGACCGCTTCGGCGGGCTCGACCCGAAGGCCCCGCGCCGGGTGGCGCTGACCGAGCCCAGGACCACCTGCAAATAACCCGTTGTGCCCCGGGCTCGAGCCGCCCGCTGCGCTCCGCGAACTGGATACGTTGACGCGCATGCGCGTGGGCATCTACATCGACGGGTTCAACCTCTACTACGGCGGCCGTGGGCTCGCCGGCGGACGGGGCGTCGCGGGCTGGCGTTGGCTCGATGTGCGGACCCTGGCCCTGAACGCGCTGTCGGCACGATCCGGGTGGGCGCCGACGACGTCGGCGAGAGTCGTCTACTGCACCGCCCGGATCAAGGCCGACGCGAGCCACCCGGATGCGCCAGGTCCCCGCGAGCAGGACATCTACCTCCGGGCTCTCCGGGCTGCCGGCGCGGTCGATCAGATCGAGATGGGCACCTACGTCAGCCGGGTTGCGACGCTGCCTCTTGCGGTCAGGAACCGCCGCGACAAGCCCGTCCTCTGCCGCCCGGCTTGGCCGATGATGGTCAAGGACGCGACCTGCCAGAACGACATCCCCGACGCGACGTTCATGGCCTCGGTCGCCCGACGTGAGGAGAAGGGCAGCGATGTCAACGTGGCCTCGCACCTCCTCATCGACGTCCTCGACGGAAGCGTCGACGCCGCAGTGGTCATCAGCAACGACAGTGATCTCGAGTTCCCGGTCAAGCAGGCGCGCGAGCGAGTCTCCGTCGGCACGATCAATCCCACGAAGGGCTACACCGCAGGCGCGCTCAACGGGGCGCCGACCGACGGGGTCGGGGGTCACTGGTGGTACCAGCTGACGGCCGATGACCTCTTCGCGGCCCAACTGCCGGCATCCGTGGGGAGGCTGCAGAAGCCCTCGCCCTGGTGACAGCCTGAGGCGTCACCGCGACCGTGAGGCAGCCCTTGCTCGTCTGCGCGACTCACAGCCGCTCCGCAGTGCCCGCTTGTGCCTATACTTCGGTGCATACAGCCCGTCTCCTTCGTGGGACGGGTTTAACTCTTCCCCCGCGGCCCGAGATGCCGAGCCGACGTTCGACGAGATCGGCGCCACCACGTCGCCCAACCGCCGCCGTGGCGGGGGTCTTCGGGACAGGCGCTGCGCGCCTTCCTCAACCTCCGGGGTCGGTGAGCCACTGGGCGAGCCGGCCGGAAAGCGAGACCGCCCGCAACCGTGCCTCCGTCCGCTCGCGCGAGCGCCGGGTGGTGACCACGAGCAGCTCGTCGCCGCGCCGGAGCACGGTCCGGTCCTGCGGGACCAGGGTGGCCCCGTCGCGGACGACCAGCGAGACCGAGGATCCCCTCGGCAGCCGCAGCTCGCCGACCTCGACGCCGTGCATCCGCGACTTCGGCGAGATGGTGACGATGAGCAGGTCGGCCGCGATCCGCTCCAGCGGTGCCGCCTCGACGTCGAGCTCGCGGGGCTCGCTGCGCCGGGCGACCTTGAGCATGCGGGCGACCCTCGGCAGGGTCGGCGCGGTGATCAGGGTGTAGAGGACCACCATCACGAAGACGACGTCGAACAGGTCGTTCGCGTCGGTCACGCCTTCGGCCAGCGGGATGGTGGCGAGCACGATCGGGACCGCGCCCCGCAGCCCGGCCCAGCTGACGAAGGCGAGCTCGCGCAGCGGCATCGGTTGCACCAGCGAGGACACCAGCACCGAGACCGGGCGGGCGACGAAGGTGAGGACCAGCCCCGCGGCGATCGCCAGGCCGACGTGGCCCCAGGTGATCCGGCTCGGCGAGGCGAGCAGCCCGAGCATGACGAAGAGTCCGATCTGGGCCAGCCAGGCCATCCCCTCGGAGAACGACCGCGTGGCCGCCCGGTGCGGCAGGTCGGAGTTCCCGAGGACCAGCGCGGCGACGTACACGGCGGCGAAGCCGGAGCCGTGGATCGTCGCGGCCAGCGCGTAGGCGAGCACGCTCATCGAGAGCACCGCGAGCGGGTAGAGGCCCGAGGACGGCAGCGCGGCCCGGCGCATCAGCCAGGCACCGCCGAAGCCGATCGCGAGGCCGATCACGGCGCCGACGACGAGCTCGAGCAGCACCTCGCCGACGAAGCCGGCGAAGCTGTGGTGGCCGCCCATGCTGACCACCGTGACCAGCACGACCGTGGGGGCGTCGTTGAGGCCGGACTCGGCTTCGAGGACCGAGCTCAGCCTGCGCGGGAGCGGCACCCGGCGCAGGACGGAGAACACCGCGGCGGCGTCGGTCGGCGAGGTGAGCGCGCCGAGGAGGACGGAGAGCTGCCAGCTCATCCCGAAGAGGGTGTGCGCCGCGACCGCGACGATGCCGACGCTGACCGCGACCCCGATCGTGGCCAGGGAGAGGCCCATCGGGAGCACCGGCCGCATCTCCGACCAGTGGGTGGTGAGCCCGCCCTCGGCCAGGATGATCACCAGGGCCGCGAAGCCGAGGGCGTTGGCCACCTCGGCGTCGGAGAAGTCGATCCCGATCCCGGCCTCGCCGAGCGCGACGCCGATGAGCAGGTAGAGCAGCAGGCTGGGCATCCCGACCCGGACCGACGCCCGGACCGCCAGGATCGCGAGGAGCAGCACGCCGCAGCCCGCCAGGAGTCCCTGGTTGAGCGTCTCGACGTCGAGTGTCACGGACGGCACCTCGGCGGTGGGGGCTACGGGCGGTCAGCCTATCTGCACTGGTCCCTGAGCCCACCGAAGGGTAGAACTTGTTCTAGTTTCCGCCTAGGCTGTGCCCCATGACCACTGCGCTGCCCGAGCTCGTCCCTGCCTCCACGCTGCCCGCGGACGTCGAGGAGACCGACGTCGTCGTGATCGGCTTCGGCATCGCCGGCGGTTGCGCCGCCCTCGAGGCGGCCCGGGCCGGCGCGAAGGTCGTCCTGCTCGAGCGCGCGGCGACGTACGGCGGCACCAGCGCGATGTCCGGCGGCCACTTCTACCTCGGCGGCGGCACCGCCGTGCAGCAGGCGACCGGCCACGAGGACTCGGCCGACGAGATGTACAAGTTCCTGATCGCCGTCAGCGAGGACCCGGAACCGGAGAAGATCCGCGCGTTCTGCGACGACAGCGTCGAGCACTTCGACTGGATCGAGGCGCTCGGCTTCCAGTTCGAGCGCTCCTACTTCCCCGGCAAGGCCGTCATCCAGCCCCACACCGAGGGCCTGATGTTCACCGGCAACGAGAAGGTCCACCCCTACCGCGACCTCGCCGTCCCCGCGCCGCGCGGCCACAAGGTCCCGGTCCCCGGCGACACCGGCGGCACCCAGATGGTGATGGACCTGCTCGCCGAGCGCTGCACAGAAGCAGGCGTCGAGGTGCGTTACGAGACCGGCGCCACCAACCTCGTCACCGACGAGTCCGGCACGGTCGTCGGCGTCGCCTGGAAGAAGTTCTCCGAGACCGGCTTGCTCAAGGCGAAGTCCGTCATCGTCGCCGCCGGCGGCTTCGTGATGAACCCCGACATGGTCGCCGAGAACACCCCGGCGCTCGGCGAGAAGCTCTTCGTCCTCGGCAACACCTACGACGACGGCCTCGGCATCCGGCTCGGAAAGTCGGTCGGCGCCGAGCTCAAGTTCATGGACGAGCCGTTCATCACCGCGCCGTTCTACCCCCCGTCGATCCTGGTCACCGGCATCGTCGTGAACAAGGACGGCAAGCGCTTCGTCGCCGAGGACAGCTACCACTCGCGGACGTCGTACCACGTGATGCACCAGCCGGAGCAGAAGGCGTACCTGATCGTCGACTCGGCCCACATCGAGCACCCGTCGATGCCGCTGTGCCCGTTCATCGACGGCTGGGAGACCGTGGAGGAGATGGAGCAGTCGCTCGGCATCCCGGCCGGCAACCTCGCCGAGACGCTCGACTCGTACAACAAGCACGCCCACGACAAGCAGGACCCGGAGTTCCACAAGCACCCGGACTGGGTCGAGGCGCAGGACGAGGGCCCGTGGGGCGCCTACGACCTGACCCTGGGCAAGGCGCTGTACGCCGGCTTCACCCTCGGCGGGATGCGCTGCACCCTGGACGGCGAGGTCCAGCGCGAGGACGGCCAGGTCGTCCCCGGCCTGTACGCCGCCGGCGCCTGTGCCGCGAACATCGCCCAGACCGGCGCCAGCTACGCCTCCGGCACCCAGCTCGCCGAGGGTTCCTACTTCGGTCGCCGGGCGGGTCGGCACGCCGCTTCCCGCTGACGGTTTCCCAAGGGAAGAGGGGATTCCGACCGAACAGCCCGAAGCATCAGGTCGGAAGCGACAGGAACGGGCTGGAAGCCCGCCTGGACCGACGGGGGCCTTCGTGCGTACGGCGGCGACCCGGTCGCCTACCGTGAGCCTGTGACCGTCTCCCCCCAGCGCCTGCACGTGGCCAGTCGCGCGAACGTCCCGCCTTTCCACGTGATGGACCTGCTCGCGGCGGCGCAGGCCCGGCAGGCGAGCCACGGGGACCTGGTGAACTTCGTGGCCGGCCAGCCGTCGACGGGGGCGCCGCGCGCCGTGCGCGCGGAGGCGAAGCGGCTGCTCGACGAGGACCTGCTCGGCTACAGCGTCGCCACCGGCATCCCGGAGCTCCGCCGCGCCGTCGCCGACCACCACCGGCGTACGTCGGGCATCGACGTGACCGCCGACGACGTGGTGATCACGACCGGCTCCTCGGGCGGGTTCCTGCTCGCCTTCCTGGCCGCCTTCGAGCCCGGCGACCGCGTCGTGATGGCCCGGCCCGGCTACCCCTGCTACCGCAACGTGCTCACCGCGCTCGGCTGCGAGGTCATCGAGATCGACTGCGGTGCCGAGACCCGGTTCCAGCCGACGGTCGAGCAGCTGGAGGCGGTCCCCGGGAAGGTCGCCGGCCTGGTGATCGCCTCGCCCGCGAACCCGACCGGCACGATGATCCCGGCCGCCGAGCTCGCCGCGCTGGCGGCCTGGTGCGAGCGGAGCGGCGTACGGCTGATCTCCGACGAGATCTACCACGGCATCACGTATTCACCGGAGGTTGAGGGGGTGGCGCAGCAACCGTCTCGAAACCAGACGGCCTCGGCCTGGCAGACCTCGCGCACCGGGGTGATCTTCGGGTCGTTCTCCAAGTACTTCTCGATGACCGGCTGGCGGCTCGGCTGGATGGTGGTCCCGGAGGACCTGCGCCGCCCGGTCGACGTACTCACCGGCAACTTCACGATCTGCCCGCCGGTGCTCTCCCAGTACGCCGCCCTGGCCGCGTTCACGCCCGAGTCGTACGCCGAGCTCGACGGCCACGTCACCCGGTACGCCGGCAACCGGGCGCTCCTGCTGGAGGGCCTGCCCCGCCTCGGGATCGACCGGCTGGCGCCCGCCGACGGAGCGTTCTACGTCTACGCCGACGTCCGCCACCTCACCGACGACAGCTACGCCTGGTGCCACGACACCCTGGCCGGGACCGGGGTCGCGATGGCGCCGGGGATCGACTTCGACACCGCCGCCGGGCAGCACTTCGTCCGGATGTCCTTCGCCGGCAGCGAGCAGGAGATCCTGCGCGGCCTCGACCGGCTCGAGTCCTGGGTCCGATGACGGTCACCCTCACCGGGATCGGGATCCACCCGGTCAAGAGCACCGCGATCCGGCCGGTCCCGTCGGCCACCGTGCTGCCGTGGGGGCTGGACGGCGACCGCCGCTGGATGGTCATCGACTCCGACGGCGTCCTGGTCAGCGCCCGCGAGCTGCGCACCCTGTTCCGGGTGGTCGCGGACACCGCGGCGACCGACCCGGCGCTGGCGGCGCCGCTGCGGCTGCGGGCGCCGGGGCTGGCCGACCTGGAGCTGGCCGAGCCGGAGTCGGACCTCGTCCCGGTCCGGCTGCACGGCAACGACCTGCTCGCCCGGCCGGCGGCTGCGGAGGCGGGGGCCTGGTTCGACGCCGCCACCGGCGCCGCGGGGCTCCGCCTGGTCTGGTGCGACGACCCGTCCCGACGGGTGCTCAACCCGGCGCACAGCAGGGCGGGCGACCACACCGGGTTCGCGGACGGCTACCCGGTCACGCTGGCTTCGCTGAGCTCGCTGTCCCGGCTCAACGACTGGATCGCCGAAGCGGCCCTGGAGCGCGGCGAGGAGCCGCCCACGCCGCTTCCGGTCGAGCGCTTCCGGGCGAACGTGGTGATCGACGGCGTCGCGCCGTTCGACGAGGACTCCTGGGAGACCGTCACGATCGGCGAGGTGCGGTTCCGCAAGGCGAAGATGGTCGACCGCTGCGTGATGACCACGATCGCCCCGGCGGACCTGGCCTCGGGCAAGGAGCCGATCCGAACCCTGGCCCGGCACCGCCTGATCGACCACAAGACCTGGTTCGCGGTGCACCTGATCCCGGAGATCGACCCTGGCGGCAGCGGCCGGATCGCGGTCGGCGACCGGGTCGTGGCGGGCGGTTAGCGCAGGGCGAAGAAGGGGTCGAACGCAGCGACGCGGACCTTCGAACGCGGCGACGGGGCCGTCGGGGCCGACGGGGCCGAACGTCCCGCGCCCTGGGCTCCGGCGGGTGCGAACAGCGCGCCCGGACCAGGTGCGCCGGACCCTAGGCTCGGGATGATCGAGCGCGCCGAGGGCAGGTGGATGCGGGCGTCGTCGTCGAGGTCGGCGAAGCAGAAGCCACGCTGCCGGGCCTTGCGGATGACGATCGGCACGGCTCCGACGGAGTTCGGCGAGTTGTTGATGCCGTCGTGCTGGAGGACGACGTTGCGCTGGTGCGGACGGAGCTGACGCAGGATCCGGTCGGCGATCTGGCCCGAGGTGCCGCCGGTCCAGTCGCGGGAGTCCACGGTCCAGAGCACCGGCGTCAGGTGCACCTGCGCGATGTCGCGGCGGACACGGGCGTCGATCGCGCCGTACGGCGGCCGCATCAGGCGGCTGTGCGGGATCCGGGCGCGCCGGAAGGCCATCCCGGTGTCGACGAGCTGCTTGTGGACCGCCCCGTCGCTCAGTGACGGCAGCTGCGGGTGCGACCAGGTGTGGTTGCCGACTACGAAGCCCTCGCGGGCGACCAGGCGGCCGGCGGCGGGGGCGCTGTCGACGCGGCTGCCGACCATGAAGAAGGTGGCGGGCACCCGCCGGTCCTTGAGGATCTGCACCAATCGCGGCGTCTGGGTCTTCGACGGGCCGTCGTCGAAGGTGAGCGCGATGTACCCGGCCGAGCACGGGGCGGCCGCGACGGCGGCGGGCGCGACGGCGGGCACGGCATCCGGGGTGGCCTGGGCCGGTCCGGGCAGGAGGGAGGAGGAGACGACGAGGCCGCCGAGCAGTGCCACTGCCCGGCGGAGCCGAGCCCGACCTGCCAATTTCATCGGGCCAAGGATCTCAGGCCGAGAGCGCTCCGGTGAGCACATCCGCGACGTGGCGGACGAATCGGTCGTGTCCGAGGCGCTGGCGGGCGCCGCTCTCGCGGGAACGGGCCCGCTCAGCGAGCGCGGCGGTGAGGAACGTCACCATGAGCGCAGCCCGCTCCCGGGCCAGAACCGAGCCCAGATCGGGCTCCAGGAGCGCGTGCAGGCGGTCGAGCTGGGTGCCGAGCACGGTCCCGGCGAGGACGTCGTTGGGGTGCGCGGTGCCGACCCCGGACCAGAACGCGAGCTGCTCCATGATCCGCAGGAAGTCGCGCCCGTCCTCGGTGGCGAGCAGGGCCGCGGTCGGCGCGACGATGGCCTCCACGACCGCGTGCAGGTCGGCGTCCGCGGCGGGGACGGTGCGCTGCTCCTCCATCACCACCATGTGCTTGCCGACGATCGCGGTCAGCAGGCCCTGGCGAGACCCGAAGTGGTAGCCGACGGCGGAGTCGTTGCGCTGGCCGGCGTCGCGGACGATGTCGCTGAGCTTGGCGCCCTTCACCCCGTCGTGGGCGAAGCGGCGCTCGCCCGCACGGAGCAGGCGGGCACGGGTCTCGGTTGCGTCGCGGGCCACGAGGACAGATACTAGGGCCTTCCGTTAATAACAATGTCCGTTAGAAGGAGCGCCGATGAGCACGCTGGCCTACGACCCGCTGGACGTGGAGTTCCTCGACGACCCCTACCCGACGTACGCGTGGCTGCGCGAGCACGACCCGGTGCACTACCGGCCCCGGGACCACCGGGCTCCGGGATTCTGGGCACTCTCCCGCTTCGAGCACATCTGGGCGGCGGTGCGGAACCCCGAGGTCTTCTCCTCCGCCGGCGGCCTGACCTTCTTCCCCGACGAGATCGCCCAGCTCGGGCTGCCGCCGAACCTGGTCATGCTCGACCCGCCACGGCACACCCGCCTGCGCGGCCTGATCGGCCGCGGGTTCACCCCGCGCCAGGTCACCCGGCTGGAGGAGTCGGTACGACGCTTCGCGCGCACCCGGCTCGACGAGATCGCCGCCCTGGCCACCGACGGCGAGCAGGTCGACCTGCACCAGGACTACTCCGCCACCGTGCCGACCTTCATGCTGGCCGAGCTCTTCGGGGTTCCCGAGGAGGACCGCACCCGGTTCGGCCCGTGGGTCCAGCAGGTGACGGCGCTCCAGGACCAGACCCTCAACGGCGGCGGGCTCGACGACAAGCCGGACGGGATCGGCGCCGTCGCCGAGCTGCTCGGCTACTTCGACGAGGTCATCAAGGCGCGCCGGGCCGCGCCGCTGACGGACTCCGACGACCTGATCAGCGCTCTCGTCGAGGCGGAGATCGACGGCGAGCGGCTGAGCGACTGGGACATCCTCGGCTTCTGCTTCGTCGTCACCGCCGGCGGCAGCGACACCACCGCCGGCCTGATCTCCAACGCGGTCATGCTGCTGAGCGACGCCCCGGACCAGCGTGCGCTCGTCGCCGAGGACCCCGGGCTGATCTCGGCCGGGCTGATGGAGTTCCTGCGGCTGGAGTCCTCGGTCCAGGGTCTGGCCCGGACGACGACCCGGGACGTCGAGATCGACGGGGTCACCATCCCGGCCGGCGAGAAGGTGATGATGCTGTACGCCGCCGGCAACCGGGACCCCCGCGAGTTCGGCCCGGACGCCGACCGGCTCGACCTGCGTCGTACGTTCACCCGGCACCTCTCCTTCAGCAGCGGGCCGCACTTCTGCATCGGCAACCACCTGGCCAAGCTCCAGGCCCGGATCGCGCTCGAGGAGCTGCTGGCGGCCCATCCGGGCATCACCGTCGACGCGGCGGCCGGGACCCGGCACCACTCGGCCTTCGTCCGGGCGTGGCTCTCGCTGCCGGTCGCCGAGCTGGGCTGAACGGCCGCTTCTCGCAAACCCGAAGGGAAAGCCGACATTTCGGTTAGTGTCGGCGGACCACGCACCCACTCGGAAGGTTCCTCCATGCGCATCACCCGCGTCCTCGCCGCGACCGCCGCCGCCGCGGCGCTCGTCGTCGCCCCCGCTGCCGCCTGGGCCGGCAGCGACACGCACACCGACCCGTCCGCCGACGTCGTCTCGGTGAAGGTCCAGCCCACCACCGTCACCTCCGAGCCCACCCAGGCCCGCGGCGACATCGCGTCGATCCGGGTCAGCCACCTGAAGAGCACCGTGCGCGTCAAGGTCCGCTTCCGCGACCTGTCCCCGTCCGGCGACGGCGCCGGCCACTACTTCGCACTGCGGTCGAACAACACGCTGCGCTACATCGACGTCGAGGCCGGCCCGGGCAAGTGGCGCGGCGAGCGGACGGTCTACAACGCGAAGGACAAGAAGACCACCTGCCGCGGCGCCAGCCACAAGATCGACTACACCGCGAACACGGTGCTGCTGGTCGTCCCGCGCGCCTGCCTCGGCAACCCGAAGTGGGTCCGGGTCGCGCAGTACTCGATCGTCGCCGAGAACGACAAGGTGTTCGCCGACGACGCCCGCGTCACCGGCTACAAGGACGGCTTCTTCTACGGCCCGCGGGTCCGCCGCTGACGCGGATCTCCCCCAGAAACGACCCCAGAACGACCCCTGAACGACGCAGCGCCCGCCGGGACTTCCCGGCGGGCGCTGTGCTTCGTGGCTACTTCTTGGTCAGGAACGCCAGCATCGCCTCGCGGGCCTCGTCCGACCCGAACAGCCGGGCGCTGAGCTCGACCATCGCGTCGGCGTTCGCCTCCAGGTAGGCGACCGCGTCCCGGGCCAGCAGCCCCTTCGTCTCCCGGAGCCCCTGCGGGTGCGCCTTCAGCAGCTCGGCGCACGCCTCGGCGACGGCGGTGTCGACGTCGGCCCCCGGGACCGCCCGGGTGACCAGGCCCATCGAGGCCGCCTCCGCGGCGGTGAAGGTGCGGCCGGACAGGAAGGTGTCGTACGCCGACCGGACGGTGAGCCGCGGCACAAGGGTGAGCGAGATGACCGCCGGCGCGAGCCCGAGCCGCGACTCGGTGAGTGCGAAGGTGACCTCCTCGGCGCAGATCACCAGGTCGCTGGCCGCGACGATGCCGAGCCCTCCGGCCCGCACCGGGCCGACCAGCCTGGTCACCACCGGCTTGGGGTGGGTGAGGATCAGCCGCTGCAGGTCGACCAGAGCCCGGGCGCCCTCGGTCATCGACCCGCCGGCGGCCTCGGACAGGTCCGCCCCGGAGCAGAAGACCCGGTCGGCGGAGCGCAGCACGACGACCCGGGCCGTCTCGTCGCCGGCCGCCCGCTCCAACCGCTCGACCAGCTCGGTGACCAGCTGGCGCGACAGCGCGTTCCGGTTGTGCGGCGAGTCCAGGGTGATCGTCGCGACGCCGTCCGCGACCTCGAAGTGCACCAGTTCGTCCGTCATGCCTTCTCCGTTGAATTGGGAGTTTCGGTTGGTTGAGTTGGGACTTCCGGTCGTCGTAAGGGAACCGCAACTCCCATGTCGACGGACCGGAAGTCCCAACTCAACGGTCTCAGTAGGACTTGGGCAGGCCCAGCGAGTGCATCGCCACGAAGTTGAGGATCATCTCGCGGCTGACCGGGGCGATCCGGCCGAGGCGGGCGGCCAGCAACATGTTGCCGAGACCGTACTCCGAGGCGAGACCGTTGCCGCCGTGGGTGTGCACGGCGACGTCGAGGGTGTTGCACGCGACCTCGCCACCGGCGTACTTGGCCATGTTGGCGAACTCGCCGGCGCCGGCGTCGTCGCCGGCGTCGTACAGCGCCGCCGCCTTCTGCATCAGCAACCGGGACTGCTCGAGCTCGATCTTCGCCTTCGCCAGCGGGTGCGCGATGCCCTGGTGCGTCCCGATGACGTCCTTCCAGACCTTCCGGGTCTTCGCGTAGTCCACCGCCTTGGCCAGCGCGAACCGGGCCATCCCGTTGGAGAACGCGGCCCCCATGATCCGCTCGGGGTTGAGCCCGGCGAAGAGCTGCCAGATGCCGCCGTCCTCGTCACCGACCAGCGCGTCCGCGGGCACCCGGACGTTGTCGAAGAAGAGCGTGAACTGCTTCTCCGGGGCGTGGAAGTCCATCGGGATGACCTGCTTCTCCAGGCCCTTCGCGTCCGTCGGTACGACGATCAGCGCAGGCTTGAGCTTGCCGGTCTTCGCGTCGGCGGTCCGGGAGACGACCAGGATCGCGTCGGCCTCGTCGACACCGGAGATGTAGGTCTTCTGCCCGGTGAGCACCCACTCGTCGCCGTCCCTGGTGGCGGTGGTGGTGATCTGGTGGCTGTTCGAGCCGGCGTCCGGCTCGGTGATCGCGAACGCCATGATCATCGACCCGTCGGCGATCCTCGGCAGCCAGCGCTTCTTCTGCTCCTCGGTGCCGCAGCGGGTGATGATGGTGCCGCAGATCGCCGGGCTCACGACCATCATCAGCAGCGGTGCGCCCGCGGCGGCCGCCTCCTCCAGCACCGCGGCCAGGTCGGCCATGCCGCCGCCCCCGCCGCCGAACTCCTCGGGGATGTTCACGCCGAGGAAGCCGTGCTTGCCCATGTCCTGCCAGAGCTCGGTGAGCTTGCCCTCGCTGCGGGTCTTCTCCGTGACGTACGCGTGCCCGTAGCTCGAGGCCAGCTTGAAGACGGACTCCCGCAGGGCGATCCGCTCGTCAGGCTCGGTGAACATCGTGGCGGTCATGCTTGCTCTCCTTCTGCCCCCGGGTCAGGGACCTGTACGACGGCGAGCACGTCGCCCGCCGCCACCTGCTGACCCACCGCGACGGCGACGTCGAGGACGCCGTCGGCGGGGGCACTGATGGTGTGCTGCATCTTCATCGCCTCGAGGACGACGACGGTCTGGCCGGCGGTCACGGCGCTGCCGCTCTCCACCGGGGTCGCGATCACGGTGCCCGGCATCGGCGCGAGCAGCGAGCCGGCGGACACCTGGTCGGCCGGGTCCACGAACCGCGGCACCACCCGGTACGACGCGCTCCCGCGGCCCGAGTCCACGTGCACCGTGCTCGTGCCCGCCTCGCCGGCGAGGACGACGTCGTAGCCGACCTGGACCCCGTCGACCTCGAGCACGACCCGGTCCGGAGCGGCCGCGAGGACGGTGACGCCCCCGCCGTCGAGCCGATAGCCGTCGCGGCCGCCGTGCCAGAGCACCTCGACCTCGTCGTCGGCGGGCGTCGCCAGCACGGTGCGCTGCGGCTGGGAGACCACGTTGCGCCAGCCGACCGGGATCGCGCGCTGCACCACCCGGGCGGCGCGGTCGCGCTCGGCGAGGGCGAGCGCCGCGGCAGCGGCGGCGTACGGGTCGGCCGGTGCGGCGCTGAGGTCGAACGTGCCGAGGAAGTCGGTGCTGACCTCGCCGGCGAGCACCTTCTCGTCGCGCAGCAGCCGGACCAGCAGGTCCCGGTTGGTCACCAGCCCGTGGATCCGGGAGCGCTCCAGCACGCCGGCGAGCGACCGGAAGGCCGAGGCCCGGTCCGGGCCCCAGGCGATCACCTTGGCGAGCATCGCGTCGTAGTGGGTGCCGACCTCGCTGCCGGTGGCGAACCCGCTGTCGAGCCGGGTGCCGTAGGTGAGCAGCTGGTCGAACTCCAGGTCGGCCGGGACCTCGAAGGTGTCCAGGCGCCCGCTCTGCGGCTGGTAGTCGGCGGCCGGGTCCTCGGCGTACAGGCGGACCTCGACGGCGTGCCCGCGCGGGTGCGTCGGCGCCGCCGGGACGGTGCCGCCCTCGGCGACCCGGAGCTGCGCCTCGACCAGGTCGACGCCGAAGACCGCCTCGGTGACCGGGTGCTCGACCTGGAGCCGGGTATTCATCTCCAGGAACGAGACTCGGCTCTCTCCGGAGGTTGAGCCTGTCGAAACCATGAACTCGACCGTGCCGGCGCCGACGTACCCGATCGCGCGCGCGGCCAGCCGGGCGCCGTCGTGCAGCCGCTGCCGCACGTCGTCGCTCAGCAGCGGCGCGGGCGCCTCCTCGACGACCTTCTGGTGCCGCCGCTGCAGCGAGCAGTCGCGCTCACCGAGGACCAGCACGTTGCCGTGGGTGTCGCCGACGACCTGGACCTCGACGTGGCGACCGTTCTCCAGGTAGGGCTCGCAGAACACCGTCGGGTCGCCGAACGCCGAGGCCGCCTCGTCGGAGGCGAGCTGCACCTGGCCGGCGAGGTCGGCGAGGTCGCGGACCACGCGCATGCCGCGCCCGCCGCCGCCGGCGGACGCCTTCACCAGGATCGGCAGGTCGGCCTCGGTGACGGCGGCCGGGTCGAGCTCGGCGAAGACCGGCACGCCGGCGTCGCCCATCAGCTTCTTCGCGGCCACCTTGGAGCCCATCGCGTCGATCGACTCCGCGGTCGGGCCGATCCAGGTGAGGCCGGCCGCGACGACGGCGCGGGCGAACCCGGCGTTCTCCGACAGGAAGCCGTAGCCGGGGTGGATCGCGTCGGCCCCGGCCTTGCGGGCGGCCTCGATGACGAGGTCGGCCCGCAGGTAGGTCTCGGAAGGCGTGCTCCCCGGCAGCCGCACGGCGACGTCGGCCTCGCCCACGAACGGCAGCCCGGCGTCGGCGTCGGAGAAGACCGCGACGGTGCCGATGCCGAGGCGGCGACAGGTGGTGAAGACGCGGCGGGCGATCTCGCCGCGGTTGGCGACCAACACTCTGCTGATGCTCATGGCGCCCCTCACATCCGGAACACGCCGAAGCGGTCCGTGCCCTCGACGGGCTTGTTGTTGATCACGGACAGGCAGATGCCCAGGACGGTGCGGGTGTCCCGCGGGTCGATGACGCCGTCGTCGTACAACATCCCGGAGAGGAAGTACGGCGCGCTCTGCTCCTCGATCTGGGCCTCGACCATCTGCTTCACCGCGGCGAAGCCGTCCCGGTCGAACTCCTGCCCCTTCGAGATCGCCGACTGCTCGGCGACGATCTCCAGGACGCCGGCGAGCTGGGCCGGGCCCATCACCGCGGACTTGGAGCTCGGCCAGGTGAAGAGGAACCGCGGGTCGAAGGCGCGGCCGTTCATGCCGTAGTTCCCGGCCCCGTACGACGCCGCCATGATCACCGACAGGTGCGGGACCTTCGAGTTGGAGACGGCGTTGATCATCTGGGCGCCGTGCTTGATGATGCCGCCCTGCTCGTACTCCTTGCCGACCATGTAGCCGGTGGTGTTGTGCAGGAACAGCAGCGGGGTGTCGGCCTGGTTGGCGAGCTGGATGAACTGGGTGGCCTTCTGCGCCTCCTCGGAGAAGAGCACGCCCTGGGCGTTGGCCAGGATGCCGACCGGGTTGCCGTGGACCTTCGCCCAGCCGGTGACCAGCGAGCTGCCGTAGAGCGGCTTGAATTCGTCGAAGACGGCACCGTTGGTGGCACTGCGCCCATCGGCGATGCGGGCGATCACCTCGCGCGGGTCGAACGGCTCCTTCAGGTCGGTGGGGATCAGGTCGAGCAGTCCGTCCGGGTCCTGCTCGGGCTCGGCGAAGTCCGGCTCCACGACCCGGGCCTTGGTCTGGTTCAGCCGGGCCACGATGCGTCGGCCGATCCGGATCGCGTCGTACTCGTCGACGGCGAGGTAGTCGGCGAGACCGGAGGTGCGGGCGTGCATCTCGGCACCGCCGAGCGACTCGTCGTCGGACTCCTCGCCGGTGGCCATCTTCACCAGCGGCGGACCGCCGAGGAAGACCTTCGCCTGCTCCTTCACCATCACGGTGTAGTCGCTCATGCCGGGCACGTACGCACCGCCGGCGGTGGAGTTGCCGAAGACCAGCGCGATCGTCGGCTCCTTGCGGGCGCTGGCCCGGGTGATGTCGCGGAACAGCTTGCCGCCCGGGATGAAGATCTCCTTCTGCGTCGGCAGGTCGGCACCGCCGGACTCGACGAGCGAGACCGTCGGCAGCGCGTTCTCCTCGGCGATCTGGGAGGCGCGGAAGATCTTCTTCACCGTCCACGGGTTCGAGGCTCCGCCCTTCACCGTCGGGTCGTTGGCGGTGATCATGCACTCGACGCCCTCGACGACGCCGATGCCGGTGACGACGGAGGCGCCGACGGTGAAGTCGGAACCCCAGCCGGCCAGTGGCGACAGCTCGAGGAACGCGGTCCCGGGGTCGATGAGCAGCTCGATCCGCTCGCGCGGCAGCAGCTTGCCGCGCTTGCGGTGCCGGGCGATGCTCTTCTCGCCGCCGGCGACCACGGCCTTGGCGTGCTCGGCATCGAGGTCGGCGATCTTGTCGAGCATGGCGGTACGGCGCGTCGCTTCCGCGGTCATGACGCGTACCCCAGCAGCCGGGCGGCAAGGTCGGTGAGCACTTCGGTCGCTCCTCCTCCGATGGGCAGGATCCGCGAGTCGCGGTAGTGACGTTCCACTTCGGTCCCGTGCATGTAGCCGGTGCCGCCGTGCAGCTGGACGGCCATGTCGACGACGGCCTCGCACGCCTCGACGGCGGTCTGCTTGGCGAGGCAGGCCTCGGCGATCACGCTCTCACCGGCGACGTGCCGGGCGATCACCTCGTGGGTGTACGACCGGGAGATCTCCACCAGGCGGCGCATCTCCACCAGCTTGTGCCGGACGACCTGGTTGGCGATCAGCGGCTTGCCGAACGTCTGCCGGTCGCGGCAGTACTGCGCGGTCAGGTCCAGGCTGCGACCGGCGATGCCGTAGGCGTGCACGGCGAGGCCGATCCGCTCGACGACGAACTGCTCGGCGATCTGGTAGAAGCCCGAGTTCTCGGCGCCGACGAGGTTCTCGACGGGGACCCGGACGTCGACGTACGCGAGCTCGGCGGTGTCGGAGCAGTGCCAGCCCATCTTCTTCAGCGACCGGTCGACGGTGAAGCCGGGGGTGCCCTTGTCGACGACGATGAGCGAGATGCCGGCGTGCCCGGGGCCACCGGTGCGGACGGCGGTGGTGACGAAGTCGGCCCGGACACCGGAGGTGATGAACGTCTTGGCGCCGTTGACGACGTAGTGGTCGCCGTCGCGGACCGCCGTGGTGGTGATCCCGGCGACGTCGGAGCCGCCGTTCGGCTCGGTCACCGCGAGCGAACCGATCAGGTCACCGGCCAGCGTCGGGCGCACGTAGCGGTCGATCAGGTCCGGGCTGCCGTTGGCGATGATGTGCGGCAGCGCGATCCCGTGGGTGAAGAGGCCCGCGGCCAGACCCGAGGAACCGCCGGCGGCGAAGAACGCCTCCTGCATCGCGGTCGCGTCGCCGAGGTCGCCACCCTCGCCGCCGGCCTCCTCGGGAAAGCCGAGCGCCAGGATGCCGGCCTTCGCAGCGGCGAGGTGGAGCGAGCGCGGGATCTCGCCGGCGTCCTCCCACTCCTGCAGGTGCGGCACGATCTCGCGCTCGACGAACGTGCGCGTGCTGGCCTGGAGGGCCAGGCGGTCCTCGTTGTAGAACTTCACAGGAGCTCCTCGGGGATGTGCACGTACCGGGACCGCAGCCACTCGCCGACCGCCTTGGCCTGCGGGTCGAACCGGGTGCTGGCGGCGACACCGTCGCCGAGCAGCCCCCGGATCAGGATGTTGACGCCGCCGAGGTTCGGCAGCGGGTAGACCTCGACGTCGAGGTCGGCCGCCTCCGGCAGCAGGCTCTTCACCGCGTCCGGGGTGACCAGGTGCAGCAGCCAGCCGACCCGGCGCTCGCGCAGACCGGGCTCCCTCCCGGGGTCGCCGGTGCTGCCGACCCAGAGACCGACGTTGGCGTCGCCGCCCTTGTCGCCGCTGCGGGCGTGCACGAACGTGCCGAGCGGGACGTTGCGGGTCGGCGCGTCCATCGCAACCGCTGGTTGAGGAAGGCGCTCCGCGCCTGTCTCGAAACCTGCCACGTTCGGCGGACCGGGGATCGTCTCGGTGGTGCCGTCGGGCAGGTGCACCGTCTCGGTGACCTCGCTGCGGTCGACGTACGCCGGTCGGTAGATCCCGTACGGCGACGGGCGTCCCGGCGGCGCGGTCAGCGTGAAGCCCGGGTAGGACGCCAGCGCGAGCTCGACCGCCGCGGCCGTGAAGGGCTTGCCGACCACGTCGGCCGACGGGTCCTTCACGGTGACCCGGAGCAGGCAGGACGCCGCCTCCTCGGTGTCGGCGTCGGGCACGGGCCGGGAGCCGAACGACCAGTCGACCTCCGCCGGCGGCTGAGCGGCGAGACGCGCCTCGAGCTGGGTCCGGAGCCAGTCCGCCTTCGCGTCGACGTCGAGCCCGGTGAGCACGAACTCCATCTGGTTGCGCATCCCGCCGAGCTCGTTGACGCAGACCTTGAGCCGGTCCGGCGGAGGCGAGCCGACCACCCCACTGACGCGGACCCGGTCCGGGCCGTCGTCGGTGAGCGTGATCGAGGTCAGGTCGGTGGTGACGTCCGGGCCGAGGTAGTGCGTCGACTGGATCTCGTAGACGAGCTGCGCGGTGACCGTGTCGACCGAGACCAGACCGCCGGTGCCGGCGTGCTTGGTGACCACGAAGGACCCGTCGGCGGCGACCTCGGCGAGCGGGAAGCCCAGCGGAGTGGCGTCGCGGGGCAGGTCCAGGAAGCCGGAGAAGTTGCCGCCGGTCGCCTGGGTGCCGCACTCGATGACGTGGCCGGCCACGACCGCGCCGGCGAGCTCGTCGTACGACGTGGGCGTCCAGCCGTGGTGCGCGATCGCGGGCCCGACGACGACGGAGGCGTCGGTGACCCGGCCGGTGACCACGATGTCGGCGCCGGCCTCCAGCGCGCGGGCGATGCCGAAGGCGCCGAGGTAGGCGTTCGCGGTGAGCGCGTTGCCGAGGCCGAGCTCGGCGGCACGCGGGGCGAGGTTGTCGCCGTCGACCCAGGCGATCCTGGTGGGCAGGCCGAGTGCCTCGGCCACCTCGGTCAGCTTGGCGGCGAGCCCGGCGGGGTTGAGGCCGCCCGCGTTCGCGACGATCCGGACGCCCTTCTCCTGGGCGAGTGCGAGCGAGTCGGCGACCTGGGCGACGAAGGTCCGCGCGTAGCCGAGCGACGGGTCCTTGAGCTGGTCCTTGCCGAGGATGAGCATGGTCAGCTCGGCGAGGTAGTCGCCGGTCAGGTAGTCGAGCCCCTGCCCGTCGGGACCTGCGCCTTCGAGCATCTCCCGCATCGCGGAGAGCCGGTCGCCGTAGAAGCCGGAGCAGTTGCCGATCCGTGCGGGTTTCGAGACGTTCGCTGCGCTCACTCCGCAACCCCCGTGCCCTGAGGAGACCGTCCGGCACCGGTCGGGCCGGCGAAGGCCTGAGCGATCCCGAGCCAGCGCTCGGCGTCCTCGCCGACGGCGACCAGGTCGGTGTCGGCGCGGTGCGTCCGCTGGGTGACCAGCAGGCAGAAGTCGTACGCCGGCCCGGTGACCTTCTGGGCGGCGTCCTCGGGGCCCCAGGTCCAGAGCTCGCCGGACGGCGCGGTGAGCTCGACGCGGATCTCCTCGGCGGGCGCCTCCAGGCCGTGCACGCCGAAGGCGAACCCGCGGGTGCGGACGCCGAGGTGCGCGATGTGCTTGATCCGGTCGGTCGGTTCGGGACGCGCACCCATCCCGATCGACTCCAGCGCGTCCGCGACGTCGAGCGCGTGCGCCCAGGTCTCCATGAACCGGGCGGTGGCCATCGAGGTCGGGCTCATCGGCGGGCCGTACCAGGGCAGCTTCTGCCCCTCCGGGTAGGCGCGCAGCATCGCTCCGAGGGCCGGGCGGGACGCGGTCCAGCGGGCGTAGATCTCCGCGCCGGTGGCCTTCGCGCCGGCGAACGCCTCGTCGTCGACGAAGCCCTCGGGGTTGGCCATCGCCCGCAGGACGAGGGCGTCCCAGGCCTCCTTGTCGGTGCCGGCGGCGATCGCGCACTCGTCGGTCCAGGCGAGGTGGACGACCGTGGTGGCGATGTCCCAACCGTCGGCGGGCGTGAGCGTGCGCCAGCCGCTCTCGTCGAGCGGCGCGACGAGGGCGTCGAGCGCGTCCCCCTCGGCGGCGAGGTCGGCGAGCACCTGCTCCAGCACGTCGTTCATCCAGCTTCCTTCGTTCGTCGGGGCAGCTCGGCGTCGAGGACGTCGGCCCACCGGTCGAGGATCCGGCGGCGCCGGGCCCGGTCGTCGGAGATCGTGTTGGCCAGTCCGAGGCCGCGGATCAGGTCGAGGGTCGCCTGGACCAGCTCGCGGGCGCCGGCCCGGGACTCGTCGACGTCGAGCATCTCGACGGTGAGCCGGTGCGTCTCGCGGCCGGTGGTGCGCTCCAGCGGCCCGAGCGCGGCGAGCAGCTGGGCGTCCGCCCGGGCGGCGACCCAGAGCTCGAGGGCGGCGACGAAGACGTCGGAGGTGAAGTGCTCGCCGAGCATGGCGAGGACGGCCCGGGTCCGGCCCGGTCCTTCCGGGAGCGCGGCCGCGGCCTGGGCGAGCTCGTCGCGGCGGAGCACGGCGAGGTGCTCGACGGCGGCGAGGACGAGGTCGGTCTTGGTCGGGAAGTGGTGCAGCTGGGCGCCGCGGCTCACGCCGGCGCGCTGGGAGACCAGGGTCGTCGAGGTCCCGCTCCAGCCGTACTCGACCAGGCAGGCGACGGTGGCTTCCAGGAGCCGCTGGCGCATGGCGCGCGTGCGTTCCTCCTGGGACACCCGGACGGTGGTCATGGGCCCATCCTGACCAGGAGAACAACAAACAGTCAAGACTGACTTTTAGTTTCCGGGCTGGTCAGCCATCTGGGCTGTGACGTGGCCGCGGGTGATCCGCCCGAACGCAACGAGCCCAAGTGCCGTTCCCACGGCAGCCAGCACGATGTCGTCGACGGAGCTGACTCGGCCGGTGCCGATGACCCACTGAAGCACTTCGACGACCAGACCCGCCGCCGCACCGACGATGAGGCCGAGCCGAAGCCGCCCTCCTCCCGCAACCGCAACCCCAAGCATCCCGAGGCCGATCCCGAGCGGGAGGAACAGGGCGACGTTGCCGACGACCTGCTCGACGAACACGTGCGCGGAAACGCTGTTGAACGTCGACGCAACAAGCTCCCGTCCGGGAACGACGTCGATCGACCGGGTCACGGTCTCACCTGAGGCGCTGACGAGTGCGGGGCGTGGACGAAGAGTGACCAGGCTTACGCCGGCCGCCCAGATACCGCAGAAGGTCAGTGCGAGTGCACGGGCGGCGCGGTGACGACCGATCTGCACCAGCCGCCACCACCAGACGAGAGCGCAACCGAGCGCGGCAACGGCCACGACGCCGATCGGGAGAAGTGCCTGGAACGCGCGCCAGAGATCACTCATCTCATCCGACCTCGGGTTCCGTCCCCGAGTCACGGATAGGTGACACTGCCACTGCCCGTGATCGCCACTCCGTCGTTCGCCTTGCTCAGATGGAAGTGGTAGGTCCCGCTGGGCAAACCCGTCCAGGTATACCGCTGGCCGCTGCCGCAGGAGTACCTAACTCGCCCGTAGCTCTTGTCGATCAGCTGGTTCTTGTAGAGCTCGACGTAGTAGCCGTTCGTGTTCGGGTCGCAGCTGATCTTCGCCGTGATCGTCGTGCTTCCTCCTGCCTGGGTCCACGTGCGCGAGTCGAGGCCGCCCTTGAACGTCGCGGTCCAGGTGAACGAGCCCGATGCGAACGCCGGAGCCGCCGTTGCGAGGACCGCGACCAGGGCAATCGCCTGGTTAGCCAGAAACCATCTCACCTTCATCTCTCCTCCTCCGATGATCGTTGGGGCCGCCGCGCAGGGCCCGATCGGCCCGGCGTCCCTCACAGGTAAGACACCGGCGGTCGACCGGCGATTACGCGCCCGACCGCGGCCGTCGCCGCCCGGGTACCAGCCGGCCCTAGGCTCGACCCTCGTGAACGACTACGCGCCCTGGGCCCGGCGGGCGGCCGCGACCGCGTTCGACCTGCTGCTGCTCGCCCCGTTCCTGGTGGTCGGCCTGATCGGCTCGACCCCGCCCGCTGTCCTCGTCGTCCTGCTCGCGGCCGCCGTCGTCGTCGACGTCTGGAACCGCGGCGTCCGGCAGGGCCGCACCGGGGCCAGCCTCGGCAAGCAGGCGGTCGAGATCGTCGTGGTCGCCGAGAGCGACGGCCTCCCGCTCGGCGCCTCGGCGTCCCTGGTCCGGCACGTGGTGCACGTGGTCGACGCGCTGACCTGCTTCGTCGGGTTCCTGTGGCCGCTCTGGGACGAGAAGCGGCAGACCTTCGCCGACAAGATCATGGCGACCGTGGTGCTGCACCTGCCCGCGGAGGCCTGAGCACCCGCCCTCCCGTGAAACCGGCGCGAAGCCACCGTGAAACCGGCGGGTCGGATGGTTCCTCCATGACCTACCTCCCCGCAGTCCAGGCCCACGGCCTGGTCAAGACCTTCGGTTCCGGACCCGACAAGCACTTCCGTGCCGTCGACGGCATCGACCTGACCGTCGGCCAGGGCGAGATCTTCGGCGTCCTCGGGCCGAACGGCGCCGGCAAGACGACGATGCTCAAGATGCTCGCCACCCTGCTCACCATCGACGGCGGCAACGCCGAGATCTTCGGCGTCGACGTCGCCCGCGAGCCGCACCGGATCCGCCAGCTCCTCGGCGTCACCGGCCAGTACGCCTCGGTCGACGAGAACCTGACCGCCACCGAGAACCTCTGGCTCTTCGGGCGGCTCCAGGGCGTCTCCGGCAAGGAGGCCAAGGCCATCGCCGCCCGGCTACTGGAACAGTTCGCGCTCCAGGAGGCGGCCGACAAGCCGATCTCGCAGTTCTCCGGCGGTATGCGCCGCCGGCTCGACCTGGCCGCGAGCCTGATCACCCGGCCGCCGCTGATCTTCCTCGACGAGCCGACCACCGGCCTCGACCCGCGCACCCGCGGGCAGATGTGGGACACCATCCGGGCACTCGTCTCCGACGGCAGCACCATCCTGCTGACCACCCAGTACCTCGACGAGGCCGACCAGCTGGCCGACCGGATCGCCGTCATCGACCGCGGCGTCAAGGTCGCCGAGGGCACCCCCGACGAGCTGAAGGCCTCGGTCGGCAGCTCGACCCTCCAGCTCCAGCTCACCGTGGGCTCCGACCAGGACCTCGCGATGGACGTCGTACGCCGCGTGCTCGGCGAGAGCCCCGTGCTGACGCCCGAGTCCGGCCGGATGCAGGTCGCGCTCGCCGAGGCCGACCGGGCCGCCGACGTCCTCATCGGCCTGCGCCAGGCCGACATCAGCATCACCTCGGTCAGCGTCGACAAGCCGACGCTCGACGAGGTCTTCCTCGCCCTCACCGGTCACGACACCGCCGAGGGCACCGACTCCGCCGACGAGGCGGACCTGAACGAGATGGAGGTGGCGCGATGAGCACCCTCACCTACGAAGACGCGCTGTCCCGGACCACCTCCGGGAACGGCCTGCGCGACACGGTCAGCCAGACCTTCTCGATGGCCTGGCGGGCCACGAAGAAGATGCGCCGCAACCCGGAGCAATTCTTCGACGTGACGCTGCAGCCGATCCTGTTCACCGCGATGTTCGCCTACATCTTCGGCGGCGCGATCGCGGGCGACGTGAAGAGCTACCTGCCGATCATGATCCCGGGCATCCTCGCCCAGACCGTGCTGACCACCTGCATGGCCACCGGGGTCCAGCTCCGCGAGGACATGGACAAGGGCGTCTTCGACCGCTTCAAGTCGCTGCCGATCGCCCGGATCGCGCCGCTGGCCGGGCCGATGGTCGCGGACCTGCTGCGCTACACGATCGCCGCGACGCTCACCTTCGGGATGGGCATGGTGATCGGCTACCGCCCCGAGGGCGGCGTCCTCGGCGTGGCCGCCGCGATCGTGCTCGCGATCTTCACCGGCTGGTGCCTGGCGTGGGCCTTCACCTACATCGGCACCATCGCCAAGAGCGCCCAGGCGGTCCAGGGCATGTCGATGCTGATCCTGTTCCCGCTGACGTTCCTCTCCAACGCGTTCGTCGGCGTCGACACGCTGCCGTCGCAGCTGGCCTGGTTCGTCCGGATCAACCCGGTCTCGCACCTGGTCACCGCCTCCCGCGACCTCGCCAACCACGGCCAGGTCACCGGCCAGGTCTGGCTCACCCTCGCCGCCGGCCTGGTGGTGATCGCGATCTTCGCGCCGCTGTCGGTCCGGAGCTACAAGAAGCACCTGTAGTCGCCGTCGCGGGTACGTCCACCCCGTCTCGACAGGCTCGACGACCAGAGCTGGGCGACAGGGCTCGACGGCCGGGACTAGGAGCCGACCTTCTCGACGAACCGCCGCGTCTCGTCGAGGAGGTCGGGGCCGCGACGGTCGCCGTACTCGGCCTCGGTGCTCGCCAGCAGCCCCGGGGCGAGGTCCTCGGCGCGGGCGCTGATCCGGTCCCAGGACATCGTCGGGACGCTGCGGTTGTAGGCGAACCGGTCGGCCAGCACCAGCAGCCGGACCGCGTCCGCGGCCGGCAGTACGTCGCGCAGCAGTCCCCAGGCGCCGAGCGCGAAGAGGGCCAGCCCGCAGACCGGGTAGTCCAGGTAGGGGTACTCCGGGTCGAGGACGGCGTCGAGCCGGTCGGTCCCGCGGGCGAACAGCTCCTCCCCGTACGCCGGGTCGGTGGCGTAGTACGCGTGCGCGGTCAACGCCGTCGCCTCGGCGAAGAGCACCCACGGCTCCAGGCCGGTGGCCGCGATGCCCGGGAACTGCAGGTCCCGGACCCGGATCACCGCGTCGCGGTAGCGGGCCAGCCCGACCTCGGTGTCCCCGCTCGCCAGCGCGAACTCGGCGTGCCCGAGCTCGACGACCAGGCGGCCGCCGAAGACCGTGTCCGGCTCGTCGCCCTGGCCGAGCCGCTCCATCTCGACCGCCGCGCGGCCCAGGTCGCCGGAGGCGATCGCGGAGAGTGCCAGCATCGCGCGCAGCTGGAGGATGTCGTCGTGGGCGCCGAGCCGCTCCAGGACCGGGAGGGCCTCGTGCGCGTGCACCACCGCCGCCTCGGGGTCGCCGAGCTGCATCGCGAGCTGGGCGGACTGGGTGTGCAGGATCGCCCGCAGCCACGGCCCGTCGGACGTCTCGGTCAGGTCCAGCGCCTCCTCGGTCGCGCGCAGCGCCCCGGCCGGGTCGCCGCCGTTCTCGCGGGCGTGGCCGGTCCACTGCAGCGCGCCCATCGCCAGGTGCCGGTCCGGGCTGGTGGCCAGGTCCTCCAGCCGGGCCACGAACGCGGCCGCGTCGCCGGGGTCGAAGTCCTGCATGATCGTGACCAGCGCCGCGACCCGGGGATCGCTCTCGCCCGGACCGAGCCGGCGCAGGTGCTCGCGCAGCTCCTCGGTGTACCCGGCGTTGCCGATCAACGCGTTGTTCGCCGTCATCGCGATCGCGATCCGGGCGGCGTCCGCCGACTGCGGCGCCGGGGTCCAGTCCCGGACCGCGTCCGCCACCGCCTCGGCGAGCACGAACAGCCGGCTGTGGTCGCCGAGGATCATCCAGTAGGAGCCGATCCCGGCGAGGATCCGCACGACCGTCTCCGGGTCCGGGGCCGACAACGCCTGGCGGAGCACGTCGGCGAGGTTGTTCTCCTCGGCCCGGAAGGCGTCCACGGCGGCGAACTGCCCGGGCCCCATCAGCGCGGCCGTGTGCATGTCGGCGTACGCGACCGCCCAGCCGCGGTGGGCGGACTCGGCCTCGGCCTCCTCGCCGGCCCCGGTGAGCTGCATCCGGCCGTACTCGCGGACGGTCTCGAGCATCCGGTACCGGACACCGCCGGCGACCTCGACGACGCTCAGCAGCGACTGGTCGGCAAGGTCCTGCACGACGTCGAGCGCGCGTGGGCCGAGGACGGTCTCGGCCGCGGCCAGGGTGAACCCGTCGTGGAAGACCGAGAGCCAGCGCAGCGCCCGGCGCTCGGGATCGCCGAGCAGGTTCCAGGACCAGTCGATCACCGCGAGCAGGGTCCGGTGCCGGTCCGGGGCGCTCCGGTCACCGCCGCGAAGCAGCGCGAACCGGTCCTCCAGCCGGGCCTCGATGTCGGCGACCGCCATCACCCGGACCTTCGCCGCGGCGAGCTCGATCGCCAGCGGCAGCCCGTCCAGGCGGCGTACGACGGCCGCGACGGCGGCGCGCTCCAGCGCTACGTCCGGCCGGGCCGCCACGGCGCGCTGCTCGAAGAGCTCGATCGCGTCGGCCTCGCCGAGCTCGCCGAGCGCGTAGACCCGCTCGGCGGCGATCGCCAGCGGCGACCGGGTGGTGGTGAGCACGCGCACGCCCCGGGTGGTGGCGACCAGGTAGGCGACCAGGTCTGCGACCGCCTCGACCACGTGCTCGCAGTTGTCCAGGATGAGCAGGCTGGGCGAGGAGTCGAGGTGCTGGGCGACGCGGGCCCGGACGTCGGCGCGCTGCTCAGGGGTCAGCGCCCGGCGGCTGCTCACCGAGTCCCGGACCCCGAGCGCGGAGCCGACCTCACCGACCAGGTCCTCGGGCGCGGTGACGCCGACGAGCTCGACGAAGTGCACGTTCGGGACGGCCGCCTCCCGGCCGAGCACGTGCGCCAGCCGGGTCTTGCCGAGACCGCCGGGGCCGAGGATCGAGACCACCCGCGCCGTGCTGAGCAGCCCCTGCAGCCGGCGGATGTCGTCGTCGCGGCCGAGCAGCTCGTTCGTCTCGAAGCGCAGCCCCTCGCGCACCGGGTTGTCCAGCGCCAGCAGCTCGGCCTGCACCCGCTGCAGCTCCGGGCCGGGGTCGGTGCCGAGCCGGTCGCGCAGGTCGGTGCGGTAGCCCTCGAACCGGCCGAGCGCGGCGCCCGGACCGTGCACGGCCGCCTCGCTGCGCAGCAGGTCGGCCAGCAGGGCCTCGTCCTCCGGGTGCCGGCGGACCTCTGCCTCCAGCCCGGGCAGGGCGATCGCGTGCGCCCCGGACCGGCTCGCCACCCGCGCCCGGATGGTCCGGGCCTCGTCGAGCCGGGCGAACGCGTCCCGACGCAGGTCGGCGAGCGGGCCCTCCTCCTCGCCCGGGTCGACCAGGCCCTCGCCGAGCGAGAGCGCCTCGGCCGCGGCGCGCTCGGCGATCTCGGGGGCGTCCTCGAAGGTGCTCCGGGCCCGGCTCATCCGCTGGCCGAACAGGAACACGTCGACGTCGCCGACGCCGAGCCGGTAGCCGTCGCCCTCACGGACGATCACCTCGGGGCCGCACGCGTTCCGGGTGCGCGAGACCAGCACCTGGAGGGCCTTCGCCGGGTTCGCCGGGAGGTCCTCGCCCCAGACCCGCTCGACCAGGGTCTCTGCCCGCACCGTCCGGCCGCCGGCCGCGGCCAACGCGGCGAGCAGCGCCTGCGGCCGCTCCCCGACCACCGGCTCGCCGTACCAGCGCACACCGTCGAGGAAGGTGAGAGCGAGAGGCACCCGGCCAGTCTAGGGAGCAGCGCGCACCGCGGAGCCAGTAGATTTCCGCCATGGGAGGTCGACGGACGGACGGGTCCGACATCCGTCGCTTCCTCAACGTCCTCGTCTCCACCGGTTTCCTGGTCGGCGCCGCCGGCGTCGTCTGGGGCAAGGAGATCGCCGACGCCCTCGACAAGACGGCGACCACCGAGTCCGGCTGGCTGATGATCGGCTGGCTGATCTCCGGGCCACCGCTGCTCCTCGCCGTGCTCGCCTGGCACGACCGGCGCCGGCTGAGGCCGCAGCGCCGTCTCGACCTCAGCATCTACCTGGGCGTCTGGATCGGTCTGAGCATGCTGGTCCTGCCGGCCCGCATCGACGGGCCCGCGCAGCACTTCGGGAAGGGTTCCGCGGTCGCCGAGCCGCTCAGCACCGGGTGGGCGTGGGGCGTGGCCGGCAACCTGGTCGGCCTGCTCTTCCTCGGCATCGTGCTCTGGATCTTCCGCACCTCGGTGCGCGGGCGGCCGACCGCCGAGCAGGAGTCCGTCACCTACCGGTTCCTGGAGATCGGCTGGCTGCTGATCCTGCTGGTCTCGCTCGGGTTCGCCCTGTACGCCGACCCGACGACCCTGGTCCTGCTCTGATTCCCGGCGTTTCTGCTGCCGGAGTGTTGTGGACAGGCGACCCGTCCGCCCCGCAGAATCTCCCTGGGGGAGGAACCGTCTCGGCCGGTAGCCGTGCGAGAGGAGTTCCGCAATGCGTGGCAAGCACTCCGATGAGGACGCCCGTATCCACCAGCTGGCGAAGATCGCGCGGTTCAGCGACTTCACCGACGCCGAGATCGACCTGGTGATCGAGCAGGCCACCTACCTGACCGTCCCGGACCACTGGGCGCTCATGGTCGAGCAGACTCCGGCCGACAAGGCCTACCTGATCCTCTCCGGCGAGGTGACGGTGAAGCGGCACGGCGAAGAGGTCGCCCGCCTGGGTGCCGGCGAGGTGATCGGCGAGATGGCGCTGGTCAACCACAAGCTGCGCTCGGCCACCGTGATCGCCGAGACCCCGCTCGAGGTGCTGCACTTCACCGGCGAGACGGTCGAGGCGCTCACCCAGAAGATCCCGCACTTCCGCGAGGCCCTCACCGGCGCGACGGCGGAGCGGGCCGGTCGCGACTCGGGTGCCTGAAGCCGGCAGCCATGACCCGCCCCGAGGGATGGCCCATCGTCTCGGAGCTCACCTCACCTGACACCTGGTGGGGTCTTCGCTTCACGGACTCCGACGTGGAGCGCGACTACCAGTCCTGGCGGATCGGGCACGTGCGCCCGTTCGCCCAGTTCGCCATGTACGCCGCCGCCGGCGCGGCCTTCTGCGCCTGGGTCGCGGTCGTCTTCGGCGCCCTCGACGAGTTCCGGACCACCGCCCTGGTGCTGATCCCGCTGATGATCGTCTCCCTGCTGGTGGCGGCCGCCCTGATCCGGCTCGACCACTACCAGCACCTGGTGACGCCGCTCAGCTCGCTGGTCAACCTGCTCGGCGGCGGGCTGGCGGTCGCGATGACCTGGAAGACCTACTCCCCCGAGCTGACCGGCGCCTGCGTGACGATGGCGGCGTACTTCGGGCTCACCGTGTTCCGGCTGCCGCCACGGATCGCGCTGCTCTCGGTCAGCCCGTACGTGCTGCTCGCGTCGTACGCGACCTGGACCTGGCACCAGAACGGCCGGATCACCGACCAGCAGCTGGCCGTCGGGCTGTTCATCCCGGTGACCGCGCTGCTGACCGGGATGGTGCTGAACCTGGCGATCGAGTGGATCACCCGGCAGACCTACGTCGACCACCTGATCATCGAGTCGCAGCAGGACCTGCTCATCGACGAGCGCACCGCGATGGCGCGGTTCGTCTCGCCCGACATCGCCGAGACGGCGCACCGCGCCGGAGCCGACGGCCTCGACGTCCGGACCGAGATCTACAGCCTGACCGCGGTCAGCATCGATCTGCGCGGCTTCACCACCTTCACCCAGCGGCACGGCGCCGAGTACATGGTGCAGGTCCTCCAGGAGTACTACGCGGTGGTGATGGACGCGGCCAAGGAGTACGGCGCCGCGGTGAAGGACTTCGCCGGCGACGGCGCGCTGATCCTGGTCGGGGCGCCGTACCCGCGCCCGGACCACACCCGGGTCGGGCTCCGGCTGGCGCGGCACCTGATGGAGCGCGCCCGCGAGGTGACGAGCCGGTGGACCACCGAGGAGACCCCGCTCGGCGCCGGCATCGGCATCTCCAGCGGGGAGTGCGCGGTGGGCGCGATCGGAACCGCCGCGCAGCTCCAGTACGCCGCCATCGGGACCACCGTGAACCTGTCGGCCCGGCTGTGCAGCATCGCCCAGGACGGGCAGATCCTGATGGGCCCCGGGACCGCGCGAGCGCTGGAGGAGTCGGCCGGGTGGAGCCGCGAGGTGGTCACCCTGGCCGGCATCGCCGAGCCGGTCGAGGTGACGATCGAGGACACCCTGGCGCCCAAGCCGCCGCCCCCGACGACCCCGGGAGAGGCCGCAGTAGCGTTCTCGGGGTGATCCTCGCTGCGCTCGTTAGGCTCCGCTGGTGAATCTTTTCGAGTTCGAGGGCAAGCGCCCCACCGTGCACGCCGACGCGTTCGTCGCCCCGACCGCCACCCTGATCGGTGACGTGACCGTCGAGAAGGGCGCCAGCGTCTGGTACGGCGCGGTCCTGCGCGGCGACATCTGCACGATCGTCGTCCGCGAGGGCGCCAACGTGCAGGACAACTCCGTCGTCCACGGCGCCCCGGACGCGGTCGTCGAGATCGGCCCCGGCGCCACCGTCGCGCACAGCTGCATCGTGCACGGCGCGGTGATCGGGGAGCGCGCGCTGCTCGGCAACGGCAGCACGATGCTCGACGGAACCCGCCTCGGCGCCGGCTCCCTGGTCGCCGCCGGCTCGCTGGTCACCCCGGGCACCGAGATCCCGGACGGCGTCCTCGCCGCCGGATCGCCGGCGCAGGTCCGCAAGCCCATCGAGGAGGGTTCGATGGCCCAGTTCTGGGTCGACGGCAACCCGCCGTACTACCAGGAGCTCGCCCAGCGCCACCGCGACGGACTGGCCGAGATCCCCGCTGGTTGAGGAGGTCGCGCAGCGACCGTCTCGCAACCTCACAACCGCTTCAGTGCCGCCTCGGCCGCGTTGAAGCCGCACATCCCGTGCACCCCGCCGCCGGGCGCGGCGGCCGAGGAGCAGAGGTAGACCCCCGGGACGCCCAGCGTGTAGGGGTTCATCGCCGGTCGCGGCCGGAAGACGATCTGCCGGGCGGTGTTGGCGCCGGAACCGATGTCCCCGCCGACGTAGTTCGCGTTGTACGCCGCCATCGCGGCCGCCGGCCGGACGAAGATGCCGACGATCCGGTCGCGGAAGCCGGGGGCGAACCGCTCGATCTGGGCGGTCAGCGCCTCGGTCGCGACCTCGGGCGGGCCGTCGTACCCGGCGGGGACGTGCGCGTAGGCCCAGAGCGGGTTCACCGAGCCGGCCGAGCGGGACGGGTCGGCCAGGTACTGCTGCCCGACCAGCGCGAACGGCCGCTCCGGCAGGGCACCACGCACGGTGGTCTCCTCGGTGGCGACGATCTCCTCGGCGGTGCCGCCCAGGTGCAGCGTGCCGGCGCGGCGGCAGTGCTCGTTGACCCAGGGCACGTCGCCCTCGATCGCGTAGTCGACCTTGTGCGCGGCCGACCCGTACCGCCAGCGGGTGAAGGCGCGGCGGACGTACCCGGGCAGGTCGTCGCCGAGCAGGTCGAGCACCCCGGCCGGGGCCAGGTCGAGCAGGACGACGTCGGGATCGTGACCGGCCTCGTCGCGCAGCTGGGCGCGGGAGGTCACCCGGACCCCGGTCCGGACCGTGCCGCCCATCGAGGTGAGCAGCCCGACGAGCGCGTCGGCGATGGCCTGGCTCCCGCCGACCGCGACCGGCCACCCGGCGTGGTGGCCGGCGGCCGTGAGGAGCAGGCCGACCGAGCCGCTGAGCGGCCGGTCCAGCCGGCCGAACGCGTGCGCGGCGACGCCGGTGTAGAGCCCCCGCGCGGGGTCGTCCTTCCAGTGCCGCACGGTCCAGGTCGCCGGCAGCAGCGCCTGCGGGCCGAACCTGCCGAACGCGACCGGGTGCTTCGGCAGGTGCACCGCCGGGCCCATCGCGTCGGCGGCGATCTTGTCGTAGGTCCGCACCAGCGGCTCGAAGACACGGCGCCACGCCCGGGCGTCGGCACCGATGGTCGCGTCGGTGTCGGCCATCCGCCGGGTGACGATCCCGGCGCGGCCGTCGTCCAGCGGGTGCGCGAAGTCGATCTCCGGCCAGGCCCAGGTCAGCCCGAACCGCTCCAGGTCGAGGGTGCGGAAGAAGGGCGACGTCACCCCGGTCGGGTGGAACGCCGAGCAGTCGTCGTGCAGCAGCCCGGGCAGGATCCGCTCGGTGGTGCGCGTCCCGCCGCCGACGGTGCCGGCCGCCTCCAGCACGGTGACGTCCAGGCCTGCCTGCGCCAGCCGGACGGCGCCGGCCAGCCCGTTCGGTCCGCTCCCGACCACGACCGCTGTGCTCACCCGATCAAGGGTGCCGCATCCACAGCCGCTTCGGTTGGTCGGGCAGGGCCCAGATCACCTCGACCGGGATCGGACCGTCTCCCCGCCCGGGGTCGTGCGCGACCGCGTCGGCCACCTCCCAACGGCCCCGCCGGAGGACTCCGAGGGCGGCATCGACGACCCGGTACTGCTGAGTGCGCCGCTGGACCGACGGGGCCTCCGCGACGATGACCCTCAGCTCGCCCGGTTCGAAGGCGAGCCGCCGTTGGAGGGCGGCTACCAGGGCTTCGTCGTGCAGGTGGCCGGCCTCGGGGACGAGCCCCATCAGGGCGCTGCAGAGCGGCCCCGCCTCCCGGACGGTGACGGTGCCGAGGTCCGGTCCGAGCTCGCGGGCGAGCACCGAGCGCAGCCCGCACCCCTGGCTCTGCAGCGCGCGCCAGGCCAGCGCCTTGTGCGCGCCGGCACCCGCGGGCCCCGCGATCCGCACCTCCGCGGTCGCCGCGAGCGGATCGGCCGTGCACGCCTGCGCCAGCCGACGCTCGACCCCGGGCGCCATCACCCACAGCGACGACGGTCCGATGCCGGCGGGGCTGCGCAGCGAGGGCAGGAAGGAGACCAGGTGCGGGCGCAGGTGCCCCAGCACGGGCAGGATCGCGAGCGCGAGCACGAAGAACGGCAGCATCCACGGTTGCGAGAGGTCGAGCACGGCGTAGCCGTCGTCGGCCGGGTAGCCCAGGAAGAGCACCACCGCGCCGAACGCGAAGAAGAGGTGCAGCTCCAGGGGCACCGCGCGCCCGTGCGCGGCGGCGGTGTAGACGTGGAACGCGAGCATCACGCCGACGGCGACGAGGACCACCGTGGGGTCGGTCGCGAGCACCAGGGCGAGCGGGACGGCGAGCTCGAGGGCGGTGCCGACCAGCTCCGCCGCCGGGACCCGGCGGGTCCGCCCGGCAGCCAGCTCGGCCAGGCGCCGGCCGAGCCGGAGGGCTCCGGTCCCGAGCCAGACCACCACGACAGTGAGCTTGAGCGCGATGACGAGGTCGGTGAAGCCGAGGAGGACCGAGAGCACGACCGCGGGGATCAGCAGCTCGGCGCGCGCCGCCATGAAGACGATCTTGTCGCGCAAGCCGAGGAAGAAGGTGAGGACGACGACCCCGAGCAGCACGCCGGGGCCCACGAGTCCGCCCACGGACTGCGGGCGGGCGACGAGCAGGTGCTCGTCCGGAACCCCGGGGAGGATCACGGCGAGCGCCAGCGCGACGACCAGGGCGAGGTACAGGGCGACGTCGAGCAGGGTCCGGGTATCCGGGTCCTGGAACTTCGGCTTGCGCGGCCACGGGGCGATCCGGACGGTGCCGCGCCGCAGCCAGGACCCGACCACCTGGTACGCCGGCCGGCTCCCGCCGCACAGCGGCACCCAGGTGCCGGCCAGCCCGAGCAGCTCCAGGAGCATCGTCCAGCAGACCAGCTTCTGGTAGACGACCGGCTCGTCCCACCACGCCTGCCAGGAAGCGAGAGTGCCGAGGCCGGAGGTCCACGCGATCAGCGCGAGACCGCCGAGGAAGTAGAGCAGCAGTGCCCGCGCGAGCACGGAGAGCGTGAGGCGTCGTACGGGCCGGGCACGCCAGTCCCTGTCGACACCTGCCTGTCGCTTGGCCACCCCGAGAAATTGAGCCAACCCTGCCTCCTGGACCGGACGGACGTGGGGCTCGGCCCCGCGTCACCTGTCTGCAAGCAATTTCACATTAAAGCGAAAAGAGATTGTTTCTCCTGGTTTCACGCAACGAAGTTCGGGGCATCCCGTTAGTTTTCGAGAACAGGTTCCCCGTTGTCCGTGAACCTGCCACGATCCAGCCGACGGAGTCCCCGCGCCGGGTCGTGGGCGCAGGCTTCCGCACCCCGCCGCGGCCTGAGAACATCGACCCGTCCCACTCACTCCTGTTCAGCCCCCGGACAGAGGAGCCCTCCCATGGTGACGATGCCGCAGGCGCGCCGCGAGGAGCTCGTCGCTGCCCGGGTGGCGGCGACGGCGCTGGACATGGCCGAGAACCTGGACCTGCTCACCTCGACGCTCTACGAGGTGCTCTCGGAGACGATCACCGAGCTGCGCGGCGACCAGCTCATCCTCGACCTGCTCCGGACCAGCGTCGAGAGCAACCTGGGCACGCTCGTGCACGCGGTCCGGATGGGCATCCCGATGGACGACGTCCCGGCTCCGCCCCCGGCGGTCGAGTACGCCCGCCGGCTCTCGCAACGGGGAATCTCCTCCAACGCCCTGCTGCGCGCCTACCGTCTCGGCCAGGAAGGGGCACTCGGCTGGATCCTGGACCGGATCAGCACCACCGAGCCGGACCCGTACGTCGCCTTCGCGGCCGGCCAGCAGTTCATGTCGCTCACCTTCCGCTACATCGACGCGGTCGCCGAGCAGCTCATCGACGTCTACGAGGCCGAGCGCGAGCGCTGGCTGGCCAACCGCAGCACCGTCCGGACCGCGACGCTCACCGACCTCCTCGCCAGCCGCCCGGTCGACCTCGGGGCCGCGGAGAAGGCGCTCGGCTACCGGTTGCGCCAACCGCACCTCGGCGTGGTGCTGTGGCGCGCGGACGTCCCGGTCGCCAGCGACGACCTGCACGACCTGGAGCAGCTGCTCGCGACGGTGGCCCGGACCGTGCAGCCGTTCGCGCAGACCTCCGGCCAGCCGTTGTTCGTGCAGCGCGACCTGGCCACCGCGTGGGGCTGGATCCCGCTCGCCCGCGAACCCGGACCGGGCTACGAGCTGCCGACCACCGCCCTCGTGACCGCGCTCGCCGCTCTGCCCGAGCTCGGGTGCGGCCGGCTGCTGCTGGCGCTCGGGGTCCCGGCCAACGGGCCCGACGGATTCCGTCGTACCCACCTCGACGCCGTGCGGGCGCAGGAGGTCGCGATCGCCGGGAGCGACTCCGACCACCGGGTGTTCTCCTACACCGATGCCGGCGTCCGCGCGGCGGCGCTGCTCGCCGCGGACCTGCCCGCGACCCGGCGGCTGGTCTCCGAGGCCCTCGGCGGCTTGGCGCTCGACACCCCGGCCGCGGCCCGGCTGCGCGACACCCTCAAGGTCTTCCTGCAGACCCGGAACAGCTTCGCGGCGACCGGCCAGCAGGTCCACCTGCACAAGAACACTGTCAAGTACCGGGTGGACAAGGCGGTCGCCGCCCGCGGCCGCTCGCTGGACGAGGACCGGCTCGACCTCGAGCTCGCGCTGACCGCCTGCCACTGGCTCGGCTCCACGGTGCTGAGCCGGCCCTGACACCCGGGGGCCTTTGTCCTCCGAGCACGAGACCCGGACGGTTTTTCGTTCCCGGCACGCCTGACGCCGACCCGTCGGGCGGGAGACGATTCGGTCAGGTTCCGTCACGGATCCGTCCACCAGTCCCGAGCGGGGCCACTACCCCCCTAGGTGGCCCCGCTACGGTGGCCGGCGTGAACGATCCCGCCCGCGTCCGGTTCTGGTTCCGGACCATCGCCATCGCCGAGGCCTTCTCCTGGCTCGGCCTGCTGATCGGCATGTACTTCAAGTACGTGCCCGAGACCACCGAGGCCGGGGTGAAGATCTTCGGCCCGATCCACGGCACGGTGTTCCTCGCCTACCTGCTGATCAGCCTGGTCGCCCGGAACACCTTCGGATGGTCCTTCAAGGTGTTCGCGCTCGCCCTGGTCGCCAGCATCCCGCCGTTCGCGACGGTGCTGTTCGAGGCGGTCGCCGACCGTCGCGGCCTGCTCGGACGCGAGGCCGACGTACCCGCCTGATCCGGACAATTGCGGAGGCACCCGGATCCTTCGACGTTCCACCGACGAGACGCAACGGTCCGTGCCACGGTGACGCATGCGCACCCGCCCGATGCTCTCCTCGACGGTGCTCGGCGCCGTCGTCGCCGCCCTCGTCGCGGCCGTCGTGACGCTCGCCCCGGCCGTGCCCTCCCAGGCCGCTGCCTCCTCGGCCGACGCGCCGTCGCCGACGGCTCCGTGCGACGCCGTCAGCCCGGTCGCGATCCCCTGCGTCGCCCTCGGCAAGACGACGGACGCGATCGGCACCGAGTGCCGCCGGGTCGGCATCCCGGACGCGCTCTGCGTGCTGCCGCTGGCGCACCAGGTGACGCAGGCGGCGCGGGACGCCTACCTGCAGTCGTGGGCGCACCGCACCGCGCAGTTCCAGTACCGGCTCGGTGACCCGCTGCCGTTCCGCGACGTGCAGTGGCTCGGCACCCACAACTCGTTCAACAGCCTGACGAACTCCTTCACGCTGTCGCACGCGGACTCCAACCAGCAGCTGACGCTGACCCAGCAGCTGGACCTGGACGTCCGCGCGCTCGAGCTGGACCTGCACTACATCCCGCGCCTGCTGGGCCTCCTCGGGCCGCGCGCGGTCACCGTCTGCCACGGCCAGGGACCGGAGATGCTCGACCTCGGCTGCACCACCGAGCCCGTGTTCAGCGCGGTGCTCCCGGAGATCGCGACCTGGCTGAACGCACCCGGCCACGCCGACGACGTGGTGCTGCTCTACCTCGAGGACAACCTGAAGAACGCTCCCGCCTACGCCTCCGCCGTCGCCACCCTGGAGCAGGTCCTGCGGCGGTCGGACGGCAGCAGCCTGATCTACCGGCCGGACCCGGCGCAGAAGGCCGCGAACGGCTGCACGCCGCTGCCCACCGGGGTCTCCCGCGAGGACGTCCGCGCCAGCGGCGCCCGGGTGGTCCTCGTCGGCGCCTGCGCTCCGGGCTGGTCGGCCGACGTCTTCGACTGGAACGCGGTGCACGTCGAGAGCGGCAGGACCTCGGCGTACCGGGCCTTCCCGGGGTGCGACGCCACCTACGGGCCGCTCACCTACGCGACCCAGCTGGTCCGCTACTTCGAGGACAGCACCCTCGTGTCCGCGCTGACCGACCCCAGCCGGGTCCCGGTGAACCCGGAGGCGCTCTCCCCGGAGAAGGTGCGCTCCATGACCGGCTGCGGGGTCAACGTGTTCGGCTTCGACCAGCTCCTCCCCGAGGACGGCCGGATCCAGGCGACGCTGTGGAGCTGGGCCCCGGACGAGCCCCGGGCCGACGGGGGAGCCTGCACGGTGCAGGGCGCCGACGGCCGCTGGTACGCCGCGGGCTGCGTGGAGCTGCACCCGGCGGCCTGCGTAGCGGCGGGGACCTGGACCGTGACCGCCCCGGTCACCTTCGCCGACGCCGCCACGGCCTGCACCGCCGCCGGGTCCACCTTCGCCCTGCCCCGCTCCGGCGAGCAGAACGCGCGGCTGCACGCCGTCGCCGGAGCCGCAGGGGCCTGGGTGAAGCAGACGCTGCCGTAGCGGCTCACCGGCCGGCATGGAACACCCGCGGAAGTCGTCGCTAGAACCTGTTCCACTTCGGGCCCGGGCGGACTACCGTTTGTTGACACGTGTCAACCCCGCGCACTCACCGAGGACCTGCGATGACCCAGACCGCCGAGCCGACCACCGGCCCCACGACCTTCACCGTGACCAACCCGGCGACCGGCGAGGACGTCGGCACCTTCCCCGTGCACACCGCGGAGGACGTCGCCGAGCGCCTCGCGGCCGGCCGCGAGGCGCAGATCTGGTGGGCCGGGCTCGGGTACGCCGAGCGCAAGCGCCGGCTGAACCGCTGGATCGCGGCGATCGCGCAGCAGTCGGACGAGATCTGCGACCTCGGTTTCCAGGAGACCGGTCGCCCCCGCGGAGACGTCCAGTTCGAGCTCATCGCCGGGCTGGAGGACCTGCGCTGGGCCGCGGCGCACGCCAAGCGGGTGCTGAAGCCGCGCAAGGTCGCCCCCGGGATGGCGATGTTCAACTTCGGTGCCGAGGTGTCCTACCCGCCGCTCGGCGTGGTCGGCGTGATCGCGCCCTGGAACGTCCCGATCTACACGGTGCTCTGCGGCCTGGCCTACGCGCTCGCCGCCGGCAACGCCGCCATCGTCAAGCCGAGCGAGTACGCCGCCGCCAGCTCGGTGCTGGTGATCGACGCGTTCTACGACGCCAACCCGGACGCCCCGCGCGGCCTGATCACCTGGATCACCGGCTTCGCCGAGACCGGCTCCGCGCTCTGCAAGGCCGGACTGGACAAGATCGCCTTCACCGGGTCGGTCCCGACCGGCCGCAAGGTGATGGCGGCCTGCGCCGAGAACCTCACCCCGGTCCTGCTCGAGCTCGGCGGCAAGGACGTCACGATCGTCGCCGAGGACGCCGACGTCGAGAAGGCCGCCACCGCGGTCGTCTGGGGCGGCTTCTTCAACGGCGGCCAGGCCTGCGTCGGCATCGAGCGCGTCTACGTGACCCGCGCCGTGCGCGAGCCGTTCCTCGCGAAGGTCGAGGAGATCGCCTCGCAGGTCACCGCGGGCCTGGAGGAGGGCGACTCCTACGGCCCGATGATCGTGCCCGCGCAGATCGACATCGTCCGTCGGCACGTGACCGCCGCGATCGAGGCCGGGGCGACCGCGCTGGTCGGCGGCGTCGACTCCGTCCGGGCGCCCTTCGTCGACCCGGTCGTGCTGGTCGACGTACCCGAGGACAACCCGGCGGTGCAGGAGGAGACCTTCGGTCCCGTCATCGTGATCAACACCGTCGCCGACGTCGACGAGGCGATCCGCAGGGCGAACGCCACCAGGTTCGGGCTCGGCTCGTCGGTCTTCTCCGCCAAGCGCGGCAAGGAGATCGCCCGCCGGATCCAGGCCGGCGGCACCACCATCAACTCGGCCCTCACCTTCGTCGGGATGCCGTCGGTGCCGTTCGGCGGGATCGGCGACTCCGGCTTCGGCCGCTTCCACGGCGACGACGGCCTGCGCGAGTTCGCCGCCCCGAAGGCGACCACGAACAAGAAATTCCAGCTCGGCCCGGACATGCAGTCCTTCCCGCGCCGCCCGGAGGACTTCGAGCAGGTGCGGAAGATGGTGAAGTTCCGCTACGCCAAGCGCCGCGGGGCGTGAGCACCGCCGAGGCGCTCGGGCTGTTCGCGGCCGTCGCCGGCATCCCGGCGCCGGACCTGACCGACCCTGCCGTCGCCGAGCTCGCCGCCCAGTTCACCCTCGACGTCTCCGCGGTCGACGACGGCCAGCGGGCCGCGTTCTTCGCGGCGACCGGCGACCAGGCCTTCCCGGTCGTGCAGCGGATCTACGCCCACGACTTCGTCCCCCGGGTCCGCGCGGTCCTCGGCGCGGTGCTGCCCGGCGTCGCGCTCCCGGAAGCCGTCCCGCACGACGGCGACGCCTGGCCGCTGCTGGAGGAATTCATGGTCACCGTCGCGCGGCTCCGGGCGCTCGACCCGACCGTGACCGAGCTGGTCCGGCTGCGCGGCGCCCGGCTGCACGACTGCGCCGTGTGCAGGTCGCGCCGCAGCCAGGACGCGATCGACGCCGGCGCCGGAGAGGCAGAGTTCGCCGCCGTCGACGCCTGGGCGACCAGCACGCTCCCGGGACCGGCCAAGGCCGCCCTCGCCCTCACCGACGCCCTCGTCCTCACACCGGACGACGTCCCGGCCGCCGCCGCGGCCGCCGCCCGCGCCCACCTCACCGAGGACCAGGTCGTCGAGGTCGTGCTCGACGTGATGCGCAACGCCGCCAACAAGATCGCCGTGGCACTCGGCGCCGACGCGGCCACCGTCACCGACGGCGTCGAGCTGTTCACCACCGACGCCGACGGGAACCTCGCCGTTGTCGGCACCGCCTGACCGGTCCGGATCCGACCGGGTCCGACCGGGCCCGACCTCCGGGTCTAGCCTGCTGGGGAGCGCGCCGCCGGGAGGGCGGCGTACGGGAGTGACAGGGAGAAACATGGGCGAGATCGAGCAGGTCGGCGTCGTCGGCTGCGGGTTGATGGGGTCGGGCATCGCCGAGGTCTGTGGCCGGGCCGGCCTGGACGTCGTCGTGGTGGAGTCCTCGGACCAGGCCGCGGCGGCCGGACGCGCCCGCCTGGAGGCCTCGCTGCGCCGCGCCGTCGAGCGCGGCAAGCTCGAGGACGCCGACGTGGTGCTGGACCGGATCCGGGTCCTGACCGACCTCGACGCGCTCACCGACCGCGACCTCGTCGTGGAGGCGATCCTCGAGGAGGAGACCGCCAAGACCTCGCTCTTCCGCGACCTCGACAAGATCGTCGCCTCGCCGACCGCGATCCTGGCCTCGAACACCTCCTCGATCCCGATCATGAAGCTCGGCGTCGCGACCGAGCGGCCCGCCCAGGTGATGGGCATCCACTTCTTCAACCCGGTCCCGGTGCTGTCGCTGGTGGAGCTGGTGCCGAGCCTGCTCACCTCCGCGGAGACCACCGAGCGTGGCCGTGCCTTCGTCCAGGACAAGCTCGGCAAGCGCGCGATCGACTGCCAGGACCGGGCCGGGTTCGTGGTGAACGCGCTGCTGATCCCGTTCATCCTCTCCGCGATCCGGATGATGGAGTCCGGGTTCGCGACCGCCGAGGACATCGACCAGGGCCTCGTCCTGGGCGCCGCGCACCCGCAGGGGCCGCTCGCGCTGGCCGATCTGATCGGCCTGGACACCACGAAGGCGATCGCGGAGTCGCTCTACGACGAGTTCAAGGAGCCGCTCTACGCGGCCCCGCCGCTGCTGGAGCGGATGGTCAGCGCCGGGCTGCTGGGCCGCAAGACCGGGCGCGGCTTCTACACCTACACGCGCTGAGCGGACGGCTGTCGGTCCGCGCTGGCAGGATTCGGCCCGTGCCCTGCGTGATCCGCGACTTCCTCGAGCTGGTCGAGCAGCTGCCCGGACTGACCCAGCGCGACCGGGACAAGTGGATCTCCTACGACGTGGCCGGGCGCACCTTCGGCTACCTCTGGCCGGCGACCGCGACCGTCGGGCTCAAGCAGACCATCACCGAGCAGCGCGCGCTCGTCGGCGAGCGGCCGGACGTCTTCGAGGTCCAGTTCACCTCCGCCGGGTTCGGCTGGGTGGTCGTCCACCTCGACGGCGTGGAGCGCGACGAGCTCGCCGAGCTGACCTTCGAGGCCTGGCGGCTGACCGCTCCGGAAGAGATGGTCGTCACGCGCGCGGACGTGCTCCCCGCGTGACGTCGTACGGTGGCGTTGGTCGTTGCCTGGACACCGGCAACACCCCGGACGCGAGCCTGTAACCTCAGGCCCACCCGCCCCGCCCGCACACGAGGAACGAGCACCCATGGCAGACGTCGACACCGTCCTGGACGCCGCAGGCGTCACGAACCCGAAGGTGCGCGAGTACGTCGCGTACTGGGCCGAGCTGACGGGGGCCGCCCGTGTCGAGGTCGTCTCCCCCGCGGACGACGCCCGGCTGATCGCCGAGTGCCTCGAGGCCGGCGAGCTGGAGCCGGCCGGCGAGGGCCGCTACTACTCGCGCAGCTACCACAAGGACACCGCCCGCTCCGAGGAGCGCACGGTCGTGGCGACCAGCCGCGAGACCGACAAGGGCGAGTACAACAACTGGAAGCCCGCCGCGGAGATGACCGCCCTCCAGAAGGAGCGGATGGCGGGCGCCTCGGCCGGCAAGACGATGTACGTGATCCCCTACCTGATGGCGCCGGTCGGCAACGCGCTCGCGCCGTGGGCGACGGGCGTCGAGCTGACCGACTGCCGCACCGTCGTGCTGCACATGATCCGGATGGCCCGCGTCGGCGTGCAGTACGTCAACGACCTCGAGGACCCGAACAGCTTCGTCCGCGCGGTCCACGTGACCGGCGACCTGGAGAACCTCGGTCAGGGCACCCCCGAGGACCAGCGCTACTTCGTCACGGTGGCCGACGAGCGCACGATCCTGCACTACGGGTCGTCGTACGGCGGCAACGCGCTGCTCGGCAAGATCGCCCACGGCCTGCGCCAGGCGGCGTACGACGGCTGGGTCTCGGGCAAGTTCCTGGCCGAGCAGTACATGCTCATCGGGATCCACGACAAGCAGACCGGCAAGGACTACCACATCTGCGGCGGCTTCCCGAGCGCCTCGGGCAAGACCAACCTCGCGATGATGCTGGCCCCGGACGCCCTGGGCGACCGGTACCACGTCTCCTTCTACGGCGACGACATCGCCTGGCTGTGGGTCGGTGAGGACGGCCGCCTCTACGGCATGAACCCGGAGTACGGCGTCTTCGGTGTCGCGAAGGACACCAACGAGGGCACCAACCCGACCGCGCTGGAGTCGATCGCCGAGGGCACCGGCACGATCTTCACCAACATCGCCTACAACCCCAGCACCGGTGAGGTCTGGTGGGAGGGCCGCACCAAGAACCCGCCGGCCGACGTCACCGGCTGGCTGGACTGGCTGGGCAACCCGATCGCGGACCGCGAGGCGGGCGACGACTCGCCGTGGGCGCACCCGAACAGCCGCTTCACCACCACCCTGGCCAACGTCCCGAACGTCGCGAAGGACTACGACGAGCCGGCCGGCGTGCCGATCGACGCGATCATCTTCGGCGGCCGCACTCGCGACCGCGAGCCGCTGATCCGGGCGATCCACGACCTGGCCGAGGGCGTGTACGACGGCCTGACCCTGGGCGCCGAGGCGACCGCCGCGGCCGAGGGCAAGGAGGGCGTGCTGCGCTACGACCCGATGTCGAACCGGCCGTTCATGGCCTACGGCGAGGGCGACTACGCCCAGCACTACCTCGACGTGGTCGGCGCCGCCAAGGAGCAGCCGATCTTCGCGCACGTGAACTGGTTCCAGCGCGACCCCGAGGACGGCCACTTCCGCTGGCCCGGCTACCGCGACAACCTGCGCCCGCTGCTGTGGCTGCTGCAGCTGAAGGCCGGCGAGGTCAAGGGTCGCGAGACCGCGGTCGGCATCATCCCGACCCGCGAGGAGCTCAACCTCGAGGGTGTCGACATCAGCGACGCCGACCTCGAGGCCATCCTCACCATCGACACGGACCGCTGGAAGCAGGAGATGGGCTACCGCGAGGAGCACCTGAACGCCTTCGAGCGCCTCCCCGAGGCGATCTGGGAGGCCCACCGCCGCGTGGCCGCCGCCCTGGAGAACGAGGCCTGAGCCTCCGCTTCCCCGGCTCGCACGAGCACCCGGAGCTCCCGGTCAGGTACGCCTGGCCGGGAGTTCTGTTTCTCGGGCCTGTGGACGGACGGTTGCGGTCCTGCGGGGGCGCCCCCCAAAGTTTCCGGATGACCGTTGCATCCCAAATCGCTACCATCGAGCACATGAGTACGCAGATCGCCGTCCGACTGCCCGATCACCTGGTGGCCTTCCTCGACCGGCTGGTCGTGGACGGCTCGGCTCGGTCACGGGCGCACGCTGTCACCAAGGCCTTGATGAAGTACGAGCGACAGATCTCCGCGGAGCGCGACGCGGAGATCTACCGGACGACCGGGCCTGACCAGGACATGCAAGCGCTCGCGGAGTGGGGAGCGCGCCAGCCGATGCCCGAGCTCGACTGATGCGACCAGTGCACCTGGCCCGGTTGGACAAGACCCGCCCGGTCGTCGTGCTCACCCGGGAGCGCGCCCGTGGATCGATGACCAGCGTGACCGTCGCGCCGGTGACGTCCCGCATCCGGGAGCTGGACGTCGAGGTGCCCATCGGCACGGCCCACGGCGTCGACGGCCCCTCGGTGATCTCGTGCGACAACATTCGGACTATCCCGGTCTCCGACCTCGGCCGCCAGATCGGATACCTACGGCACGAGGACGAGGTCGCGCTGACGAACGCGCTGATCCATGCGTTCGACATGTGCGTCGAAGAACTTCCCTGAACCCGCGCCCGGCAGGATCATCGGTTCCATGACCGAATCGTCCGCCCCGTCCGAGACGCCGCTGCTGCGCCGGGTCCGGGAGGCCGTGATCGGGGACGACCAGATCATGCTGGGGCCGTTCGGACCTCGCCGGGTGACGTACGCCGACTACACCGCGTCCGGGCGCGCGCTCGGGTTCCTGGAGGACTTCCTCCGCGACGAGGTGCTGCCCAGCTACGCCAACACGCACACCGAGTCCAGCGGCACCGGGCTGCAGACGACCCGGCTGCGCGCCGACGCCAGGGCGATCATCCACACCGCCGTCGGCGGCAGCGACGACACCGTGGTGATCTTCGCCGGCTCCGGCTGCACCGGCGCGATCGACAAGCTGATCGGCATCCTCGGCCTGCGGATCCCCTCCGCGCTCGAGGACCGCTACCGGCTGAGCGACCACGTCCCCGCGGACGAGCGCCCGGTGGTGTTCATCGGCCCCTACGAGCACCACTCCAACGAGATCCCGTGGCGCGAGTCCATCGCCGACGTGGTGGCGATCCCCGCGGACACCGACGGGCACATCGACCTGGCGAGGCTGGAGGCCGAGCTGGAGCGGTACGCCGACCGCCCGCTGCGGATCGGCTCGTTCTCCGCGGCCAGCAACGTGACCGGGATCCTCAGTGACACCGCCGCGATCTCGTCGCTGCTGCACCGGCACGGCGCGCTGTCGTTCTGGGACTTCGCCGCGGCCGGCCCGTACGTCGACATCGAGATGGACGGCCCGGACACCGCGGACCCGCTCTGTTTCAAGGACGCGATCTTCCTCAGTCCGCACAAGTTCATCGGCGGACCCAGCACTCCCGGCGTCCTCGTCGTACGCCGCTCGCTGGTCACCAACCGGGTCCCCGACGTCCCGGGCGGCGGGACGGTCGCCTACGTGAACCCGGACGAGCACCGGTACCTGACCGACATCACCCAGCGCGAGGAGGGCGGCACGCCGGCGATCGTCGACTCGATCCGCGCCGGGCTGGTCTTCCAGCTCAAGGAGGCGGTCGGGGTGGACGTGATCCGCGAGCACGAGGAGCACTACCTGCAGCGAGCGCTCGCGGCCTGGGCGGCCGAACCGGCGGTCGAGATCCTCGGCAACCTCGACGCCGAGCGGCTCTCGATCGTCTCGTTCGTGGTCCGGGCGCCCAGCGGGCAGTACCTGCACCACAACTTCGTGGTGGCGCTGCTCAACGACCTCTTCGGGATCCAGTCGCGCGGCGGCTGCTCGTGCGCCGGCCCCTACGGCCACCGGCTGCTCGGCATCGACCTGGACCGGTCGCACGAGTTCGAGCGCGAGATCACCCGGGGCTGCGAGGGGATCAAGCCCGGGTGGGTCCGGGTCAGCTTCAACTACTTCATCTCCGAAGCGGTGTTCGACTACATCGTCGAGGCGGTCCGGCTGGTCGCGCGCGACGGCTGGCGGATGCTCGGGCAGTACCGGTTCGCCCCGGCGACCGGGATCTGGGTGCACCGCGACGGGGTCGTCGAGCCGCCGCTGCGGCTCGGCCAGATCAGCTACGGGCCCGAGGGTGAGATGCGTTACCCCCACCTGCGCCGAGCGGCGCCGGAGTCGGCCCTCGCCGGCTACCTGGCCGAGAGCGCCGAGCTGCTGCGCACGGTCGTCCCCGCGGAGCCGGGCGACCTCGCCGACCGGACCTCGCCGGACTTCGAGCACCTGCGCTGGTTCGATCTCCCCGCCTGCTGTGTCTCACCGACTGAACAGATTTGAGAACGCCCACGTTTCGCAGTTAACGTCGGCCGCTGAACGCGCCCCGGACCCCGGCGCACCGCACGTCACCGTGCGTCAGACGTGCCCGCTCGGGCGCACGTAGGGCCACTTCGCTCAAGCCCGTCGACGACGACGGACTTGACTTACGGACCCCCCGACCCCATTAATGGTTCGTAATCGGCACGTCCTTTTTGTCCTCGAATGTACAGATTGTGATGTGCGTCTCATCCCGCGGGCACTGCGCGGGAGGGAGTCCTGCATACCGAGGCAGGTCGGGTTCCGCCGGCACTTGGCGGGACCAACACACCAAGCAGAGGGTCGCGCCACACCCCCACACCACCGGCGCGGTTCCAAAACCTTGAGGAGTTTCACCTATGCGCCGTTCCGTCGCATTCGCCCTGGCCGCCACGACCATCGGGGCTACCGCCCTGGTCCCGGCCCTGGCCACGTCCGCAACCGCCGCGACGACCGCCGCGCCTACCGGCTCGGCCTACGCCCAGGCAGTCCTGAAGGACGACCCCACCGCGTTCCTGCAGGGGCTCGACGACGTCACCGGCAACACCGCCAACGGCACCGTGGTCGGCGGTTCGACCGCCACCAAGCTGCCCAACGGCGACCCGGCCCTGGCCTTCAACGGCAAGGGCCAGTACGCGCAGTTCTCGGACAGCAAGGCCTTCGAGGTCGACAACACCGGTGTCCTGACCGCGGAGTACTGGCTGCGTCCCGACGCGCTGGAGTTCTCCGACGTCGAGGGCTCCGGCTACGTCTACACCCTCGGCAAGGGCACCGGGAACCAGCACGAGTGGTACGCCCGGATGTACTCCAAGACCAACCAGGAGAACCGGCCCAACCGGATCTCCGGCTACGTGTTCAACCCGGCCGGCGGGCTGGGCTCGGGCTCCTACTTCGAGGACCCCGTGAAGACCGGTGAGTGGATCCACGTCGCCCTGGTCATCAACGCCAGGGCGAAGAGCTCGGCGTACCCGATGGGCTACGTGAAGATCTACAAGAACGGCGTCCTCCGCGACACCGACTCGCTGCAGAACTACGACATCACCCCGCGGTCCGGCACCGCCCCGCTGCGGGTGGGCACCGGCTACCTGAACTCGTTCTTCCAGGGCGCCCTCGGGGACATCTCGTTCTACGACCGTGAGCTGACCCAGGCCCAGATCGCCGACCACCAGAAGGCGATGAGCGCGGCGGCCCCGAGCGGGTCGAACGGCTCCACCGGCCCGACCGGCTCGACCACGACCCCGTCCGGCGCGACCACCACCAAGCCGGCGACCCCGGCGGAGCCGGCCGGGCCCGTGGCCCCCGTCAGACCGACCACCCCCGTCGCCCCGACGATGCCGACACAGGCCTGGACGCACGAGATCGACGGCACCGACGTCCGCCGGCGCACCGACCAGCTGATCCGGTACACCCCGGACCGCGGGCCGAGCACCGGCACGAACCCGTACGGCGCCGAGGTCACCGTCGTCGACGGCCGGATCACGGCCGTCACGAACGGCGCCGGCAACGCCGACGTCCCGGAAGGCGGCTACGTCCTCTCCGGCCACGGCGCCAGCCGGACCTGGCTGCGGGACTACGCCCGGATCGGTTCGACCGTGGAGATCGCCGGCAGCACGGTGACCATCACGTCGCCGCAGTCCAAGTGAGCCGGAGGATCACCATGCGATACACCCTCAAGATCGTGCTCGCGCTCGCCCTCCTCGGGACGGGCATCCAGCTCCTCGCGCCCGCCGGCCCGGCCGCCGCGGCCACCAAGCGCTCGGCGTACGTGCGCTCGGTGCTCCGTGACCGGCCGAGCGCGCTGCTCCAAGGGGTCCGCGACCTGACCGGCCACCGGCACCGCGGCACCGCCGTCGGCAGTCCCGGCTTCGCCCGGATGCCGAACGGCGACCGGGCCCGCCGCTTCAACGGTCGTGGTCAGTACCTCCGGTTCGCCGACAGCAAGGCGTTCGAGATCGACGCCACCGGCGCGCTCACCGTGGAGTACTGGATGCGGCCGGACACCCTGCAGTTCCGGGACACCGAGGGCAGCGGCTACGTGTACGTCCTCGGCAAGGGCAACCCCGGGTCGCAGGAGTGGCTGACCCGGATGTACTCCCGGCAGAACCAGGAGTCGCGGCCCAACCGGATCAGCGGCTACTCGTTCAACCCGCAGGGCGGGCTCGGCGCCGGCTCGTACTTCCAGGACCCGGTGGCCGCCGGCCGCTGGATCCACGTCGCGCTGGTCGTCAACAGCAGGGCCAGGAGCTCGGCGTACCCGATGGGCTACGTCAAGATCTACAAGAACGGCGTCCTGCGCGACACCGACTCGCTGCAGGGGTACGGCATCGTGCCACGCAGCGGAACGGCGCCCCTGCGGGTCGGCACCGGCTACCTGAGCAGCTTCTTCCAGGGCGCCGTCGGCAACATCGCGTTCTACGGCCGCGAGGTCAGCGGGAAGCGGCTCCGGGCGCACTACCTCGCCGGCCGCTGACCGGGTCGTGTGCCCCACGACGCGCCGGAGCGCGTCCTCAAGCACACGACCCGACTAGTACGCGATCTCCCGCACGCTGGCCCACTTGTAGACCAGCCCGTTCTCGCCGATCCCGTCGCTGCGGAAGTACACGCTGACGTTCGGCCGCCCCGACTCGGACCCCTCCCGGGTCGGGGCGGACGTCAGCGGCATCCGGGGGTCGATCCCCGGGGCGCACGGCACCTTGCCGAAGACGTGCCCGTTGTCGACGACCTCGCCGAGAAGCTCCCAGCTGCCGCCGTCGCGGCCGTCGGTGCGGTCCAGCCACAGCTGCAGGTGGACGCCGTCCTGGCGGTCGAAGACCAGGTACTTCACGCCGAACCACTGCCCCACCGGCAGGCCGTCCGGGAAGACCTCCTTGTTGCCGATCGCCTGGTTCTCCGGGTGCGCCGTCTCCTTCTCGAAGTCGGTGTTCCCGTCGAAGCGCAGCCGGGCGCCGTACCCGCGGGTGTCACAGCGGTCGGAGTCGCCCTCCTCCGTGACCAGGTGGTTGGCCCGGGCGACGACGGTGACCCCGGCGAACGGGATGCCGGAGTCCCGGACCCGCTTCGCGTAGACCGTCACCTCCACGTCGCGCCACTGCCGCTGCAGGGCGGGGTCGTGGACGTACATCCGCGGGTTCTCGCCGCTGATCTGCAGCCGGCCGCCGCCGGCGACGAACGAGCCCGACCCGTGGTCGGCGTCGAACCACCGATCCTCCGGGTCGACGCCGGAGAACTTCCGCGGCGGGCCCCAGCGGGAGATCCAGTAGGTCCCGTCCGGCAGCGTCGGGTGCAGGTACCTGATGCCGAAGACGTCGGAGGAGGCCTTCACCTCCGCCGCCGTCGCCTGGTTCACCAGCCGCGCCGTGGGAGTCCGGGCCGGGCCACGCCGGGAGTCAGGAGAGTCGTCGGAGACGACGCGCTCGAGCACCAGCACCGTGAGGACGATCAGTACTGCGACGAGGGCGAGCGCACCCGCGCGGACCTGTCCACGCGTGAACGCTGTCCTGGACGACACGGCTCCTCTCTCCTGACTCCCGGTGGTGGGCTCCGGCGACCTGGTACCGGAACCCCCGGGTCGCGGCGGGCGGCATCACCGCGACGTGCTGGACCACAGGGAATCACCTTCTCCGACGTCAGTGCGGCCCGGTCCCCCGGGCGTGCTTGGGCTGGTGTCCGGTCACCTCGTCGAGCTCGGCGTCCAGGTCGATCGGCGTAGCGGCGCCCAGGTCGACCGGCGCCACCTCGCGGGTGTGCCACGACGTCGACTTCAGCTTGGTGAGCGCCCAGTACGCCGCCGGCCGCAGGATGACCAGGCCGAGGATCGGATAGATCGGCGAGAGCGCGAACTGCTGCAGCCGGGTCTTGAGATCGAAGCTCGGCCGGTAGATCGCGTACACCGCGGTCTGGGTGATCGAGCAGACGATCCACCAGACGACGCCGTGCATGAACACCGGGTTGTCGTACTTGATCGCCAGCGTGATCAGCGCGCCGGCCACGAACGGCCACAGGAACGTGAACACCAGCGGCATCACGTAGAAGAACACGATCAGCGGCCGCAGGTTCGTCATCACGAAGCCGACGCCGAGCCACGCCGACTTCGACCATCTCAGCCGTTGGTGGAAGGCGCCGCCCCAGGTCGTCGGCAGCTGGGTGGCCGCGATCGCCTCGGTGACGCCGACGACGTCGCCGCGCATCAGCGCGTAGAAGGACAGCCGCCGGTCGTCGCCGGCCGTGCCGGAGGTCAGGTAGTCCTCGAGGTTGTCGTAGACGACCGCCGCCCGGTAGATCGCCAGCGCCCCCGAGGTCGGGCTGACGATGCCCATCCAGGAGCGCAGCATCCGGAAGAGCAGGCAGGACGTGACGACGTTGATGTCGGTCAACCGGGACAGGAAGTTCGCGTCCCAGTTGCGGACCAGGATCATCCCGGTGGCGGCCTGGACCCGCTCGTCGCGCATCGACCGGAGCATGTGCTCCAGCGCGTCGTCGTCGAGCACCGAGTCCGAGTCGACCGTGAAGATGTAGTCGAACTCGGTGGGTTTGAACATCTTGAGCACGTGCGCCTGCGCGTGCCGCTTGCCGGAGTTCTCGATCCGGTGCCAGGTGACCAGCGGATCGTCGAAGGTCTCCAGCGGCACGGCCGAGCCGTCGTCGACCACGTGGATCGCGTCCGGCAGGATGGTCTGCCGCAGCATCGAGCGGATCACCGCGTGCACGAGGTGCGGTTCCTCGTTGTACGACGGCACGAGGGCGAGCACCCGTCCGGTCGCCGGAGGTAGGTGGGTGAAGCTCTTCCAGAAGATCCCGGACGCCAGGTAGCAGAGGATCATCACCGCCACCAGGCCGAAGAAGGTGGACAGGTAGATCGTCGCCGTGGCGAAGCCCCAGGCGATCTGCGACCAGAGGACGTAGCCGAGGAACACGGCCACGGACAGCAGCGCGAGCGCCTTGCGGCCGCCCCGGAACGGCCGGCTGCGGCCGATCAGCTCAGTGCTGTACATAGCGGTTCCCCCGGGACGCGATCCGGAACGTCACGACGATGATGATGCTGATCGCGATACCGCCGAAGAGCAGCTGGGCCTGGCCGATGCGGAGCCCGAAGACGTTCCACGCCGCGGCCTTCGACAACGTGCCCGGTTCGCTGATCGCCGCCGACGGGTCCGGGACGAGTCGCGGCACCGGATCGCCGCTGACCTTCTTGAACGACCCGCCGACGACCTCGTCGACGGTCCGCACGACCGTCGTACCGGGACGCGCGGCGAGCCACTCGACGAACGCGTTGAACTCGCCGGGCGTGATCGAGCCGCCCTTGATCCCGATGCACACGCACACGTTGGTGAAGACGAGCGGCAACCAGCCGCCGCCGTCCCGCTCGGCCATGGTGACGAGCTTCTGCAGCGCCGCGAGGCGCGTCCGCGTCGGCGCGGTCCGGATCCGGAAGTCGTCGTCCGGCGGCAGCGACTCGGCGTGCGGGCAGCTCGAGCAGTCGGTAGCGGACCCGTAGAGACCGGCGAACGCGCGGGCGCTGTTGTAGCCGCAGTCGCGCGCGGTCGCCTTCGACCACGCCGCCGTCTCGTCGCCGTACGGGTAGGCGAAGCTGGTCACCTGGAACCCCAGCTGGGCCAGCGTCGCCCGGTCGTCGCAGACCTGCCGCTGGGCCTTGCCGAGACTCAGGTCGGCCAGGTTGTTGCCGTAGAGCGAGGCCCCGCCGACCTCGTTGCGGGCCCGCGCGATGCTGCGCAGCTGGTCCACGCTCAGGTAGCCGGGGAAGTCCAGGTAGCCGGAGTTCACGTAGAACGTGCCGGCCATCTGGTTGGCCGCGAGCACCTGCGCGGCCATCACCTGCGACTTGTAGGTGCCGTCGAAGGTGAAGGTGACGACGGTGACGCCGTCGTCCGCCGAGGGTGCGGCGGTGGCCGGGCCGAGTCCCGTCCCGAGCACCGCCATCACCAGGGCGAGCAGCGCAAGGCCAGATCTGCCGAGTGCGCTACGGATCACAGGCCCACCACGTTGGAAGAGGCCCGGACCGCGTGCCGGCAGTCCAGCACCAGCCGCGCCCGCGTCGCGATCTTGTCGTAGTCGAACTCGGCGTGGTCGGTCGCGACCACCACGACGTCGAACCGGTCGATCTCGCCGGTGAGGTCCTCGATGCCGATCGTCGGGGTCATCGTCCAGTCCGTCACGTGCGGGTCGGCGACCGTCACCCGGGCGCCGTACCCGGCGAGGGCCTTGACGACCTCGACCGACGGCGACTCGCGCATGTCGCCCACGTTCGGCTTGTAGGCGACCCCGAGGACCAGCACGTCGGCGCCGCGCATCGGGATGCCGCGCTCGCCGAGCAGCGCCATCGTCCGCTGCACCACGTACTGCGGCCGGCTGTTGTTGATGTCCTGGGCCAGCTCGGCGAACCGGAACGGACGGCCGAGCGACGTCCGGGTCTGCCAGGCGAGGTACATCGGGTCGATCGGCAGGCAGTGCCCGCCGACACCGGGCCCGGGCACCCACCGGGCCATCGAGTGGCCCTTGGTCATCGCGGCGTCGATCATCGCGTGCACGTCGATGCCGAGGTCGTGGCAGATCTCCGCCATCTCGTTGACCAGCGCGATGTTCACGCAGGCCTGGGTGTTCTCGAAGACCTTCGCCATCTCCGCGACCCGCGGGTTGAGGACCGGGACGGTGCACTCGACCACCGACGAGTAGAACCCGTCGATGACCGCGAGCCCCTCCTCGGTGGTGGCCGAGACCAGCTTGGGCGTGTTCTCCAGCGTGTAGCGGGTGTTGCCCGGGTCGACCCGCTCGGGCGAGAACCCGAGGTGGAAGTCGGTCCCCGGGACCAGGCCGGAGGTCTCCGCCAGCGCATCGGCCAGCAGGCCCTCCGTGGTCCCGGGGTAGGTGGTCGACTCCAGCACCACGGCAGCGTCCCGGCGAAGGAGCTGCCCGATCATTCTTCCCGCCGACTCCACGTAGGAGAGATCGGGGACCCCCCCACGCAGAGGCGTGGGTACGGCGATGATCGCGATGTCGAAGTCGACCACCTCGGTGGGATTCTCCCCCGCGGAGTCCCACCCCAGGCGCGCGGAGAAGCGGCCGCTCGCGGTCGCGCGCCTGATGCGTTCGTCAGTGGCATCCTCGATGTAGGTGCAGCCGTTCTGCAGCTGCACGATCTTGCTCGGGTCCAGATCGATCCCGACGACCTGATGTCCGACCTCGGACGCACGCAGAGCCAGCGGTAGGCCTACGTAGCCGAGACCGAGGACAAGTACCTTGCTCATACCCGTACCCCTTCGGTTGCATTGCTCGTGTCGGTGACGTGCTCGGTGGTGCCGGCCGCGTCGTCGAGGCCCTCGCCGGACTCGAGGTCGTGGAGATCGTGGAAGTCGTCGAAGTCGTGCTCGGCCAGGACGACGGAGAGCGGGTCCTCGTAGTCGAAGAGGACCGTCAGGATCGAGTCGCCGGTGACCGCCTGGTGGCGCGACCACAGCACCGGGATGCCGGCGTCGTAGAACTCCTTGCAGTTCCCCATGTACGCGCGGCCACCGGTCCCGGACAGGTACACCAGCGGCGGCGGGAACGCCTGCATCACCGAGATGATGCTGTCCGAGCCGCGGCAGTCCGGCGCGGCCGGACGGCTGAAGGTGATCGGGGTCTCGATGCCCAGGATGTCGCGCACCAGCAGGATCAACCGGAAGTTGAACTCCCACAGCACGTCGGTCTTGATCGAGAGGACCTCGTCGCAGATCCGCGGACCGTGCAGGTCCCAGAACTGCGGCTTGGTGTGGCCGTAGCGGTACTGGCGGGCGATCTGGTCGGCCAGGTGCGCCGGCGCCTCTTCGGTGACGCGCTTGTCGAAGATCGGGTCGGTGACGCTGCCCTTGACCAGCGGGAGCGTCACCCAGGCGTCGCGCATCTTCACCCGGCGCTGGTAACCCTTGTGGACGTACTGGTCCCAGATCTTGAGGTCGAACACGTCCGACTTCGCGAGCTTGTACCAGAAGCCGGAGTACGGCAGCAGGTCCGGCTGGTGGGCCGCGTAGAGCGTCATACCCGGACCCCCCGGACCAGCGAGTAGGGCTCCGCCCAGTCGATCTGGCGGGCGTTCCCGATCACCGCCGCCTGCTGCTTGACGCTGTTGATCGGGTGCGGTCCGGTGACCGCCTGCGAGGAGTATGCGCTGAGCGCGTCGACCTTCTTGTCGATGTCGTCCTCGCGCAGGGACTCGAAGAAGTCCCACTTCAGGTCGGTCGGGTAGAGCGAGAGGTCGTACGCCGCGACGTCGTACACGTAGAGCGACGGCGTGAACCAGTGGCCCTCCGACATCGACAGCCGGCCGGCGCGGATCCCCGCCTCGTAGGCGGCGATGTGGTCCTGGTGCATCGACGGGAACGGCAGGTAGAGCTCGTCCGGCCGCATGTCGGAGACGACCTGGTCGAGGATCCCGACCAGGCGGTGCATGTCCTCGCCGATGTTCCCGTCGCACAGGCCCAGGAAGATCGCCGACTCGTAGCCGAGGATGTCCTTGGCGACGTTGAACTCCTTGCGGCGCACGTCGTCGGGCATCGCGATCACGACCACCGACGTCTCACCCGGGTACTTCGCGAGAAGCCCCCCGCAGCCCAGTGTCTCGTCATCGCAGTGCGGTGCGAGAACGACCCTTCTCATCTTCCGACCCCCGTCAGAAGTGCGTGCACAAGACGCCCGAACATCATCTCTTCCCCCTTGGATGAGTACCCGTCAAACGTAGGGACGGCAGCGTTGCGGCTGCCTCCTGCGCGATGGCTATATCTGCCTACGCCATTTGCACGAGCGGGCGTGCGCACGACGTACACGGCGGCGCTCACTCGGGCAGATCGGCGAGCGCCGTGAGGTGACCCTCGGCGATGCGTGGCTCGTGCGACGTCGCCGCCACCTCGCCCGTCGCCGCGACGAACACGTCGCCCGCGACGGCCGGATCGAGGCCCAGACGGACCAGGCCGTCGGTGAGGTACGCGCGGACCACGCGGGCGTACCAGGTGCGTCCGAGGAGCGTGTAGTGCAACCCCGGCAGCGCCGGCGTCCCCTGCGTCCCCGGCATGCGCCGGAGACCGGGATGCCCGAGCACGCTCGCGCCCGGTCGGGTGCCGCGATCCAGCGCCGCGGAGTAGGTCACCGCGAAGCGGCCGAGGTCGCGCAACGGCGAGGCCTCGAGCTCGCCGCGCGACCAGTTCAGCACCCCGGTGACGCCGTCGGATCCGACCAGCAGGTTCTCGAAGGTGAAGTCGCCGTGCGCGACGGTGTGCTCGACGGCGCGGCCGTCGAGGGCACCCGCGGCTCGGGCCAGGCGGGACCGGGCCGCCGGCAGCGCGGGGTGCCCGGACCAGCGACGCTCGAGCGTCTCGCCGACCTCGGCGACCCAGGTCGAGGGCGCGGTCACCCCGAACGAGGCGTCCTGGAACCGGGCCAGCCAGGCGCCGGCCAGCCAGTAGTCGCGCCGGACCTGGCCGGGGCGCGCGGTGTGCATCCAGCGGTCGTACTCGACCGCCATCGAGCGGCCGGGCAGGGTGCTGGTCACCACCGCCGGCAGTCCGTCGGAGTAGCGGGTGCCGACGTAGCGCGGGATCGTCGTCTCGACCGCACGTCCCAGCCGGCGGCGGCGGAGCTCGACGAGCATCCGGGTCTCCCGCTCGACGGCTGCGGCCGTGGCCGGACACGTGGCGACCTTGACCGTCAGCGGCTCCAGCCCCTTGCCGGCACCGGTCGCGGGCGCGCCGGCGAGGGCGAAGGTGAGGGCGTCGGCACGACCGGTCTCGATCAGCACGCTGGGTGCGGCCGGTCCGAGCAAGGCCCGTACGTCGGGCAGCGGGCGCCCGAGATCCGTGGGAACCGTCATCGGTGCCTCGCCACGACCACGCGGCCGGTCGCGAGCCGACCGGTCCACTGCCACGGGAGCACCCGGGCTCCGTGCCAGGCCATCGCCGCGGGCAGCGGCACCGGGTGGCACTGCGGGCGCCGCGAGGCGGTCGACCGCCAGAACTGGTGCACGGCCCACTCGACGTCCTCGACGACCGCGAGCGGCGCCGCGAAGTCGGGCAGCACGATGAGCTCGCGCTCGATCTCGAGGCCGCACCGCCGGGCGAGCCGGCGCAGCCGCCAGCGGCTGAGCAGGCGGTCGTCGATCACCGTCACCCAGGTCCCGGCCGGCAGCGCCGCGACCTCGCGCCGGCAGCCGGCAGCACGCCTGCCGCGGGCGTCGACGGCCACGGTGTTCTCGGGCGACAGCACGGCCCACGGTGCCGGGGCGTCGGCCGGCAGCTCCGGGGTGACCCGGTCGGCGACGACGCCCGGGGTCTCCACCGCCGTACGCGGGAGCGGTACCCGAGGGTCCGCGCCCCTGGCCTGACGGCCCAGGCGTGAGCGAGTCACGGCCTGGATTCTTCTCAGGGGGGGCGCCGCCAGATCGCCTCGGGGGTACGGCGATGCGCCAGGGACGCGGACAGACAGAGGCGCGAGCCACGCACGTTTGATCCCGAGGCTCATGATCGGGCCCCGCTGTCGGGTCGCACACGGATCCCGACCTCGCGGTCCGGGTCCTGGACGATCGTTCGCATGGAGTCCCCCCTCCGCCACGGTCTTTCCGCCCACCCGCAGGCTATGTCTGCGCGATACCCGCACGACCCCGTCAGGTGGCTGACTTTCGTACGTCAATCGGGTGGTTCCGGGAGCAGCCGGTCCACGGTCAGCGCACAGCGGCGACCTGGTCGTCGATGCCGCGCACCCCGAGTCCCCGGGCACGCGAGGCGAGGGCCAGCGTGGAGTGCACGTCGGCCCGCTTCAGAAGCTGCTGGACGTGGGTCCGGACGGTGTGCACCGACAGGTTCAGCCGCTCGGCGCACTCGGCCCGGGACATCCCGCTCACGACGCAGCGGAGCACCTCGGTCTGCCGCGCCGACAGGTCGTCGACGAAGCTCGGCTCGGCCTTGGTGGTGCCCTGCTGGAGCAGGTAGTGCAGCACCGGCTTCAGCGACGCCCGGGCCAGGTACATCCGTCCGTGCACCACCTCGCCGGCCGCGAACATCAGCGTCTCGAACGGTGCCGTCTTGCTCACCCAGCCCTGGGCTCCGGCCTCGAACGCCTGCACCGCGAGCTGCGCCCGGTCGTTGCCGGACAGCATCAGCACGAAGGGTCGTTCCGGGAGCCGTTCCAGGTCGGCGAGGAGGTCGAGCCCGACCTCGTCGGCGAGCTGGAAGTCGAGCAGCACCAGGTCCGGGCAGGACCGGTGGATGTAGGCCCGGGCCTCGCTGAGCGAGCAGGCGATGTCGATCCGGTCGACGCTCTGCTCGGCCTGCAGCCGGGCGGCCAGCGCCTCGGCGAAGATGCGGTGGTCGTCGACGAGCAGCACCTTGACCGGGCGCTCCCAGACCGGGCCGCGGGTCAGCACCTCGCGGTCGGCGACGACCGGCCAGCCGTCGGTGTCGCTGGCGTCGATGGTGACCGCGCCCAGGTCGACGGCGATGCTCACCGCCCGGCTGCGGCTGTTCACGCAGAACTTCCGCAGCACGCTCTGCACGTGGGTGCGCACGGTCTGGGTCGAGACCCCGAGCTCGACGGCCATCTCCTCGGTGGACGCACCGCTGACCAGCAGCGAGACCACCGCCCGCTCCCGGCTGCTGAGCCGGGTCAGTCCGGGTGGTCCCGCGCTCCGGGCCACGGCCGGCCGGGTGAACCGTTCCAGCACGCGCTCACCCGCGACGACCCGTTCGATCGCGCGGTTCAGCACGCCGATGTCGCACGCCTTGTTGACCACGCCGTCGACCAGACCGGTCTCGAACGCGAGCCAGACGTCCTCGGTCGCCTCGCCGGTGAGCAGCACGACCTTCACGCCGGGCGCGCGTTCCCGGACCTGCGCAGCCGACTCGACGACCGTGCCCGAATCCGTGCCGGGGTCGAGCACGCACACGTCAGGTTCGTGCTGCACGACCAGCTCGACCACCTCGTCGGGATCGTCGCTGTCCGCCACGACCAGGTGCCCCCGGCGGGCCAGGCCCGCGTTGAGAGCATCCATGAACATCGTGTGGGGGTCGCAGAGCACCAGCCTCATCGCGAGTTCCGCAGCACGACGGGAAACGTCATCCGGATCGTCGTACCCGCGTGGCTGTCGATGTGCAGCCGGCCCATGCCCGACCGGATCGCGTCCCGTACGACGGAGAGGCCGATGCCGCTCCCGGACCCGATCTCGCCGAACCCCGGCCCGTCGTCGGCGACCTCGACCCAGCGCTCGTCGTCCGACCTGCCGACCCGGACCGTCACCAGTCCGACGGTCGTCGCGGCACGGCAGGCGTTGTCGAGCAGGTTGGCGATCGCGCGCCGGAGCAGCACCGGGTCGCCCTGGACCACGTGGTCGCAGCCGTCGACCTCGAGGACGACGTGGTAGCCCGGCCCGACGGCCTCGACGCACTGGCGTGCCAGCGTGCCCAGGTCGGCCGGTGCCAGGTGACCGCCGTTGTCGTCGCTGAGCAGTGCCACCAGCGCGGCGGCGTACTCGAACTGCTGGTGCAGTACCCGGAACCTGCTCCGCACGCTGTCGCGCAACTCCTCGCCCGCGGGTGCTTCCGAGAGCAGCATCCCGGTGGCGATGTGCTGCTTCAGGTCGTGGCACACGGCCTCGAGCTGGTCCGACCTTTTCCTGTTGGTGCTCATTTCCTGGGTCATCTGTCCCCGTCCCCCGTTTTTCCCCCGTGCGGCAGGCGTCGCCGGTCGCGGGGACGTCACCCCGACGTCCCGGCAGGCTCCGACTGCCATTCCCCCGCTGCCCGGCGGCCGGCGTCCAGGCCGCCCCTCCGGGCAGGGACCGCGACGCTGAACGCGTACGCGGTCGTGCTTTCCCTCGCTTCGTCGTGTTGCGGCTACCTGCCGGGCGGTTCGCCCCGGGCCGCCGGTTCCCCCACCGGTCTCAACGACAGCTGCTCATCGTCCATCTTCCGTCCCCCGACGTATGTCCTGCTCGTGCGCGTGCCCTGGCAAGGGCCGAACCGCACGTGCCCGACCGTCCGGGCGCTCCTGAGGGATCAGCGAGCGTCACCCGGGGTCCGGGGGTGGTGCTACGGGATTGCGGTCCGAGAGGACCTGATCTCAGGATGCGCCGCGGCGACATCGTTTCTGAGCGGTTCTGGTGGATCTGGATTTCACCCTACGTCAGCGGTCGGGCCTGTCAACCGCCCGAACGGGCGGCGTTCGCAGACCCGGCGGAGTGACCTCGCGCGCGGGCAGCTCGCCGGTCACGAGACGGGCCGCGACGCTGCTCAGCGACGCGCCCCGGCTGCGCGCGTAGGACCGGATCGCGGCGAACGCCTGGGCCACCTCGAGGCCCCCGAACTCGGCCACCACACCCTTGGCCTGCTCCAGGGTGACGCGGCTGACCAGCGCGGTCTGGAGCTGCTCGGAAAGCAGCGAAGCCTCCGCGAGGGAGCGCTGGTGGAGGATGCCGATCGTGGCCACGTCCGCCATCGCGCGGATGAGCAGGAGGTCCGGTTCGGACAGCGGCGGCCGGTCCCGGTTGACCAGGTGGAGGACGCCGATGGTCTCGCTGCGGAGCCGCAGCGGGAGCACGGTCCCGGAGGTGAAACCGGTGCCGCGCGCCAGTCCGGCGAACGCCGACCACCGGTCCTCCAGGACGTCAAGGGAGGGGTACGGAACGGGCTCACCGGTCTGTACCACCTGACCGCCGGGGCCCTCCTTGCAGTCCAGCTCGAAGAGCGCGACGGCGAGCGGGTCCTCGCTCGCGGCGACCACGTCCAGGTTCCCGTCGCGGTCGGCCAGCAGCACCCCGGCCGCACTCACCGGGACCAGCTGGGTGCAGTCGAGCACCAGCCGGTCGAGCAGCTCGACCACGTCGAAGTCGTCGACCAGCGTGTCCGCGAGCTCCACCAGGCGCTGCGCGACCTCCACCAGGCGTTCGCGGTCGTGCCCGTCGGTACTCATGGAATCCCCCTGCCGCTCCCCGGTCGCGGACACGACGGAGGTGCGGTGCGTCCCCCGTCGCCTCACCAGAGTACGCGCGGATCCGGATTCGGGGACCCCCCTCGTCGGCGCGCGTGCCATGCTCGGGCATGGCCATCTCCGTCCGGGACGTGATGCGGCGGTGGGGTGGCCGCGCGATCGGCCTCACCGTCACCGGCATCGGCCTGTACGTCGTCGCGCCGAGCCTGCTGACCATGTTCGGCTCCTGGCCGCGGCTCGCCGAGGTCCGGCTCTACTGGTTCGCCGAGCTCGCGCTCTTCGAGACGCTCAGCCTGGCGTCGCTCTGGTGGCTGACCCGGATCGCGCTCGCCCCGCACCCGGGCGACGCGGAGTCGGGCACGCACCCCCGGCTCGGGTGGGGGACCGCGGCGGCCGCGCAGCTGGCCGGGAACGCGGCGAGCAAGGTGGTGCCCGGCGGCGCGGCCACCGGCGGCGTCGTGCAGGCGAAGATCCTGATCGACGCGGGGCAGCCGGGACCCGCGGTCGCCTCCGGCCTCACCGCCACGAACCTGCTCGGGACCGCGGTGCTGCTGCTGCTCCCGGTGCTCACCATCCCGGCGCTGATCATCGGGCCGCCCCCGGCGCACGAGCTGCAGCTGGGGCTGGTCGTCTCGGTGGTCCTGGCCGCGGTGATCGTCGCGATCGGGGTGACCGCGCTGACCTGGCCGCGGGTCGTGGCCACGGCCGGGCGCGGCATCGGCGCGGCCGTGCACCTGGTCCGGCCGGCGGTGACCGGTGAGGGACTCGCCACCGCGCTGCTCGCCCAGCGGGAGCGGATCGCCGCGGCGTTCCAGGGCCACTGGTGGCGCGCGGTGTTCGCCGCGGCGGCGAACCGGATGTTCGACTACGCCGCCCTGGTCGCGGCCCTGGTCGCGTTCGGCGCGCACGTCCGTCCGGCCGAGGTGCTGGTCGCGTACGTCGTCGCGCAGGCGTTCGCGATCATCCCGATCACCCCGGGTGGGGTCGGGTTCGTCGACGCGGGCCTGACCAGCCTGCTCGTCGTGGCCGGCGTACCCGCGGACACGGCGCTGATCGGCACTCTGCTCTACCGGTTGTTCTCGTTCTGGCTGCCGATCCCGGTCGGCGCGCTCGCCTGGGCGGGGTGGCGGATCGGCACCCGGTCGGGCAGCGGGGAACCGACCGCCTGACCGGCCGGCTCACTCGTGGCGGAAGCCGCCGAGGAAGCGTCGGAACAGCCCGCCCCGGCGCGGCAGCGGCGGCGCCGGCGGGGGTGCGGTCGCCCGGCGGGTGGCGATCGGCTGGTCGTAGTCGGTGCGGCGGATCGCGTCGATGATCTGCTCCTCGGTGAAGTCGCCGGAGCCCTCGATCTCGGGCACGAAGCCGACGAGCATCCCGTTGCGCATCACCTGCGCCTCGAGCGCGGCGGTGTCGTCGGAGTCCCAGGTCGCCTCACGGCCGTCGGGCAGCCGGACGACGATGCCGAACTGGTAGACGCCGACGCGCGCGAGGTCGGCGTTCGTGCCGAGCTCGCGGAGGGCGTCCACGACGCGACGGGCCTTGTTCTCGTCCATGGGACTGCGAGCGTAGCCCGTGGCCGGTCGGCCGGTCCGCTTCTCGGCAGCCGTCTTGTCTAGGGTGTGGCCATGGACCCGGACGACGGCATCGCTCCTCCCGCCGGCGACGTCGCGCTCACCATCGGGGACCTGGGCGAACGGACCGGCCTCAGTCCCGCGGTGCTGCGGATGTGGGAGACCCGGCACGGCTTCCCCGTCCCGCGTCGCCTCGCCTCCGGGCACCGGCGCTACACCGAGGCCGACGTCGACCTCGTCCGGCAGGTGCTGCGCCGCAAGGAGGCCGGCGTACGGCTGGAGATCGCGATCGCCGAGGCGCAGGCGAGCCAGGCGCCCTCCACCCCCTCGATCTTCGCCGGGCTGCGTCGCAAGCACCCGACCCTGGCCACGCACCGGCTGCGCAAGTCGACCCTGATCGCACTCTCCTGGGCGATCGAGGACGAGTGCTGCGCGGTCGCGGAGACCCCCGTCCTGTTCGGCGCCTTCCAGCGCGGCGACTTCTACGCGCCCTCGGCACCGCGCTGGACCGAGCTGGCCCGGGTCGCCCGCTCGGCCATCGTCTTCGCCGACCACTGGGACGGCAGCGCCGCGGACGCCGTCGGGCCGATCCGCGCCACCCTCGCCGAGGACGCGCCGCTACGCCGGGAGTGGGCCGTCGTCTGCGACGCCGTCGACTCCACCGCCTGCCTCTCCGCCTGGGAGCTGCCCGGACAGACGGACGTGCCGGACCGGCAGCGGATCTTCGAAGCCGTCTGGACCGTGGACCCCGTCGCGGTCCGCGACGCCGCCCGCGTCGCCGCCCACCTGGCCGCCTCCGCCGGTGTCCTGGCCGCCCAGGAATTGGTGGCCGAGCTCGCCGACGCCCCTGCGCCGCGCGTGTCGGCGGATCCGGGCGTGACCGCTCTGTTCAACCGCGTGGTCGCGTACGTCGACCGCCTGTCCTAGGCAGCGGGCCTAGGCAGCGGCGCAGCGATCCCGTCCACGCGCGGCACCAGCTCGAACACCTTGATCTCGCGGTCGGTCCGCTGCTCGTAGCGCAGGAAGTTCGGCCAGACCCCGACCATCGTCCTCCACGCGTCCGCCCTCTGTGCGCTCGTCACGCGGCGCGCCACGAGCTCGGTGGTCCGGCCGCGGAACCGGACGACGACCTCGGGGTGCGCCTCGAGGTTCTTCACCCACAGCGGCTCGACCGGCCCGCCGAAGTAGGAGCCCGCAACCAGGATCCGGTCGCCGTCGGGCACGCACAGCAGCGGGTTGCTGCGCGGCAGCCCGCTCTTTCGGCCGGTGGTGGTGAGCATCAGGTTCGGCAGCCCGGCGATGTCGAGAACGGTGAGCCGCCCGCGGCTGACCCGCTGCAACAGCTTGTCGGTCCGGACGATCTGCGGCAGCAGCCGGGGCATCCAGAAGACCGCTCCGATGCGGATCGCGAGCGGGACGAGGAGCCCGGGCTTGCGGGGTTCGAAGCGCGGGGTGGCGGTCATGGGAGGGCCTCCAAATATCTCAACACGAAACATGAACAGAATGTGGAGGTTCCTACCTTGCGCCATCGAGCACGAATAGGCAAATGAGGACGGACGCACATGAGAGAGACCCCCGAGGTGAAGCGTCTCGGGGGTCTCTCTCATTTGGTCTCGCTGCGCGCCCGTAGGGATTCGAACCCCAAACCTTCTGATCCGTAGTCAGATGCTCTATCCGTTGAGCTACGGGCGCCTGTCCCGCCGGCGAGCCAGCGGGACCCGCATATGTTAGCGGAGGTCCGCCGCTGACCGAAATCGAGGGTTTCGATGCGCCCGATCCGGGCACTTGATCGATCCAATAGGTCGCCGCCGAAGCGGCAGTTAAATTCTTCGGAACCTTCGGGGGCAGGACCGGTTCGGCCGGTCGTGCACCGGAGCGATCGCTGCAACGGCGCGGCGATCCTGCACCACACCCATCCAACTTTCAAAATCCGTCGATGCGCTCGACGGCCGGTCCGCGCCGCTCCAGCGGTGCGCACCGCGATCGAAGGGGAACACCTGGCATGACTGCCGAAACGACCATCCAGACCGCGCCGACGCCGAGCGCACCGACTTCTCGCGAGGACATCCTCACCTGGGTCGAGGAAATCGCGGAGCTGACCCAGCCGGACGCGATCCACTGGTGCACGGGCTCCGACGAGGAGTGGACCGAGCTGACCGACTTCCTGGTCGGCACCGGGACCTTCGTCAAGCTCGACGAGAACAAGAAGCCGAACTCGTTCTACGCCGCCTCCGACCCGACCGACGTCGCGCGCGTCGAGGACAAGACCTTCATCTGCTCGGTCGACGAGAAGGACTGCGGGCCCACCAACAACTGGATGGACCCCTCCGCGATGAAGGAGATCATGCGCGGGCTGTACGCCGGCTGCATGCGCGGTCGCACCATGTACGTCATCCCCTTCGTGATGGGCCACCTCGAGGCCGACAAGCCGATGTTCGGCGTCGAGATCACCGACTCGGCGTACGTCGTCGCGTCGATGCGCGTGATGGCCCGGATGGGCACCGAGGTCCTCCGCAAGATGGAGGAGACCAACGCGCCGTACGTCCCCGCCCTGCACTCGGTCGGGCACCCGCTGGAGCCCGGCCAGGCCGACGTCGCCTGGCCGTGCAACGACACCAAGTACATCGTCCAGTTCCCCGAGGAGCGGATGATCTGGAGCTTCGGATCGGGCTACGGCGGCAACGCGCTGCTCGGCAAGAAGTGCTACGCGCTGCGGATCGCCTCGGTGATGGCGCGCGACGAGGGCTGGATGGCCGAGCACATGCTGATCCTCAAGCTCACCTCGCCGCAGGGCGTCGTGAAGTACGTCGCGGCGGCGTTCCCCTCGGCCTGCGGCAAGACCAACCTGGCGATGCTCGAGCCGACCGTCCCGGGCTGGAAGGTCGAGGCGATCGGCGACGACATCGCCTGGATGCGGATCGGCGAGGACGGCCGCCTGTGGGCCGTCAACCCGGAGTTCGGCTTCTTCGGCGTCGCGCCGGGCACCAACGAGCACACCAACCCGAACGCGATGCGGACCATCAACAAGGGCAACTCGGTCTTCACCAACGTCGCGCTCACCGAGGACGGCGACGTCTGGTGGGAGGGCCTGGAGAACCCGCCGGCCCGGGCGACCTCGTGGAAGGGCGAGCCGTGGACCCCGGACAGCGAGGAGCTGTCCAGCCACCCGAACAGCCGCTACTGCACGCCGATCAAGCAGTGCGACATGCTCGCCGCCGAGTACGACGACCCGCGTGGCGTGCCGATCGACGCGATCCTCTTCGGCGGCCGCCGCAAGACCACGATCCCGCTGGTCAGCGAGGCCCGCGACTGGACGCACGGGACGTTCCTCGGCGCGACCCTGTCCTCGGAGACCACGGCGGCCGCGGTCGGCGCGGTCGGTGTGGTGCGCCGCGACCCGATGGCGATGATCCCGTTCATCGGCTACAACGCCGGCGACTACTTCGGTCACTGGATCAACATGGGCAAGGACAACGACGCGTCCAAGATGCCCAAGATCTTCTACGTGAACTGGTTCCGCCTCGACGAGAACGGCAAGTTCCTGTGGCCGGGCTTCGGCGAGAACAGCCGCGTGCTGAAGTGGATCATCGAGCGCATCGACGGCCAGGCCGCCGCGGTGGAGACCCCGATCGGCCACGTGCCGGCGCCGGGCTCCTTCGACCTCGACGGCCTCGACATGACCGAGGCGCAGCTCGAGCAGGCGCTCGCGGTCGACGTCGAGGAGTGGAAGGCCGAGATCCCGCAGATCCAGGAGTGGTTCGAGAAGTTCGGCGACGACCTGCCGAGCGTCCTCTGGACCGAGCTGGACGGTCTCAAGGCCCGCCTGGGCGTCTGAGAGCCGCCGCTCACCCCGTACGACGACGAGGGCCGCATCCCGCAAGGGGTGCGGCCCTCGGTCGCTCCGGCACCACCCGGACGGGTTGCAAGTTCATGTCCGAACAACCAGTGTCCGGTTTTGCAGGTTTCTGCGATCATCGTGCCTGTGAGTCTCGAGTACGACGCAGCCCACCGTCGTCTCCTCCAGAACGACGCCGGTGAGCTCTTCCAGAAGGTCGTCCTGGAGGGGTCCCTCGCCGCGTCCGACGAACGCATCGCCGCCGGCGGCCCCGACCACGAGTCGTTCGTCTTCCTCGTGGACCTCGGCCTGCTCGCCCTGGACCCGACCAAGGAGGTCTACCTCCCGGTCGATCCCGCGACGGTGCAGTCCCGCGTGGTCGCGCCGATGGGCCAGCGGGCCGCCGAGCTGCTCGCCGAGTCGACGAGCTGGGCGAACACCTTCGCCGACCTCGGCCTCGCCTATCGGCGTACGGCGCCGAGCGACCTGCCGATCGTGGAGCTGCGCGGGCTCCCGAACATCAACCGGTTCCTCACCGCCGCGGTCGGAGACGCGCAGAGCGAGCTGCTGACCGCGCAGCCGGACGGCGCCCGGCCGACCGCGATCCTCGACCAGGCCATCGAGCGCGACAAGCGGGCGCTGGCGCGCGGCGTACGGATGCGGACGCTGTACCAGCACTCCGCGCGACGCAGCGTGGCCACCCGCGAGTACGTCGAGGAGGTCATGCAGTTCGGCGCCGAGGTGCGCACGCTCGACGAGTTCTTCAACCGGCTGATCGTCGTGGACCGGCGGCTGGCGATCGTTCCGGGCATCGACGGCAGCGACGTGGCGATGGCGATCCACGACCCCAGCCTGGTGGCGTACCTGGTCGACATCTTCGAGCGCTTCTGGGAGCGCGGTCAGGTGTTCTCGGACCGGGAGTCCTCGACCGAGCGGGACATCGCCGAGGACGTGCACAAGATGACGGTCCGGATGCTCGTCGAGGGCCACAGCGACAACGCCAGCGCGAAGCGGGTCGGCGTCAGCACCCGCACCTACGCGGGCTACGTCGCCTCGCTGAAGAACGAGTACGGCGTCGAGACCCGCTTCCAGCTCGGCTACGCGATCGGACAGCAGGAGATCCGCGACCGGGACGCGGCGGAGGACGGCCCGCCGCCGGAGTGACCGGCATCGAACTTCCTGGAGAATTGACAAGGGCGGAGAGTGGGGGTCTCTCCGCCCTTCGTCACGAGACGGGCCTTGCGGCGTGACGCTGTCTGGGGGTCGACGATGCGTCCTCGTCCCGGGTCTCTATCAGCCCCAGCCGGTGTCCCACATGTAGGTGGTGACGCCGCCGGTGTTCCCGGGGCTTCGCGGTGCTGCGTCTGCGGCGGACGTCGTGCCGGCGAACACGCCGGTCGCGAGAACCGCTGCCGCGGCCAGAGCCGCCAGCTTCTTCATAGTGCTCATCAGGTGGGTGCCTCCCAATTTCGCCGGGCGCTCAGGGGACGCGACCGGATGTCCCTATCCTCCCGCAGTGCCCCGGTGCAGACCAGTACGGAGGCTGCCTCAGGAAGATGCACTGCACCTTCCTGCAAATTTGTGCAAGCACGCGCAGAAAGCACGAAGCCCCGCCGGGGAATTCCCAGGCGGGGCTCGCAATCTGGCGGAGCAAGCTCCGCCCTGGTTGCCCAGGGCGGAGGTGCTCGGTCTGGCGGAGCAAGCTCCGCCCTGGTTGCCCAGGGCGGAGGTGCTCGTTCTGGCGGAGGTGGAGGGATTTGAACCCTCGATGGGGTTGTAGCCCCAAACCCGCTTAGCAGGCGGGCGCCATAGACCGGACTAGGCGACACCTCCAGACAGCGAGGGCAAGATTACCCACCCGGTCGCCGTCCGGGAAATCGGCCCCGGTACCGGGTGTCCGGGTCAGATCCTGCGGTACCCGTGGCCGGTGTCCAGACGCCGCCGGAGCTCGTCCACGAACTCCTCGCGGTCGCCCTCGATGACGTTGACCGGGATCGTCGTCTGGCGACCGTCGCGCAGCCGCAGCAGGACGCACTCGGTGCCGCCGACCACGGCGGTGGTCAGGTTGTCGACGTCGGCCCAGCGGGCCCGGGTCGCGCCGGCGCCGCGGACGAAGCGGATCTGGTATCCGGTGTCGTCGAGGCGCACGACGTACCAGCGCCGGACCAGGAAGAAGCCGAGCGCGAAGATGCCGACCAGCACGAGGACCACCAGCGCGGTGAGCAGGTCCTGGGGAAGCCGGAGGACCGCGACCAGGACGGTCATCAGCAGCAGGACCAGGCCGATGCCGGCCAGGAACGTGCCCATCAGGCGTGCGCGCAGCGGCGCGGCCAGGCCGTAGTCGCGGGATTCGGTGCCGTTCACCCCCCGATTACATCTGGTGGACCGCGGCCCGGCGCAGCCGGGGTCGGCCGCCGGTCCGGCGCAGCCGGACGCGGCACGCCGTGCCTGCCGAGGAATTGGGACGAACAGGTCTTGCCTCGCGGTGTGGGCTGGGTCACACTCAGATTCCCTCCAACGCACGAACCCCCTCGTGAGGTGGTGGCCATGACCCTGGAAACAGCGATTTCCGAGCTGCGCCAGACGCTCGACGGAAGCCGAACGACCACCGGCTGGCGCCGCACGATGCGGCTACGTCTCTCCGAGGTGCGCGATGCCCTCGGCGACGAACGGTTCACCTCCTGGGACGGCTGGCTCGCCGCGCGCAGCGGGACCAGCGACCGCGAGCGCCAACAGCTGCTGGCGCGCATCACCGCCCTGGGCAACACGGTCCTGGACCGGCTCGACACGGAACGCGTCGCCTCCGAGGTACGCCGCCTGCTCAACGACCTCGAGCACTACCGGCAGAAGATGCACGACCTGGTCTACGACTCGGTCTCGATGGAGATCGGCGGGTCGGAGTAAGCACCGTTGGATCCGGCCTCATGGTCGGTCGAATCGGCAGCGGCAGCAGAGGGGGCGGGATTCGAACCCGCGGTAGGTCTCCCTACGACCGCTTTCAAGGCGGTTCCGATAGGCCACTCCGGCACCCCTCCTCGCGTCCGGCCGGGTCACCCCGCGACGCTCGTGGGCGAGTCTAGGACCTCAGCCGTGGTCGAGGACGACGAGGACGTCGCCCTCCTGGATCACGTCGCCGGGCGCGACCCGGACCTCGAGGACGGTCCCGCCGTGCTCGACGAGCACCGGGATCTCCATCTTCATCGACTCCAGCAGCATCACCGTGGTGCCGGGTTCGATCCGTTCGCCCGGGGCTACCGCGACCGAGAGCACGCTGGCTACCATCTCGGCGAGGATCTCGGTAGTCGTCGGTCGAGCCATGCGGCGACGCTACAGGGGGACCGCGGTTACTCGCGCGTTCAGTGCAGCGGCCGGGTGCGTCCGGGCTCGGGCCGGTGGGCGACGGCCTCCTCGTCGCGGCGGGCCCGGCGGCCGTGGCTGCCGGTGAGGAACTGCTCGACGCGGATCACCAGGTAGCCGATCACGACCCCGACGGCGAAGCTGTAGAGGCCCCCGAGCGCGATGGCGCCCGGCTCGAGGTCACCGCCGACGAGACGGGTCGCGATCGGCGCCGTCGCGGCCACGCCGAAGGCGCAGACCCACCAGCCCTGCCGGCGCCGGGCGCGCATGAAGACGCCCCAGACCAGCGCCGGGTAGCCGAGCAGCGAGACGATCGGGTGCGCCACCGCGCCGAAGGTCGAGCGGATCGAGGCGCGCAGGTCGTCCAGCGAGCCGACCATCTCGCGCGAGCCCCAGTGCGCCAGCGCCTCGCTGTAGGCCAGCGCCAGCGCGAGCATCAGCACGCCGCCCACGGCGACCGCGTAGCCGCGGCGGCCGAGGCCGTGCAGACCCGCGCCGAGCCGGTAGACGAGGGCGAAGGCACCGGCCAGGGAGAGCCCGAGGACGACGTAGCCGAACCGGTTCGGGTCGACCTGCGGCTGCGAGCCGGAGCCGTAGCCGACGACGCCGAACGCGCCGACCCAGGCGATCGCCGTCGCGACCAGCACCTCGCGGAGCGCGATCCCGAAGGTGGCGGCGGGCACGGTGGACATCACCGCCAGGGTCGCGGCGAGCACGCCGGTGCCGACCGAGGCGCCGGCGAGCAGCGGCTCCCAGCCGGAGACGATCGCGCCCACGGCGAGGGCCGCGCTCAGGCCCGCGGCCCAGAACGGACGGCCGCCGGTGCGGACACCGAGCCCCCAGGCGAGCCCCACCGAGACGAGTGCGGCGCCGACCTCCCGGACGAGGTCCGGTACGCCGTCGAAGGTGCGGGTGGCGAGCACGCCCGCGGCGCCGGCGATCACGACGACCAGCCACCCGGCCCGGACGCCGATGCTGCGCAGGACCCGCTCGCGCAGCGGGGGCGCGGTCCGCTCCGGCTCGGTACGCCGCCGCGGCGCCGGGGGCGGTGGCTTGGGGGCGGACCGCTGGGGGGACCGCATCGTCTGCCGGACCCGCGGCTGGGTCCGTGCCGAGCGGCCGTTCGTCACCGGGTGCTCGAGGACCGACGGGTCGCCGCGCAGCGGCTCGGTGGCCGGCTTCTCCGCGGTACGCACGGGTGCCGGCTCGGGCCGCGGGGCCGGAGCGGGGGGTGCCGCTGCGGGTGCCGGAGCGGGCACCGCAGCAGCCGGCGCGGGCGCAGGAGCAGCCGGCGCGGGGATCGGGGTCGCGACAGGCGCGGGTGCCGGTGTCGGGGCCGGTGTCGGGGCCGCTGCCGGGGCCGGAGTGGGTGTCGGTGTCGGTGTCGGTGTCGGTGTCGGCGGGAGGGCACGGCGGGCGCCGGGGGTGCTGCTGCCGGCGCCGCGGGCGACCACGTCGGCGAGCGGGTCCGGTCCCGGGCCGACGCGGGTCGGCCGGTCGGCTCGGCGCGAGCCGGGCGGCCGCGCCGCCGGACGCTCGCCCGACGGGACGAGTACCGGGCCGACGGCCGGCGGGCGCGAGGCCGGGCGCGCGGGCGGACGGGCGTGCTTCGAGCCCGGGAACGCGGGATCGGTGCCGTTGTCCGGCTCCGGGGCCGCCGTCTCCGAGTCGCTCGGAAGTGCCCGGCGGCGACCGGGCATACGGTCAGGACCGGACACCTGCTCCACCTTCGTCTGGATTGCTCGACGGACGTTTCAGCGTACCAACGCGGTCACAGCCGCCGGTTGCCCAACGAGGTGTTGCGCTGCCGGGCCTCCCGGACGGCGTCCAGGTCGAGCGTCGCCCGGAGGAGCTCTTCGCCCTCACTGGCCTCGGCGACGACCTCACCGGTCGGCGCGACCACCATCGAGTGCCCGGAGTAGCGCGGCCCGGGCTGCGCCGCCGCGACCACCCAGCACAGGTTCTCGATCGCGCGCGCCCGCACCAGGGTCCGCCACTGGTCCACCTTGAGCGGCCCGGCCACCCAGGCGGCCGGAAGCACGAGCACGTCCGCACCGGCCGCGGAGAGCGCCCGGGCGAGCTCGGGGAAGCGCAGGTCGTAGCAGGTCATCAGCCCGACCGACAGGTCGGCCACGCGGGTCACCACGGGCGTCAGCGGCCCGGCGGTGACGAGGTCGGACTCGCGCTGGCCGAAGGAGTCGTAGAGGTGGATCTTCCGGTACGTCGCGGCCCGCCCGCCGTCCGGCCCGGCGAGGACGAGGGTGTTGAACGGGCGCTCCGGGTCCTCGCTGGTCTCGAACATGCCCGCGAGGACGGCAGTGCCGCGGTCGGCGGCCAGTGCGGCGAGCGCCCCGGCGTACGGCCCGTCCAGCGGTTCGGCGTACGGGCCGAGGGCGGAGCCGGGCTCGCCGAAGTCACGCGCGGAGGCCTCGGGGAGCACGAGCAGGTCGGTGCCGCCGACCTCCGGCGCGAGCGCGCTCAGGGCCGCGCGGTTCTCGGCCGGGTCCAGGGACGCCGCGTGCTGCCAGACCGCCACCCGCAGCTGCTCACCCATGCGTGCAGTCTGCCACCGTCCGCGGTGGCAGACTGCACGCGTGGAGACAGCCCGGACCGGCGCGCGCTTGGGCGCGGTGATCCTCACCGGCGGCGGTGCCGTCCGGCTGGACGGTGCGGACAAGGCGTCCGTCGAGCTCGGCGGGCTCACCCTCCTCGAGCACGCGCTCGGCGCGGTGGTCGACGCCGCCGAGGTGGTCGTGGTCGGACCCGACGTGCCGACCAGCCGCCCGGTCACCTTCACCCGCGAGGACCCGCCCGGCGGCGGACCCGCGGCCGGCCTGCTCGCCGGGCTCCGCTGCTTCGCGCGCCGACCCGACTGGGTGCTCGCGCTCGCCGTCGACATGCCGCTGGTGACCAGCTGGACCGTGCGGCGTCTCGCCGAGGCCGCCCGGTACGACGGTGCGGCGCTCATCGACGACAGCCGCCGTCTCCAGTACCTCTGCGCGCTCTACTCGACCGACTCGCTGCAGCGGGTGCGCCCGTCGTACGAGGAGGAGCACGGCCTGTCGATGAAGGCCCTCGTGCACACCCTGCGCCTCGAGCACGTGCCCGCGGTCGGGCCGGAGACCCGGGACGTCGACACCTGGGAGGACCTCCTCCGGCTGCGCGAGGCCCTGGGCGACTGACCTGGGCAGTCGGACCTCTTGCGCCTCCGCCGGAGGTCGGCAATTGTGGGAAACGTGAACCTGCACGACTGGATCGACGAGCTCTGCGACGCCCTCGACGTCGAGATCGATCTCGACGAGGCGCTCATCCTCGACGTGGCCCGGGAGGCCGCGCACCAGGTCGAGCGCCCGGCTGCACCGATCACCGCGTTCCTGCTCGGGTACGCCGCCGCCCGGACCGACGGCGACCAGGAGGCGGTCGAGCGGCTCGCTGCCGCGGCCATCGACCTGGCCCGGCGCTGGGACAAGTCGGCGTACGACGTCGCGCACGAGGACGACGACCCCGAGGTCGAGGAAGAGCTGGAGTCCGTCGACGCCTGAGCCGGGCGCGGCGGGGTCGCGGAGCCGATGCGCCCGGGCCCTACGCTGATGCCCATGCGTGCCGTCGTCGTCCCCGTTCCCGGAGGGCCCGAGGCCCTCACCGTCACCGAGCTGCCCGACCTCGAGCCGGGGCCCGGCGAGGTGGTGCTGGAGGTGACCGCGTCGGCGGTCAACCGGGCCGACACCCTGCAGCGGCAGGGCTTCTACCCGCCGCCGCCCGGGGCCAGCGACGTGCTCGGGCTGGAGTGCTCGGGGATCGTGAAGTCCGTCGGTGAGGGCGTCACCGGCTGGGCGGTCGGGGACGAGGCGTGCGCGCTGCTGGCCGGCGGCGGGTACGCCGAGCAGGTGGCCGTCCCGGCCGGGCAGCTGATGTGGGTGCCGTCCGGGGTCTCCCTGGTGCACGCGGCCGCGCTGCCCGAGGTGGCCTGCACCGTCTGGTCGAACGTCTTCATGCTCGCCCACCTCGAACCCGGCGAGACCCTGCTGGTGCACGGGGGCGCGGGCGGCATCGGCACCTTCGCGATCCAGGCCGCGCACGCGCTGGGAGCGCGGGTCTTCACCACCGCCGGCACGCCGGAGAAGCGGGCCTTCTGCGAGAGCCTGGGCGCCGAGCGGGCGATCGACTACCGCGAGGAGGACTTCGTCCAGATCCTCCGCGAGGCCGGCGGGGCCGACGTGATCCTCGACGTGATGGGCGCCAAGTACCTGGAGCGCAACGTCAAGGCGCTGGCCACCGGGGGTCGGCTGGTCACCATCGGGATGCAGGGCGGGACCCGGGGCGAGCTCGACCTGGCGGCCCTGATGGGGAAGCGGGCCGCCGTGTTCGCGACCACGCTGCGCGCCCGCCCCACCGAGGAGAAGGCCGCGATCTGCAGCGCCGTGGAGGAGCACGTCTGGCCGCTGGTCGCCGACGGCACCATCCGCCCGGTGATCGAGGCCGAGCTCGACCTGGACGACGTGGCGAAGGCGCACGCCCTGATGGATGCCGGCGAGCACACCGGCAAGATCCTGCTGCGGATGTAGGGATCTCCTACTTCTCGGTGATCAGGTAGGTCACCGAGGTGCCGGTCTCGGTCCCGACGACCGTCAGGCTGACCGAGTAGTCGTCGTTGTCGTACCTGCGGACCTGGAGACGGCCGGCGTCGGTCTTCGCCCCGGCCGCGTAGCCGGCCTCGTCGAGCAGGTCGCCGGCGTCGTCGACGACGTCCTCGACGTCACCGGCCGGCTGCATCACGACCGACCAGGCGTAGCCGCTCCCGGGCTCGCCCGCCGAGGCGGCCGCGACGGGCGAGTCGAGCAGCGGGACGTCGTCCTTCGGGAAACCCTGCGGCAGCGCGGCGCTGACCTTGATCCGGGACTCCGGCACGAACGTCGCCGACGGCGAGGGATCCGGCGCGGCCGCGGTCCGCTCGTCCCCGCCGCAGCCGGAGAGGGCGAGCACGGGCAGGAGCGCGAGGACGGCGAGCAGGGAGGTGGAGCGCAACGTCAGGGGCGGCGTCATGGGCGGCATTGAAGCAGGTTCCCGGGCCGCGACGGGGCCGAACCGTGGGATGCCTGCACGGCCCGGGCTAGGCTCGCCGCATGTCCAGCCAGTCTGAGGAACAGCCCGATCCCCGCGTGATGATCATCGACCCGCAGGGCGAGCCGGCGGTCGCACCCGATTCCGACCAGGTCGCGGACGACGGGGCGGAGGGCGAGGACCCGGCCGGCCTGGTCGAGGAGCCCGCGAAGGTGATGCGGATCGGCAGCATGATCCGGATGCTGCTGGAGGAGGTCAAGGCCGCCCCGGTCGACGAGGCCGGCCGCACCCGGCTCGCCTCGGTGCTGCAGACCTCGATCGTCGAGCTCAAGGAGGGCCTGGCACCCGAGCTCGGCGAGGAGCTCGACCGGCTGATCCACCCGTTCGGCGACCAGACCCCCTCGGAGTCCGAGCTGCGGATCGCGCAGGCCCAGCTGGTCGGCTGGCTGGAGGGCCTGTTCCACGGCATCCAGACGGCGATCTACGCCCAGCAGATGGCGGCCCGGGCGCAGCTGGAGCAGATGCGTCGTGCGCTCCCGCCCGGATCGATGCCGCCGGGGATGCCGGGTGCTCCGCAGGAGGGCGACTCCTCGGGCGCCAGCTCCGGGGGCATGTACTTGTAGGACGAGTCAGCGGCGCGGGCGGTCCACGCCGGTGCGGCGGCGGCGTACGAGGGCCACGGCGCCCACGCCGAAGGCGACCACGAACGCGCCGATACCGGCTATCCGGACCAGGTCCGGGCCGCCGTCCTCGGGGGGCGGGGTGTCCCCGAAGGTGGGCAGTGGTTCGAACGGTCCCTTGGTCTTCGCCTGCACCTGGAGCACGACGTCGTCGGTGTAGGAGGTGCTGCCCCCGCAGAGGTCGGCGGTCATCCGGCCGGGGTGGCGGCCGTGGATGAAGAAGACGTAGCGCTCGCCGGTGGTGAGCTCACCGAGGCCGCAGGCGGCGTCGGACGCCGGGCTGACGACCTTCTCCCGGATGCCGGCGACGCCCTTGTAGACCTCGTCGACCTTGAGGCCGTAGGTCCGCTCCTGGCCGTTGGTCGTCGCCCACTCCAGCTCACCGCCGACGACCGTGTCCGCCCGGTCCACCTGATCGGCGACCGAGGAGCGCACGCAGCTGCAGGCCAGCGCGACGCTCGGGGTCAGCAGCACCATGCCGGCGCAGGTGCCGAGGACGACGAGCAGCGAGGCGAGGGCGCGCCGGGGCGAGCGGCCGCGTCGGGGGAAGGGCATGGGCTCAGTCTCGTCGGGCGCCGGTCGCGGTGTCGAGGAGCCGCTCGATGACCTGGGCCACACCGTCCTCGTCGTTCGGCGGGGCGAGGTGGTCGGCAGCCGCGCGGACGGTCGGGTGCGCGTTGGCCATCGCGTACGACGTCCCGGCCCAGGCGAGCATCGGCAGATCGTTCGGCATGTCCCCGAAGGCGACCACCTCGGCGCGGTCGATCCCGCGCCCCGTGCAGAACACCTCGAGGGTGGAGGCCTTGGTGACGTCGTACGCGCTGATCTCCAGCAGCGCCGTGGTCGAGGACCAGGTGATCTCGACGACGTCGCCGGCGGCCTCGAGCGCCCGGTCCCAGAACTCCTGCGGGCCGAGCTCCTCGTGCCGGGCGAGCAGCTTGTACGCCGGCCGGTCGGCGATCTCGGCGAAGCTGCCGCGCCGGGCGCCGTCGGGCACCGGGTAGCGCTCCAGGAAGCCGGTCTCCAGCGCGATCCCCTCGAGGGTCTCGACGGCGTAGTGCGTGCCGGGGATCGCCTCCCGGAGCAGGTCGGCGACCCGGGCCGCGACCTCCGGCGTGATCGCCCGCTCCAGGGCGGGGGCCGCGGCGGCGACGTCCCAGAGCAGCGCTCCGTTGGAGATGATCGCGTGGCCGTGGCCGCCGACGTGCTCGAAGACGTCCTCGGCCCAGCGCAGCGGCCGGCCGGTGACGAAGACCACGTCGACGCCGCTCGCCTCGGCGGCCGCGAGGGCCGCGCGGGTCCGGGGGGTCACGCTGCCGTCGGAGTGGACCAGGGTGCCGTCGAGGTCGGTGGCGATCAGTCGCACGGGCACGGTCACCCGGCGAGACTAACGGCCTTCCCCTGCGCAGGATCGCGGGCTAGTGTGTATTCAACCGTTTGGTTGACAAGGAGTCGGACATGTCGCAGCCCACCCCCGCCGATACCCACCGCGCCTACGCCGCGATCTTCTCCGGCGTCGTCGACGGCGTCGCGCCCGACGGCTGGGACGCACCCGCTCCGGTCGACGGCTGGGCGGCGCGCGACGTCGTGGGACACCTGGTCGAGTGGCTGCCCGCGCTGCTCTCCTCCGGCTCCGACGTCACCCTGCCCCCCGGGCCGGACGCGGCCGAGGACCCCGCTGCCGCCTGGGCGCACCACCGGGACGCGGTCCAGGCGCTGCTGGAGGACCCGCGCACGCCGGACCGAACCCTGACCAACCCGCACCTCGGCGCGCTGCCGGTCGACCAGGCGGTCGACCGGTTCTACAGCTCCGACGTCCTGCTGCACTCCTGGGACCTCGCCCGCGCCACCGGCCAGCAGGTCGACCTCGGCGAGGAGCGGTGCGCCGCGATGCTCGCCGGCATGGAGCCGCTCGACGAGATGCTCCGCCAGAGCGGTCAGTACGGACCGAAGGTCGACGTCCCCGCCGACGCCAGCGCGCAGGACCGGCTGATGGGGTTCATCGGCCGCGACCCGGGCTTCGGTGGTTGAGGTGCTCCGGAGCGACGCAGGAGCGTAGGAGCCTCGAAGCCCGGCGAGGTCCCCGCCGACCTCACCGCAGCGGCCGGACCATCACCAGGTTGCCGTCCTCGTCGCTTCCGCGCAGCCCCGTGAAGCCGCACTTGGCGAGCACGCGCACGCTCGCGGAGTTGCCCGGCTCCACGCTCGCCCGGACCCGGACGCCGAGCCGGTCGGTCTGCTCGAGCAGGCCGCGCAGCGCCTCGGTGGCCGCGCCGTGCCCGCGGGCGTCCTCGACGAGCCCGTAGCCGACCTCGACCTCGGCCACGCCGTCATCGGCCGGCGCCGGCGGGCCGAAGAAGCCGATCCCACCGACCACCAGCGAGTCGAACGCGCGGACGACGTGCCGCGGACCCCAGGTGCTGCCGTCGTCGCGGACCATCGACGCCGCGTCCAGGTCGTCCTGCCGCGGGTACCCCGGCGCGAAGGCCGGACCCCGCCCGCCGGCGAGCATCGCCTGCGCCTCCTCGTAGCCGACCAGCTCCAGCCGCAGCCGGGCGGTGGTGACGAGCAGGTCCGGCTGGTCGGGTGCGGTCACGGAAGCCCTTGGGTTGAGGAGGGCGCTCCGCGCCCGTCACGAAACCACCGACGCAGCTCGACCGCGGCGCCGTCCTCGCGGACCGTCGGTACGACGGCGTCGGCGGCCTCCTTGACCACGTCCGGCGCCTGGCCCATGGCCACGCCGCGACCGACCCAGGTGAGCATCTCGATGTCGTTGCGGCCGTCCCCGATCGCGAGCACGTCCGCGGCGTCCACCCCGAGCTCCTGGCACACCCACTGCAGGCCGCTGGCCTTGCTGACACCCTCGGGCGCCAGGTCGAGCCACGCGGTCCAGCCGATGAAGTAGTTGGTGCCGTGCAGGCCGAGCTGCTTGGCCAGGTTGACGAAGTCCTCCGAGGTCGAGTCCGGGTCGCGGATGATCACGCGGCTCACGTCGGTCGAGATCATCTCCTCGAGGTCGCAGATGATCATCTCGCCGTCGAGCTCGCCCGGCGGGAAGAGCCGGTTCACCCGGTAGCCGATCCCGTGCTCCTCGACCGCGACCGCGGCGCCCGGCACGTGCTCCAACACCGTCCGCACGGCCTCGCCGGCGTCGAAGGTGACCTCGTGGACGACCTCCATCGGCGCGTGCCGGAAGACCACCGAGCCGTTCGAGGCGACCACGTGCAACCGGTCGCCGCGCAGCTCCTGGACGAGCTCGGTCAGGCCGATCCGGTCGGCGACGCCGGCCATGCTCAGCGGCGCCCGGCCGGAGGCGAGCACGACGTGCGCGCCCGCCCGCGCGATCGCCAGCACGGCCTCGCGCACGGCGTCGGTCATCACCTCCGAGGCGAACCCGTTCTCCAGGTCCGGGATCAGCAGGGTGCCGTCGATGTCGAGCGCGACGAGCCGGGGCGTCCAGCCCTGGCCCACGCTCCGGGCGTCCCCCTCGGACACCACGCTCAGGCCCCGGCGACCGGGGTGAGCACCTCGCGGCCCAGCCACTTCTGCAGCGCCTTCGGCACCCGTACCGAGCCATCCGGCTGCTGGTGGGTCTCCAGGATCGCGACGATCGTCCGGGTCATCGCGCAGAGCGTGCCGTTCAGCGTCGAGATCGGCCGGACCTCCTGCTTGCCGTCCTCGCCGGGGAAGCGGCCGCGGGTCTCCAGGCGCCGGGTCTGGAACTCGGTGCAGTTCGACGTCGAGGTGAGCTCGCGGTACTTGCCCTGCGTCGGGATCCAGGCCTCGCAGTCGAACTTCCGCTGCGCCGACAGGCCGAGGTCGCCGGCGGCCACGTCGATGACCCGGTAGGCCAGCTCGAGCTTGTCGAGGAACTCCTTCTCCCAGGCCAGCAGCCGCTGGTGCTCGGCGTAGGAGTCCTCGGTGGTGGTGTAGACGAACATCTCCACCTTGTCGAACCAGTGCACCCGGATGATGCCCTTGGTGTCCTTGCCGTGCGAGCCGGCCTCCTTGCGGAAGCACGGGCTGAACGCGGCGTACCGGCGCGGCAGCGAGGCCGCGTCCAGGATCTCCTCGGAGTGGTACGCCGCCATCGGCACCTCCGAGGTGCCGACCAGGTACATGTCCTGGCCCTCGATCCGGTAGACGTCGTCGGCGGCCTGGCCGAGGAAGCCGGTCCCGGCCATCGCCTCCGGCTTGACCAGCGACGGCGCGATCACCTGGGTGAACCCGGCCTCACGGGCCTGCTCCATGGCGAGGTTGATGAGCGCGAACTCCAGCTCGGCGCCGACGCCGGTGAGGAAGTAGAAGCGCGACCCGGAGACCTTCGCGCCGCGGTCGAGGTCGATCGCGCCGAGGATCCGGCCGAGCTCGACGTGGTCGCGGGGCTCGAAGCCCTCGGCCGCGAAGTCTCGCGGCGTGCCGACGGTCTCGAGCACGACGAAGTCGTCCTCGCCGCCGGCCGGCGCCTCGTCGGCGGCCGGGTTCGGGATCGCCAGCACCGCGTCGCGCCAGGCCTGCTCGGCCTCGCCGGCGGCGGCCTCCGCGGCCTTCACCTCGGCCGAGAGACCTTTGGTCCGCTCCAGCAGCGCGGCCTTCTCCTCGCCCTGCGCCTGCGGGATCTGCTTGCTCAGCTGCTTCTGCTCCGCGCGGAGCGCCTCGAAGGCGATGATCGCGGCTCGGCGCCCCTCGTCCGCGGCGAGCGCGACGTCGACCACGTCCCCGGAGAGCCCGCGCTTGGCCTGGGCGGCGCGGATCAGGTCGGGGTTCTCTCGGAGCAGGCGCGGATCGATCACCCGGTGAGGATATCCGCCGGAGGCCGCGGTCCCGGTAACGGTTTCCCCAGCCCTCCTCCGGCCGGCCTCAGGAGACCGGCCGCCTCAGGAGACCGGGGCCTCAGGAACGGGCGGGAGTACCACGGCCAGCTCGGAGGCGACGCCGGGGACGACGTCGCGCGACGGCGTACCGACCTGCTTCCAGGTGCTGCCGCCCTTCTCGACCCGGTAGGCCCGGATGCTCGGGGTGTCGGCGCAGAACAGCCAGGTCTCGCCGGCCTTCGTGGTGAAGCCGCCGGCGAACCCGCAGGGCATCTCCGGCAGGCCCTCGACCGGGGTGCCGTCGTAGGAGAGCAGGGTGCCGCCCTGGCGCCGCACCGGTCGGAGGTCGGAGTCGCCGTTGCCGGCCGGGACCGTCTCGTCGCTGTCGATCGACTCGACGTACGGCTCACCGGTGTTCTTGTCGAAGCCGTTGCCGAAGATCCAGCCGTCCTTCAGCGGGAGGGTCCCGTCCTGGGTGGCCTTCTCCTTCCCCAGGTCGACCTTCCAGACCCGGTTCGCCGAGTCCACCACCCGCAGCAGGGACGGGTTCTCGGGGTCGAAGGCCGCCGCGGCCGGGACCAGTCCGGGCTGGCCGGACCAGGTCCGCACCGGCACCGCGCGCTGCCCCTCGCCGTCGACCGCGTAGAGCGTGACCCGCCCGGCCTTGGCGTCGGCGTCCGCGACCCGGGTGTCGAGCAGGCTCCAGGCGTGGTCCGCGGAGAGCAGCAGCGCCTGCTGGTCGGCGTACGCGTCGCCGGCGAGGACACCCGGCAGGCGTCGTACCTGCGCGGCGCCGGTGCCCGGGTCGTAGCGGACCAGGACGGCGCGGGACTCCTCGCCGTCGGCACCCTCGGCGGTGTTGAACCGCAGCAGCCAGTAGCCGTCCGTGGCCGCGGACGACGGCGACGCCGACTCCGTGGGGCCGGCTGCCGACGGCTCGTCCCCGCACCCGGCGGCGAGCAGTGCGACGGCCAGCAGCACACCGCCGGCGAGCCCTGCACGGGTGCGGGAAAGGAACGTCATCGGTACTCCCGGCGGACGTCGTGGGCCGAACTGCACTTGCTCCGAGTGTGGCAGAAGGACTCCTCCAGGGGCAGCCACCTGGGCAGCCACCTGGGCAGCCACCTGGGCTGCCACCTGGGCGGACGCCGGCCGCCGGACGCCGGCCCGGCGGTTACCATCGCGCCGTGATCGAGTCCCCCCGTCAGCGCTGGACGGTGCTCTCCTGGGCCGTGGCCTGCGCGCTGCTCTTCACGGCCCTGGCCGTGCTGGTGAGCAACGAGGCCGCGTTCCTGCTCGACCTCGACGACCGGGTCGCCACCTGGCCGTTCGAGGTGACCTCGGAGCACGACTGGCTGCGCTCGGCGGCGATCGGCACCGCCCACGCCGCCGGCACCCTGGCGATGACGGTCCTCACCGCGGTCGTCGTGGTGGCGCTCGCGTTCAAGGGCTACCGGCGGGCCGCGATCTGGACCGCCGGGGTGATGGCGGTGACCGGCCTGGCGACCCGCCTGCTCAAGCAGCTCGTCGACCGCGACCGCCCGGTCTGGGACGTCCCGATCCAGACGCTGCACTCGGCCTCCTTCCCCTCCGGGCACGCCTCGGGGATAGCGGCCGCCGCCGGTGTGACGATCGTGCTGGCCACCATGCTCGTACGCCGCCGCGGCCTGCGCCGGCTGATCGGGACCGTCGCCGTCCTGGTCGCGCTCGTCGTCGGCGCCGACCGGATCTTCCTGGGCGTCCACTACCTCAGCGACGTGATCGGCGGGTACCTGCTGGGCGCGTTCGTGGTCCTGGTCGGCCTGCTCGTCTTCGACCCCCAGCCGCGCTCGATCGCCCGGGACAACGACCCGCTCCCCGAGGCGATCCCCACCACCACCCGCCGGGTCGCGGCGATCCTCAACCCGATCAAGGTCGACGACCCGGCCGGCTTCCGGGCGATGGTCGACAAGATGGCGGCCGAGTCCGGCTGGAGCGGCGTCTCCTGGTGGGAGACCACCGTCGAGGACACCGGCTACGGGATGGCGCACGAGGCCGCCGTCTCGGGCGTCGACCTGGTGATCGCGATCGGCGGCGACGGCACCATCCGGGCGGTCTGCGAGGAGCTCGCCGGCACCGGTGTCCCGGTCGGCATCGTGCCCGCCGGCACCGGGAACCTGCTCGCCCGCAACCTCTCCGTCCCGCTCTACCTGCGTGCCGCCGTCGACGTCGCGCTCAACGGCCAGGACCGGGCCATCGACATGGTCCGGGTGACCGGCGACGAGATGGACGAGGCGAACTTCCTGGTGATGGCCGGGATGGGCTTCGACGCCGCCATGATGGAGGGCGTCAACGAGGACTTCAAGAAGAAGATCGGCTGGCTCGCCTACGCCTGGTCCGCCCTGAAGGCGCTGATGTTCCCGGCGATCAAGGTGGAGGTCTCGGTCGACGGCGGCGAGCCGACGACGCACCGCGCCCGGACCGTCGTGATCGGCAACGTCGGCTATCTCCAGGCCGGGATGCCGCTGATCCCCGACGCCGCGATCGACGACGGCCAGCTCGACGTCGTGCTGCTCTACCCGCGCCGGTTCCTGTCCTGGGTGCCGCTGGCCGCCCGGATCCTGACCCGGAACAAGCGCACCGACGAGACCATCACCCGGATGTCGGGACGCTCGGTCGTCGTACGGGCGAGCGCGTCGGCGCCGCGCCAGCTCGACGGCGACCTGATCGCGTCGGGTCGCGAGCTGCGGGCCGAGTGCCTGCACGGCCGGCTGCTGGTCCGCGTCCCGCGCTGACCCGCCCTAGGATCCCGGGCATGGGTCTGTTCACCCCGCTCGCGATCAAGATCGGCGGCATCTCCTGGCTGCCCCGGTTCCTCCCGCAGATCACCGCGATCGACATGTTCCTGCAGCGGATCACCGGCGGCCGGTTGTCCCTGCTGCGGCTCGCCGGGCTGCCCAGCATGGTGCTGACCGTGGTCGGCCGGAAGTCCGGGCAGCCGCGCTCGACGCCGATGCTCTGCGTCCCCTACCGCCAGGGCTTCCTGGTGGCCGGGTCGAACTTCGGCGGCCCGAAAGCCCCGGCGTGGGTGCTGAACGTGCGCGCCGCCGACCGGGTCACGGTCGCGGTCGACCGGGTCACCACCGAGGCGGTGCCGCACGAGGTCGGCGGCGAGGAGCGGGACGAGGCCTGGGCGCACATGCTGCGGACCTGGCCGAACTACGCCAGGTACGCCGAGCGCACCGACCGGGTGATCCCGGTGTTCTACCTCGCCCCCGTCGCGGCTTAGCGGATCAGCCGCGGGCCTGGCCGACCGCTTCCTCCTCCTCCGGGGAGAGCGGCTGGTCGCAGCGCCAGGCGCTGATCGTCTTGGCGTAGGTCCGGGCCTCGCTGCGCCCGTGGATCGAGGTGATCACGGTGCCGTCGCCGTGGTCGTCGAGGAGCGCCAGGGACCAGGAGAGCGCGCCGCCCAGGTTGGCATCGGACCCCCTGGCGTACGCGTCGTACCGGACCACGGCGAGGTGCTGGAGCGCGGTCGCGGCCTCGGCACGCAGCGCGGCCACCTCGTGCCGCAGGCCGAGCGCGTCCTCGGGCAGGTCGGACACGTCGCCGGGCTCGGTCGCACCGGGCGCCCGGCGCTGCTGCAGCACCAGGCCGAGCGACGCGAGGGCCACCAGGAGGGCGAGGACCGAGAGCACCGTGTTCACCGAAACCACCCTAGGAGCCCGGCGCCCGGTCGCCCCGGAGGCACGCGCCGCCCGCTGTGGGAAACTCGGCCGGTGACCGCACGACGCATCGCCTACCAGGGCGAACCCGGCGCCAACTCCCACATCGTCTGCCGGCAGCAGTACCCGGACTGGGAGCCGGTGCCCTGCGCCTCCTTCGAGGACGTCTTCGCCGCGGTCGAGAACGGCGAGGCCGAGCTCGCGATGATCCCGATCGACAACTCGATCGCCGGCCGCGTCGCCGACATCCACCACTTCCTGCCCTCGTCGAACCTGCACATCATCGGTGAGCACTTCCTGCGCATCCAGTTCAGCCTGATGGCGACCCCGGGCGCCTCGCTGGAGACGATCCGGACCGTGCACAGCCACGTGCACGCGCTCGGCCAGTGCCGCCGGATCATCCGCCAGCACGACCTGACCCCGGTCATCTCCGGCGACACCGCCGGCGCGGCCCGCGAGGTGGCCGAGGCGAACGACCCGACGCAGGCGGCGATCGCGCCACCGCTCGCCGCGGAGATCTACGGTCTCGACATCCTGGCCGACGACGTCGAGGACGAGGACCACAACACCACCCGGTTCGTCGTCCTCTCCCCCGAGTACGTCGAGGCGCCGCTCGGCAACGGGCCGGTCGTCACGAGCTTCATCTTCAACGTCCGCAACCTGCCCGCCGCGCTCTACAAGGCGCTCGGCGGATTCGCGACCAACGGCGTGAACATGACCAAGCTGGAGAGCTACATGGTCGGCGGCCACTTCGCCGCCACCCAGTTCCTGGCCGAGGTGGACGGCCACCCCGAGGACCCCGGTCTGAGCAACGCCCTGGAGGAGCTGGCGTTCTTCACGACCGAGGTGAAGATCCTCGGGGTGTACCCGGCCAGCGAGTTCCGGGACAAGTGAGCGGGCGTGGACCGGGCCCTGCCTTGCTCACGCCACCTCGACAGGCCCGATGACCGCCCTCATGCAGGAATCAGCCTTCGGCTGCCGCCGCCATGATGTTGAACATGCCGCCCTGCGGGTCGGCGTACACGCCCATCCGGCCGACGCCGGGCACGTCGAAAGCCGGCGCGACCGTGGTCCCGCCGAGCTCGGTGATCCGGGCCTCGGTGGCGTCCACGTCAGCGACGTTGAAGTAGACGTTCCAGTGCGGCGGGATGCCGTCCATCTGCGGGGGCATGCTGCCGCCCACGACCTCGCCGGCGGCGTTCGTGACGGTGGTGTAGCCCTCCGTCTGCTCGCTGTCCTGGCTCCCCATCCCGAGCACCTCGGCGTAGAAGGCGAGCGCCTTCTCCGGGTCCGGGGTGACCAGCTCGTTCCAGATCGGCGTCCCCGGCTCGTTGGCGCGCTCGGTGCCGATCGAGGTGCCCGGCTGCCACAGGTTGACCCGGGCGAGGGTCGGGTCCTGGATCGCCGCCATCCGGCCGACGCCCATCACGTCGAACGGCGGCGCGTCGACCTTGCCGCCCGCGGCCTCCACCTTCGCCACCGCGGCGTCGACGTCGTCCGCGGTCAGGTAGACGCCCCAGAACGCGGGGTGGCCCTCCAGGCCGGGCATCTGGCCGCTGATCCCGCAGACCGTGTCGCCCTCCAATTGGCCCTGGCGGTAGACGCCACCGCCGGCCTCCTCGGGCAGCGGCATCTCGGCGACGTCCCAGCCGAACAGGGCGGAGTAGAACGCCGCCCCCGCCTCGGGATCGGGTGAGACGAGCTCGACGTAGCTGGGCGTGCCCTGGGTGTACTTCTCGAACTTCGGCATGGTGCTCCCTCTTCTGCGCTGGCGCATCGGTGTGTGTCGACCCCGGCTGACCTCAGGTCTACTCCGGCCCACCGACAGTGATCAAGGCATCGTCGGGCGAAGGGCTACTTTGTTCCTGTGACGGACCCCAGCGCGCCCTCGGACCCGGGATCGGACCCGGTCACGGCGGACCTCGGTTTCGCCCGCGTCGACCTGGACCGGGCCCGCCGCACCGGCGACCCGGAGGTCGTCTACGGGGCCGGCAAGACCCCCGAGCAGGTCCTCGACATCCTCGCCACGCTGCACGCCCGGCACCCGGACCGGGCCGTCCTCGCCACCCGGCTCGCCCCGGAGGCGCTCGCCCTCCTCGGCGCCGAGCTCCCGGGAGTGCGGCTGGACCCGCTGGCCCGCGCCGCCACCCTCGGTCCGCTCCCCGAGCCGCAAGGCACCGTCGCCGTGATCGCCGCCGGGACCAGCGACGGGCCCGTCGCCGCCGAGGCCACCCTCAGCGTGCAGGTCCACGGCGCGGCCGTCCGCCGGGTCGACGACGTCGGCGTGGCCGGCATCCACCGGCTGCTCGAGGCCCGGGCCGAGTTCGCCGACGCCGACTGCGTGGTCGTGGTCGCCGGGATGGAGGGTGCGTTGCCCAGCGTCGTCGGCGGGCTCGTCGGCGTACCGCTCGTGGCGGTGCCGACCAGCGTCGGGTACGGCGCCTCCTTCGACGGCCTCGCCGCCCTCCTCGGGATGCTGAACTCCTGCGCCCCCGGGGTCGTCGTGGTCAACATCGACAACGGCTACGGGGCCGGCGTGCACGCCGCCCGGGTCGCCCGCAACGCCCGGAGGCGCGGATGAGGACGGCCTGGTTCGACGCCTCCTCGGGCGCCAGCGGCGACATGGTCCTCGGCGCGCTGGTCGGGGCCGGCGTCCCGCTCGCAGTGCTGCAGAAGGCCGTGGACGCGGTCACGCCCGAGCCGGTCCAGCTCCGCGTCGAGACCGTCGACCGGCACGGGTTCGCCGCGACCCGCTGCCACGTCGAGGGCACGGACTCGACCACCGCGCGCACCTGGACGGAGATCCGCGACCTGATCACCGCGGCACCGCTCGACGAACCGGTCCGCGACCTGGCCCTCGCGATCTTCGGCCGGATCGCCGAGGCCGAGGCGACCGTCCACGGCACCGACGTCGAGACCGTGCACTTCCACGAGGTCGGCGCCCTCGACTCGATCGCCGACGTCGTCGGCGCCGCCGCCGGCCTCGCGCACCTCGGCCTGACCTGGATCGCCTGCTCGCCGATCGCGCTCGGCGGCGGGACCGTCGGCACCGAGCACGGGCGGCTCCCGGTCCCGGTCCCGGCCGTCGTCGAGCTGCTCCGCGGGATCCCGACGTACGGCGGCCCGGTCGGCCGGGAGCTGACCACCCCGACCGGTGCCGCGATCCTCGCCGCCGTCGCCGACGAGTACGGCGCCCAGCCGCCGATGGCCACCGAGGACGTCGGCCTGGGTGCGGGCGGTGCCGACCCGGCCGGCCACGCCAACGTGCTGCGGCTGCTGGTCGGCGCCGGCGTGCGGGCCGACGTGGCCGCCGGCGGCACCGGGACCCTGGTCATCGAGGCGAACGTCGACGACCTCGACCCGCGGCTGTGGCCGGAGGTGATCGCGGCGCTGCTCGCCGCGGGGGCATCGGACGTCTGGCTGGCGCCGATCCTGATGAAGAAGGGCCGGCCGGCGCACACCCTGCACGTGCTCGTCGCCGCCGACGCCGCCGCCGCGGTGCGCCGGGAGATCTTCCGGCAGACCTCGACGATCGGGATCCGCGAGCAGACCTTCGCGAAGGTCGCCCTGGACCGGTCCTTCGTCGCCGTCGAGATCGACGGCCACACGGTCGCGGTGAAGGTCGCGCACCTGGACGGCGAGCTGATGAACGTGCAGCCGGAGTTCGAGGACGTCGCCGCGACCGCCCGTGCCCTCGGCCTCCCGGTCAAGGACGTGCTCGCCCGCGCCGCCGCGCTCGCCCGGGCCGCGGCCGCCGCCGCGGGCTGACCCGCCCCGCTCCGGGGTGGGCGCCCGGCACGTAGGTTGTCCCGGTGGACCTGACCGTCGTCGCCCTGACCTTCGCCGCGATCTTCGTCGTCGAGCTGCCGGACAAGACGTTCATCGCGGCGCTGGTGCTCTCGACCCGGTACCGCGGCCTCTTCGTGTGGATCGGGGTCGGCCTCGCCTTCCTGGTCCAGACGCTGATCGCCGTGACCGTCGGCAAGGCGGTCACCTTCCTGCCGGAGAACCTGGTGCACGCGGTGGCCGGGGTGATCTTCCTGATCGGCGCCGTGGTGCTCTTCCGCGAGGCACCGAAGGCCGACGCGGAGGAGGCCGGCACCGAGGCCGAGTTCGAGGCCAAGGCGACGGACCCGAAGACCGGTCTGGCCGCCATCGGAGCCTCGTTCCTGGTGCTCTTCGCGGCCGAGTGGGGCGACCTGTCCCAGCTGCTGACGATCAGCCTGGTCGGCAAGTACGACGACCCGCTGAGCGTCTTCCTCGGCGCCTGGGGCGCGCTGCTCGCGGTCTCCGGCCTGGCCGTGATCGCCGGCCGGGTGCTGCTGCGCCACGTGAAGCTCTCGGTGATCCACTACATCGGCGGCTCGGTCTGCCTGGCACTGGCCGCGGTGACGGCGTACGAGCTGCTGGCCTGAGGCCCCCGGGCCACGTCTCCGCCCCCAGGGCCCGGTCGAAGTAGTGTGCTCGGCATGAGCCTGGGCGCGAACAGCGAGGTCGGGACACTGCGGACGGTGATGCTCCACCGTCCCGGACCCGAGCTCAAGCGACTGACCCCCCGCAACAACGACAAGCTGCTCTTCGACGGGATCCCCTGGATCGGTCGCGCGCAGGAGGAGCACGACGCCTTCGCCCAGGCGCTGCGCGACCGCGACGTCGAGGTGCTCTACCTGGTCGACCTCCTCACCGAGACGCTCGCCGACGCCGACGCGCGCGACCGCGCGATCACCGACGTGCTCGGCTCGTTGCGGCTGGGCGACACCCTGCGCGGCTACCTGGCCGGAGCCCTGGCCGACCTCGACCCGGCGGCGCTCGCCCAGGTGCTGACCGCGGGGCTGCGCAACGACGAGGTCCGCGGCGGGTTCGGCCTCGTGACGTCGCTGCTCGCGCACGACGACTTCCTCCTCGACCCGCTGCCGAACCTGCTCTTCACCCGCGACTCCAGCGTCTGGATCGGCGACCGGGTCGCGGTGACCTCGCTGGCGATGCCGGCCCGGGAGCGGGAGACCCAGCTGACCGACCTGATCTACGCGCTGCACCCGCGGTTCGCGGGCACGCGCCGGATCCACGGCGCGCACCGCGAGCACGTCGAGGGTGGCGACGTGCTGCTGCTCGGCCCCGGGGTGATCGCCGTCGGCGTCGGCGAGCGGACCACTCCCGCCGGGGTCGAGCGGCTGGCCCGGCAGGTCTTCGACGACGGCCTGGCGACGACCGTGCTGGCGGTGCCGATCGCCCAGGAGCGGGCCACGATGCACCTGGACACCGTCTGCACGATGGTCGACGTCGACAAGATCGTGATGTACCCGAACGTCGCCGACCAGCTGGTCGCGCACGCGGTCACGCAGAGCGAGCCCGGCGTCCTCGACGTCGCCCCGGCGGAGCCGTTCCTCACCGCCGCCGCGAAGGCGATGCAGATCGACACTCTGCACCAGATCGACACCGGCCTCGACCCGGTCACCGCCGAGCGCGAGCAGTGGGACGACGGCAACAACACCCTCGCCCTGGCACCCCGGGTGGCCGTCGCCTACGAGCGCAACGTCGAGACCAACGCGCGGCTCGAGGCCGCCGGCATCGAGGTCATCGCGATCGCCGGCTCCGAGCTCGGTTCGGGCCGCGGCGGGCCCCGCTGCATGAGCTGCCCGATCGACCGCGACTAGGCACCGACCGCGGTGTCCGGACGGGTGTCCGGACACCCGTCCGGACATGGAAAGGCCCGGTCGGTGTTGACGGGGGATGCAACGCCGACCGGGCTGACAACCACTCTAGAACAGGTCCATGTGATCTGTCAGGATTTCGGTCCTGGTGGTCTGGTTTGGGTTGGCCCTCCTGCAAAAAGGGACCAAAGACCCACTCCGGGACGGCCCCGGAACTGCTCAGCGGACGGTCAGCTGACGGCTCGCCAGACCCGCCCGGGAGGCGCGCTCCTCGGTGCTGAGCGGGCTGGTGTCGGCCAGGGTCTCGGTGAGCAGCGCGTCGAGCTCGGCGACCGGCCCCGCGATCGCCTCGGCGCCGGTCCCGAACGGGAACTCCCACACCGGGACGAGCACGCCGTGCGCCCGGAACATCCCGATCAGGCGGCCCCCGTCGACCAGGGTGTCCTTGCCGGCGGCGTGCAGCCGGGCGAGTGCGTCGAGCAGGGTGTCCTCGTCCTCCGGCCGGACCCAGCGGAGGAACTCGCGCTCCCCCATCGCCGTCCAGTACGCCGACCCGACACCGTCGAGGCGGACCGTCGGAGAGGCGGCCGCGTTGGCCTGCTCCAGGACCGCGGCCATCGAGCCGTCCGGGTCGTCGAGGTCCTCGGCCCAGTAGTCGAAGCCGTCGTGCACGGTGATGTCGAGATCGCCGTCGATCAGGTCCTGCAGCCGCGGGCCGTCACCCGGGTCGGCGGTCAGGCCGACCAGCGTTCCCGGCTCGGCCTCCAGGGCGAGCTCGAGCACGGCGGCCAGGTCACGGCTCGGGTCGCCGTACGCGTGCTGGACCTGGAGGCCCAGCCAGATCGTTCCGTTGTCGCGCACCAGAGCCGGCGCGGCGCCCGGCAGCAGCGTCGCGAGCTTCACGGTGCGGTCGGACCCCTTGACCTTCAGCGGCGCGGTCGCGGCCGGGACGAACTCGCGCAGGGCGATCAGGTCGGCCTCGTCGGGCAGGCCCTCGAACGGTCGCGCCGACCAGGTCGCGGGCGCGCCGGACGCGCTGCCGTGGCAGGACTTGTAGCGCCGTCCGGAGCCGCACGGGCACGGCTGGCGCGGCCCGACCTCCCCAGGGGTCGACTCGACGGAACGTGCCTTGACGCGCGACTTCTTGCCCATGGGGGAAGGCTAGGGCATCACTTTGCGGGGGATGCCGCCTGCTGCCGGCCCGGGTTCGCCAGGTCCATCCGGACGTGCACGGCGTGCAGGTAGCTGGTGCGCTCGACCCACCAGGTGCTGCTCAGCGCCTCGACGATGGCGAGGCCACGGCCGCCGAGCGCCTCGGGAGCCGCCCGCTGCACCCGCGGCGACGACGCCCCGCCACCGTCGGCCACGGTCAGCTCGAGCCGGCCGTTCTCCAGGTGCCAGCGGACCAGGACGGTGCCGTTGCGCAGCGGCGAGGCGTGCCGCACCGCGTTGCCGACCAGCTCGGTCGCGACCAGCCGCGCATCGTCGACCACGCCGTCGGGGTACCCCTGGTGCCCGAGCCACGACTCCAGCGCCAGGCGCACGTCGCCGGCGCTCTCCGCCGCGAAGGGCAGGCTCATCGACACGGGCCCCTGAAGGGGTGTGGCGATGCAGGCACTCATCCGGTGTCCTCCGGTCGGGCGAACCAGGGTCTGGACGGTTCTGCCCCGGTTGTCCTCCGCGCAAACCTCGCGGCAGACCTCGGGGTCGGGAGTCACGGGCTCAGCGCTCCAGGTAGGCGAGCGTGTCGCCCGGCCGGTCGGTGATCACCGCGGAGACGCCGAGCTCGACGCACAGGTCGACGTCGTCGGGCTCGTTGACGGTCCAGACGTGCAGCTCAGTGCCCTTCCTGCGGATCCGCCGGATCTGGTCGGGGTACTTGCGCAGCAGCTTGATCCCCGGTCCCGCGATCCAGTCGTTGTCCGCGAACGGGCGCACCCGGGCCCAGTCGCTCGGCCCGTCCATCAGGAACACCAGCCGCAGGTCGGGCGCCGACTGCCGGACCCGGCGCAACGCGATCCAGGAGAACGACATCACCCGGACCGGCGAGCCCTTCCCCGCCCAGCCGAAGTCGCCGAGGTCCTCGACGAGGCGCCGCTCCACCAGCCCGGCGTACCGGGTCGGGTGCTTGGTCTCGATCGCGAGCTCCACCGGCCGGGAGTAGTCGGCGACCGTCTCCAGCAGCCGGCGCAGCGTCAGGACCTTGCCGAGCTCCGGATCCATCTCGGGGGCTTCGTCGTCCAGGTCGGCCCACGGGTGCTTCCAGCTGGCGACGTCCAGCTGCTCCAGGTCGGAGAGCTCCATCGAGGACACCACCCGGTCGCTGTTGGCGACCCGCCGGAGGTCGCGGTCGTGCACGCACACCAGGTGGCCGTCGGCGGTCAGCCGTACGTCGCACTCCAGCGCCTCGGCGCCCTCGTCGAGCGCGGCGACGTACGCCCCGAGCGTGTGCTCGGCATTGGACGCGCTCGACCCGCGGTGCGCGACCACCTGGGGCCTGGCCTGCATGAGGTCCATTCTGCAACCGGACGTAGGATTCCTCGGTGACTCACCCAGACGACACGCCCACCGGGATCGACCCCGAGGAGCTGGCGGTCACCCTCAGGGTGCTCTCGCAGCTGCAGACGCTGCCGCCGGACCACGACGACGTGCGCACCGTGAAGCGGGCGGCGTCGTACATGTACAAGATGATCAAGAAGGCCCGCCGGGCCGAGATCCGGCAGATCCGGTTCAAGCACGACCAGGACATCATCGAGAAGACCGCGACCGGCAGCGCCCTGCGCATCGACGACGAGACCGCCGGGATCCCGCTGGTCTCCACGGCGACCGGCGCCTTCGCCGGCGAGCTGATCACGGCGCGCGGCTGCTACATCTGCAAGCAGGACTTCACCCTGGTCGACGCCTTCTACCACTGGCTCTGCCCGAGCTGTGCGGCCTTCAGCCACAGCAAGCGGGACCAGCGGACCGACCTCACCGGCAAGCGCGCGCTCCTGACCGGCGGGCGCGCCAAGATCGGGATGTACATCGCGCTGCGCCTGCTCCGCGACGGCGCGCACACCACGATCACGACGCGGTTCCCCAAGGACGCCGTCCGCCGGTTCGCGGCGATGGAGGACAGCGCGGACTGGCTGCACCGGCTCAAGGTCGTCGGCATCGACCTGCGCGACCCGACCCAGGTGATCGCGCTGACCGACGACGTCGCCGCCGCCGGTCCCCTCGACATCCTCATCAACAACGCCTGCCAGACCGTACGACGCTCGCCCGGCGCCTACTCCCAGCTCGTCGAGATGGAGGCGGCGCCGCTGCCGGACCTGTCCGGGCTTCCTTCCGGGCTCCCCGAGATGGTGACGTTCGACCGCATCTCCGAGGCGCACCCGGCGGCGATCGCCGGTGCGCTCGAGAACCTGTCGGTGGCCCACCACGAGGGCGAGTCGGCCGAGCAGGCGCTGCAGGCCCACAACGCCGCGTCCCTGACCGCGCTCGCGCTCAAGGCCGGCAACGCCTCGCTGGAGGCGCACCTGGCCGGGACCGCGGTCGACGCCGGTGGCCTGCTCCCCGACGTGCAGCAGAACAACTCCTGGACCCAGGTCGTCGACGAGGTCGACCCGCTGGAGCTGCTCGAGGTGCAGTTCTGCAACTCGATCGCGCCGTTCCTGCTGGTCTCCCGGCTGCGGCCCTCGATGCGGGCCGCCGTGCAGGCCGGCGCCCGGCGCGCGTACGTGGTGAACGTGTCCGCGATGGAGGGGCAGTTCTCACGCCGCTACAAGGGCCCCGGTCACCCGCACACCAACATGGCGAAGGCGGCGCTCAACATGATGACCCGCACCAGCGCGGGCGAGATGTTCGAGACCGACAAGATCCTGATGACCGCCGTCGACACCGGCTGGATCACCGACGAGCGGCCGCACCACGAGAAGCTGCGGATCGCCGCCGAGGGCTGGCACGCCCCGCTGGACCTGGTCGACGGCGCCGCCCGGGTCTACGACCCGATCGTGCTCGGCGAGGCGGGCGAGGACCTCTACGGCTGCTTCGTGAAGGACTACCAGCCCAGTCCCTGGTGACGCCCCGCCGCGCGGGCCCGCGCGCGGATCCACGCGGCGTACCGGGCGGCGCTGTCCTCCCGCCCGGGTGCGGCCCGGACGCGGGCGAGCTCCAGGAGCTCCTCGAGCCGGTCGCTCGGGCCGTCCTCGGAGAGCAGCACGGCCTCGGCGAACGGGAACAGTCCGCGGAAGTTCTCCGGTCTGATCATCCCGAGGTCGCCGGCGCGGAGCGTGGCCAGGAACGCGTCCCGGTCGAGGAGCCGGTCGACGAGCGGCAGGCCGTCGTACGTCAGCCGGTCGGCGACCTCCTGCGCCACCTCCTCGGCGGCAGCGGGATCCCCGGCCTGCCAGGCCCCGTCGGCTCCGGCCGGGCTCCCGGACGGGCTCCCGGACGGGCTCCCGGACGGGCTGAGGCGTTCGCGGTAGAGGCCCAGCGACTCGTTCACCTGGTGCGGCGGGCGGCCCAGCCACTCGCCCATGAAGTCGAGCCACGGGCCCGGGACGATCGCGAGCGCGACCACGCAGCGGGCGATCCCGTCGCTCGACGTGGTCTCCAGGTCGACGACGGCCCAGTCGCCGCCGGGGTTGCAGCGCCGCCAGGTGGAACCGGACTCCTCGTAGCCGGCGGCACGCAGGACCGGGCCGGCGCGGTCCTCGATCGCGTCCCGGAGCGCTGCCTCCAGCGGCGGCTCCGTCACCCGGGCAGACCGCCGTTCTCCTCGCGCAGCCGGGGCTCGGTGCGGTTCTCGGGCCGGATGCCGTGCTTGTCGGCGTAGAAGGCCCGGACGAAGTCCATGTCGGCCCTCACGTCGCCGGTCGGGTGGAAGGTCGGCCCCATCCCGAGGCTGCGGGTCGGGCCGTCGACGAAGCCCAGGGTGATCGGGAGACCGGTCTGCTGGGAGATCCGGTAGAAGCCCGGCTTCCAGTACTCGCCCTTGCCGCGGGTGCCCTCCGCCGCGATGGCCAGCAGGAAGGACTCGTGGGTCTCGGCCTCCTTCAGCAGCGCCCGGACCGCCGCCCCGGGGTTCTCCCGGTCGAGCGGGATCCCGCCGGTCCAGCGCAGCACCGGGCCGAGCGGGCCCTGGAAGTAGCTGTGCTTGATCAGCAGCTTCGGCTGCCGGCCGCTGCCCCAGGCGATCAGCATCGTGGCGACCCAGTCCCACTGCGAGGTGTGCGGCGCGCCCACCAGGATCCCGCTCGCGGGGACGTCGCCGGTGAGCTTCCACCGGGTCGCCCGGAGGACTCCTCGGGCGAACGCGCGGCGGATCTTCATCGTCTGGGCCATTCTCCGACGCTACCGGGGTCCGGACCGGCCGCGACGTGCGGTCCGACGGACCCGTCAGCCGCGGTCGCGCAGGTACCGCCCGAAGTGCGGCACGGTGAAGGCGATCCGGCCGCGCTCGCCGGAGTAGATGAGCCCCTTCTTCAGCAGGGCGTCGCGCGCCGGGGACAGCGACTGCGGCTTCTTGCCGAGGGTCGCGGCGACGTCGGCGGTCGGGACGCTGCCGACCTCGTCGACCACGTCCTCGTGCAGCTCCGCGGCGGCGTCGGCCATCGCCCGCAGGTACTCGCGCTCGCCGGGGGTGGCCCGTTCGTAGCGGCTCCCGAAGAAGCCGACCGCCAGCTCGGCCTCGGCCTCGGGCGCGCCGACGGCCACGTCCGCCGCGGTGATCGGGCTGCGCGGAGCGACGTCCCAGACGGCCTTGCCGTAGGCCTGGATGAAGTAGGGGTAGCCGCCAGTGGCGTCGTACAGGGCGGCCAGCGCTCCGTCCTCGAAGGCGGCGTCCTCCTCGGTCGCCGGGGCCGACAGCGCCCGGTCCGCCTCCTCCCGGCTGAGCCGGTCGATCCGCTGGTAGCGGAAGAGCCGCTCGGAGTAGGACTTGCTGGCCGAGAGGACCGCCGGCAGGTGCGGGAGTCCCGCGCCGACGACGATCACCGGCAGACCGGACTGGCTGAGCTCGTGGCAGGCGGCGCACAGCGCGGAGACGTCGGCCGGCCCGAGGTCCTGCATCTCGTCGATGAAGACCGCGATCCCCTTGCCGACGTCGGCCGCGAGCCCGCCGACGTCGGTGAGGAGCTCGACCAGGTCGATCTCGACGTCGCCGGAGTCGGCGCGCCCCTTCGCCGCGGCGACCTCGATGCCGGGGTTCCAGACGTCGCGCAGCCTGGTGCCCGGCGCGGCGTCGCGCTGGACGAACGCCTTGATGACCGCGAGCACGGACTCGACCTGGTCGGCCTCGGGGTGGCCGAGCTCGCGGACGGCCTGGTGCAGCGCGCTCGCCAGCGGACGGCGCAGACTCTGGTCGGGGCGGGCCTCGAGCTTGCCGGTCCCCCAGCCCTTGCGGACCGCGGCCGAGCGGAGCGCGTTGAGGAGCACGGTCTTGCCGACGCCGCGCAGCCCGGTGAGGACCAGCGAGCGTTCGGGGCGGCCCTTCGCGACCCGTTCGAGCACGACGTCGAAGGCAGCCAGCTGGACGTCGCGGCCGGCGAGCTCGGGGGGTCGCTGCCCTGCGCCGGGCGCGTACGGGTTCCGGATCGGGTCCATGATCGGACGATATCCGGGTCTCTAGGAGTTTCCTTAGATTTGTTTAGCGAGTCCTCGACGGGGGAAGTGTCCACACTTCGACTACCGGGAACGGGCTCCGAGCGGGCCCGTAGAGTGACCTGGTCGTGCCGGCGGCCGGGAACTGGGGACCACGATGACTTTCACGCTCGCTCCTGACGAGCAGACAGATGCGGAGCTGCTGCACCGCGTGGGAACGGGCGACCCCGCGGCGGCGGCCCGCCTCTGGGTGCGGCTCTGGCCCGAGGCGCTCGAAGCGGCCCGCGGCCTGGTGGACCCGGCCGAGGTGCCCGGACTCGCGGCCGAGGCCCTCGTCGGTACCCTCGCCGCCGTCGCGCTCGGCACCGGTCCCACCGACGAGGCGACCGGCTTCGTGGTCGCCGCCGTGCACGAGCTCGGCGAGGACGACCTCGGCGGGTCGCACTTCCCCGTCGCCGACCACCCCGACGTCTTCCCCTCCCGCACCTTCGGCGAGGTCTTCGGCACGCTCCCGGACGAGGACCAGCAGCTGCTCCGGGCCGACGGAAGCGCGGCCGCGGCCGGCCCGGCGCTCGGTCGCCTGCAGGAGTCCTACCTTCGCCGGCACGCCGCTGGCGCCGAGACGCCGGACTGCGTGGACACGCACGCGTTCCTCGGCGCGGCCACCGCCGCCGCGCCCGATGACCCGGCTCCGGAGATCCCGCACCGCACCTGGGTCCACCTGAGCGAGTGCGCCGTCTGCACCGAGGCGTTCCACGAGCTGGCGCACAGCCCGGTCGCCCTGGTCGCGCTGCTGGGGACTGCTTCGGCTCCGGCTGCGATTCCGGTGGTTGCGGCGGGCGTCGGTTTCCCCTCTCCCCTTGGGGTTCCGACCGAACAGCCCGATGCATCGGGCTGGAACGACGGGAACGGGCTGGAAGCAGAGACCAGCGGACAGCCGATTCCGCTCGAGGACGACGAGCAGGAGGCCGTCGTACCCGTGGTCGTGCCGGCACGCCGGCGGGCCGAGCGCCGCTGGCGACGGCCGCTGGTCGCGCTGCTCGCCGCCGCCATCGTGGTCAGCGTCGTCGGCGTCGCGGTCGGGGTCTCGCGCCAGGACGACGAGCAGCCCGCAGCGAGTGCGGCCCCTGAGGCGATCCCGACCGACACCGACCCGGCTGCGGACGCCGTGGCCGAGCCCGCCGACCCGGCCAGCCCGCCGACCGAGACGCCGACACCGACCCCGGCGCCGACCCAGGTGCCGACGCTGGTCAACACCCCGACCGCCACCGCCGTGGCGACGGCGGCCGCGGCCGCCACGACGGAGCCGGTGACCGCACCCAAGCCCGCGTCGAAGCCGACCCGCAAGGCGACGGCCAAGCCGACCAGCCCCGCGGCACCGAAGCCGACGTCGTCCAGCTCACCTTCGGCGCCGGCCACCACCGCGCCGGCGAGCCCCGCCCCGACCCCGTCGCCGACCAAGACCTGCAACGCGCTCCAGAAGCTGTTCGGCTGCCGCTGACGCTACGGTGACCTCATGCCCGAGCTGCCCGAGGTGGAAGCACTCGCCCGCGACCTGGCCGGGCGGCTCGACGGCCGGGCCGTCGTACGCGTCGACATCGCGAACTTCTCCTGCCTGAAGACCTTCGACCCGCCGGTCACCGCACTCGCCGGCGGGATGGTCGACGGCGTCAGCCGGCACGGCAAGTTCCTCGACATCGACGTCTCCGGCACCCATCTCGTGCTGCACCTGGCCCTGGCCGGCTGGGTCCGGTGGAAGGACGAGGTGCCGAAGCTGCCCGCCCGGCCGAACAGCAAGTCCCCGCTCGCGGCCCGGATCGTGCTCGACGACGGCAGCGGGCTCGACATCACCGAGGCCGGCACCCGCAAGAGCCTCGCCCTGTACGTCGTCCGCGATCCGCAGGACGTCGAGGGGATCGCCCGGCTCGGACCCGACCCACTCTCCGCGGACTTCACCGTGGACGTGCTCCGCGGGATCCTCGAGGAGGCCGGTCGCGCCCAGATCAAGGGGGTGCTGCGCTACCAGAGCAACATCGCCGGGATCGGGAACGCGTACTCCGACGAGATCCTGCACGCCGCGAAGATGTCTCCGTTCAAGCCGGCCAACAGCCTGACCGAGGACGAGCTCGAGCTGCTGCACGCGACGATCCGCGACGAGCTGGGCGCCGCACTGGCCCGCGCCGACGGCCTGGCGGCGAGCGAGCTCAAGGGCGAGAAGAAGTCGAACATGCGCGTGCACGGGCGCACCGGCGAGAAGTGCCCGGTGTGCGGCGACGTCGTACGCGAGGTGTCGTTCGCGGACCGAAGCCTGCAGTACTGCGCGACCTGCCAGACCGGCGGCAAGCCGCTCGCGGACCGGCGGATGTCGAAGCTGTTGAAGTAGCCACCTACTCTTGATGCCGTGAACGGCATTCCCACGGTCAGCATCGATCAGGTCCCCCACCCGCTTCCCGAGGGCCTGACGGTGCTCGACGTCCGCGAGCCCGTCGAGTGGGCGCACGGCCGGATCGACGGCGCGCTGCACATCCCGCTGATGGAGCTGGTCGAACGCGTCGGCGAGGTTCCCGCCGACAGCCAGGTGCTCGTGGTCTGCAAGGTCGGCGGCCGGTCCGCCCAGGCGACCGGCTACCTCGTCCAGTCCGGCTACCAGGCGGTCAACCTGGACGGCGGGATGCTCGACTGGTCCGCCGCCGGTCGGCCCATGGTCACCGACCCGCAGGTCAACCCCGGCGAGCCGTTCGTCTTCTGACGCGCGCGGTGGGTTTCGGCTAGGGGGCCCGGTAGCCCGGGTGTCCCGAGGCCGCGATCCCGTGCTCGGCGGCGATCTTGCCGAGCAGCTCGACGAGCGTGCCGCGCTCGGCGGCGGTCAGGCCCGCCGTGACCGCTCGGTCGTGCTCCGCGGCGATCTGCCGCACCTCCGCGAGACGCTCGGTCGCTTCCGGCGCCAGGTGCAGCTCGTGCAACCGCCGGTCGGTAGGGCTCCGACGGCGCTCGACGAGGCCGCGGTCCGCCAGCTCGTCGAGCAGTTTCACCACCCGGCTCGGCACCGCCCCGATCGCTGCGGCGAGCTCCTGCTGGCTGATCCCGGGCCGGAACGCGAGCACCCGGAGGATCCCGACGTGCGGCGGGGTGAGGTCGAGCGGCGCGAGCCGGCGCGCGAACTCCGCGGCGACGTGCGCCCCGACCTGGGAGAGCAGCAGCGCCGCGCCGCTGGGCCGTCCGGGAGGTCTGGTCACGGACCGAGTTTCGCACAATCGCTCTGGCGTGTAATAGTTCAGAGCATGAACGATTTGGTGCGCCGCCGGATGACCGATCCCGTCGCCCGGGCCTGCCTGCTGCTCGCCGCCCTCCTGGTCGTCTCCGGGCTGGTGCACCTCGGGGTGTTCTTCCTCGACGACCGGCCCTGGCACGGCCCGGTCTCCTGGCGCAAGCCGTTCACGTTCGGGCTCTCCTTCGGCGTCACCCTGGCGACGGTCGTCTGGGTGACGTCGTACCTGCGGATGCCGGAACGGACCCGTCGGGTGCTGCTCGTGGTCTTCGCCGTCGACTGCCTCGTCGAGGTCGGCGGCATCACCCTTCAGGCCTGGCGGGACGTCCCCTCCCACCTGAACACCTCGACGCCGACGAACACCGCCGTCGCGATGACCCTCGCCGTCGGCGGCGGTGTACTCGTCGTCGTGCTCGGCTGGTTCGCGGTCGTCGCCCTCCGCGGCCACGTCGACGGACCGCCGAGCATGGTGCTGGCCCAGCGCGCCGGCTGGCTGCTGCTGCTCGCCGGCCTGGCGTCGGGCGCGGCGATGATCGCGCGCGGCTCGATCGCCCGCGCCCAGGGCGACACCGCCGCCACGATGTACCGGGTCACCGGCTTCCTCAAGGACTTCCACGGCGCCACGCTGCACGGAGTCCTGGTGCTGCCCGCCCTCGCCTGGCTCCTCGGCCGCACCCGTCTCGACGAGCCCACCCGGGCCCGCGTGGTCGCCGTCGCCGCGGTGGTCTACGTGGCCGTCGCGGTCGGCGTACTGATCGTGGACGTGGCCTGAGGCCCGCGCTTCCAGCCTGATGCCGGCCGAACAGCCTGTTGCATCGGGCTGTCGGGTCGGATTCCCAAGGGAAGAGGGGAAACCGTCACCGCCACACCGGCGGCAGCGGGACCTCCAGAGCGCGGGCGACACGGGCCAGGTACGCGGCGCGGGGGATCTCGACGACACCGAGGGAGGCGAGGTGCGGGGTGACCCACTGGGTGTCGAGGACGCGGAGGTCGGCGTGCTCGTCGCGGAGGAGGTCGACCAGGGCGACGAGGGCGACCTTCGAGGCATCGGGCGCGCGGGAGAACATCGACTCACCGGCGAAGAGGCCCCCGACCGCGACGCCGTACAGGCCGCCGACGAGCTCGCCGTCGGCCCACGCCTCGACCGAGTGCGCCCAGCCGAGCCGGTGCAGGCGCTCGTACGCCGCCGCTACCGGGGCGTCGATCCAGGCGCCGTCGCGGGACGGGTCGGCGCACCGGTCCACGACGTCGGCGAAGGCGGTGTCGACCCGGACCTCGTAGCGGCGCAACGACCGGCGCAACGAGCGCGAGACGACCAGGCCGTCGAGCGGGAGCACGCCGCGCGCCGCCGGCGACCACCAACCGATCTCGCCGGCACCGAGCTCGGGGACCGGCATCGGGAAGAGCCCGCCCCGGTACGCCGCCAGCAGGGTGGCCGGGTCCAGGTCGCCGCCGACCGCGATCAGGTCCGGGTCGCGCCGCCGCGGGGTCGGCAGCGCCCACGGCGTGGGTCCGGGGTCGATCGGCACGGGTCCATCATCGCGGGTCGGCGACACGGGCCCGACCTAGGACAGCCCGCCTAGGCTGTGCGACATGAGCTTCACCAAGCGGGTCGGTGCCAGCGTCGGCGCCAGCATGGCCCCCAAGGTCACCCAGGTCGCGCCGAACATCACGGCTGCCTTCGTGCACCAGTCCCTGACGATGGCGATCAGCGGCGTCGGGCCGCTGCCGAGCGCCGCGGCCGCGGCCGACAAGCAGCAGGCCGAGAAGCCCGGGGACGTGAAGCACGGCATCCACGACGTCATCGAGAACCACGTCCGGTACGCCGGCGTGCAGGGCTTCCTGACCAACCTCGGCGGCCTGGTCACCATGGCCGTCACCGTGCCCGCGAACATCGCCGGCCTCGCGCTCATCCAGTGCCGGATGGTCGCCGGGATCCTGCACCTGCGCGGCTACGACCTCGACGACCCGCGCACCCGGGACGCGATCCTCGCCTGCCTGCTCGGCGAGGAGAAGGTGATGCACCTGATCAAGCGGCACGAGATCCCGGGCACCCCGATGGAGATCGCCACCAACCTCACCCACGACCCGAACCTCGACAACCTCCTGGCCAACGAGGTCGCCGCCGAGCTGATCGCCCGCGCCGCCGGCAAGCGGCTGGTCACCGCCACCGGGCGCCGGATCCCGATCGTCGGCGGCATGGTCGGCGCCGGGACCGACGCCTTCGTCACCTGGAAGATCGGCCGCTACGTCGACCGCGAGTTCCTGCCCCGCCCGCGCAAGCGGCGGTAGGCGGCGAGCCCCTTCGCCGCGACGCGGCTGGTCCGGGCCTTCGCCACCAGCGCCCGCCGGACCCGGTACGCCGGAGTCAGGTAGGCGCGTCCGAGCTCGGCGTGCAGGTCCGCGATCTCGCGGTGCAGGGTCTCCTCGTGGTCGCGCAGCCGGGCCGCCTCGACGGTCATCGCGGTCAGCGCCTTCACCGCGGCCTCGGCGAACACCTCGGCCCGGGGGTGGTCGGGGTCGACGAACGGCAGCGCCGGCCGCGGCAGCAGGTCGTCGAGGTCGCCGACGACGTCGTAGCCGCGCAGGGCCAGCTCGGTGACCCAGGTCCGGCTGAGCTCGCCGGCCCACTCCCAGACGTCCGGCGGCACCGACAGCCGCGGCGAGATCCGGTCCTTCGAGAGGTTCTGGTGCACGAGGTTCTCGCGCACCAGCGGCCGGTAGTTGTGGTTGTGCACCAGGTCGACGAGCTCGTCGTTGAGCCGGCGCAGCAGGGCGGCCTCGGCGACGCCGAGGGAGGCGTTGGTGCGGGAGTCGTCGAGGGCGAACTCGTGCGGGTCCAGCCCGATCACCCCGGCGAAGCGCTCCCAGAGCAGCTCGTGCGGGGCACCGGCCGGCGGCACCGTGACCAGGTGGACACGCTCGCGCGGCAGCTCCGAGCCCCACCGGTCGAGCACGTCCGGGACCTCCTGGACGCCCCAGAACCAGCGCGCCACCACGGCTTCGCGGGCCGGGTCGCGCAGCTGCTCCAGGAAGGTCGCGTAGGGGGTCGTCCGGCGGTGCTTGATGTTCTCCTGCCACTCCGCCGGGATCTGCCGGACGAGGTCGCGCGCCGAGAGCACGACGTGCACCTCGGTCCCCGGACCGTCGACCGAGGCGACCGCGCGGGCGACCTGGGCGCGGGAGGCGGTGGCGAGGATCTCGTGGCTGATGATCGCGGTGCCGTCCCACTCGCGGACCTGGCCGGCCAGCCGGTCCCAGGCGCCGACGGCCTCGCGCTCGATCCCGCCCCAGGGCAGCTGCAGGAGGTCGAGGGCGGCGAGGAAGTGCGCGTCGAACCGGTCCGCGGCGTACAGGATGCCGCGGTCGCGGAGCGTGTCGCGCTCGGTGAAGAGCAGGTCCTGGACGAACGACGTGCCGGTCTTCGGCGCGCCCACGTGCAGGATCACCTTCCGCGCCATCAGGCCGTCCCTCCGCTCGCTCGTTGCCACAGCTCCGCGACGAGACCGAGAGCGAGCTCGAGCACGTCGGCGGGGTCGACCGAAGCCGGTCGCTCACGATCCGTGGTCGGGACCAGCAGGTCCGGATCGCCGTGCACAGCGTAGTCACCGGCACGCAGCTGTCCGGCCATCCGGCGCGCGGTCGCGGCCGCCCACGGGCGCAGCCCCGGCGGTCCGCCGAGGCCGGCGGCGTACGGGTCGGCGAAGGTCACGGCTGCCCGGGCGCTCGCCCACGGGCCCGCGACCACCCGGCGACGGCCCTCCTCGCCGGCGGCGAGGACGAGCAGCGGGTTGAGGACGCGGAGCAGGTCGGTGCCGGTGACGTCGGCGCGCGCGGGCGCCCCGAGCTTCGTACCGGGCTCCGTACCGGGCTCCGTACCGAGCTTCGTACCCAGGACGGCACCGACCCCGGCGAGCACCGCGGCCGGGTCGGCCCCGAGCACCACGTGCACCCGGTCGGCGCCGAACTGGTCGGCCAGCCGGCCGGCGATCTCGGGCAGCCGCAGGGCCGGCGGGACCCGGTCGTGGGTGGCGGCGGTGCGCCACATCCGGTGCCAGCGCATCCCGGCGCCGGCGCGGACCCGGGCCGCCCAGCGCTCGGCCATCAGGTCGTCGAGCGGCCCGCCGAGGACCAGGTACGTCGGCCGCAGGCCGCCCTCGCGCCAACCCGCCCCGACCAGCGCGTCCCGGACCGCGGCCGCGGCACCGGGGGCTCCCAGGACCACGAACCCGCGCCGCCGCCAGCGGCCGCCCCGGGACGGACGCGTGGCCGCCGCCGGCGGAGCGTCGACGAGCAGCCGGACCAGTACGGCGGCCGCGGCGCGCACCAGCTCGTCGGCGGGGAGCAGCTCGGGTTCGACGGCCGGCGTCCCGAAGGCGGGCTCGTCGGCCCACGGGAGCGGGGTGTCCACCAGACCGCGACCCGGGCTGGCGGTGCCGAGCACCAGGTCGGCCAGGTCGGCGAACCGCGGCAGGTCCGGCGCACGCAGCGCGAGCCGACGGACGACCTCCAGCTGCGCGGACCCCGGCAGCGGACCGGGGGGCGGCGGGCCGGGGGCGGGATCGCCGGCCCGGAACTCGGCCCACGTCGCGGTCCCGCCCACGCGCAGGTCAGCGGCCCAGGCACCGACCTGGGCGACGTACTCGGCGGGGCGGCTCACCCGCCCAGCAACCTGCGGGCCAGGCGGCGCACGCGCGACGGGTCACCGGGCGCGGACTGGGCGATCACCGCGGCCAGCGACTCCAGTGCGGCCTCGGCGACGAGGTCCGCGGGCGGCTGGTCCGGGTGGACCCAGGTGTGGTCGGGTCCGAAGTGCTCCGGCTCGAGGTCGTCGAGGCTGCCGACCACGTCGACGCCGGCCCCTTCGATCCACTCCCGCCACTCCGCGGTGACCCGGTCGACGAAGGCCCAGCGGACCTGCGGGATCACCACCGGGATCTTGTCGGCGCGCTCGCCCAGGGTGTCGCGGACGACGACGTCCCGGACCAGGTCGATGTACAGCTCGCGCGGGACCTCGCGGCCGACGAGCAGCTTGTTGAGCCGGCGCACCACGTTGGCCTCGACGACACCCAGCGAGGCGTTGAAGCGGGTGCTCTCCTCGTAGGCGCCGTCCGGGTCGAGCCCGACGACGCCGGCGAACCGCCGCCACAGCGCGTCGGGCGTGCTGCCCGGCGGCGGCACCGTGACGACGTGGATCCGCTCGGGCGGCAGCCCGTTACCCCACCGGGTCAGGATGTCCGGGAGGCTCTGCACCCGCCAGAACCAGATCCGCGGGCGGTTGCGGCGGCTGGAGGTGATCTCCCGCATGAAGCCGTGGAAGCTGCGGCGGCCGCGGTGCTTGATGCCCTCCTGCCACTCCGCCGGGATCTGGCGGGCCAGGTCGCGGGCGGTGAGCACGACGTGCACTTCGTCGCCGGCGAAGGCCGCCATCGCCTTGCGGACCTGCGCGGGTTTCGCCGCGGCGAGGATCTCGTGGCTGACCAGGACGTCGCCCGGAGCCTTCCGCGCCTCCGCCACCAGGGCTGCCCACTGGCCGCGGGCGACCTCGCGCTGACCGGCCCAGCGCTCCTCGATCAGGTCGAGCGCCGCCTCGAAGTGGTCGCCCGTCCGGGTCTGCACGTAGGTCAGTCCTTGGCGCGCGATCAGGTCACGGTTGAGGGCCAACCGGTCCTGGAGGTAGGTGGTGCCGCTCTTCGGTGTCCCGATGTGCAGGAAGACGCGGCGAGCCATGCGGGCATTCTGCCGCACCTACGACGTACGGCGGCCCTGCAGGGCGGTCACCACCCGCGACGGGCTCGGCCGCCCGAGGATGCCGGCCATCCAGGTGCTCGTCTCCACGAGGGCGTCCAGGTCGACCCCGGTCTCGACGCCGAGGCCGCGGAACATCCAGACGAGGTCCTCGGTGGCGAGGTTGCCGGTGGCGCTCTCGGCGTACGGGCAGCCGCCGAGTCCGCCGGCGCTGGCGTCGAAGGTGCGGATGCCGTGCTGCCAGGCGGCGTACGCGTTGGCGAGCGCCTGACCGTAGGTGTCGTGGAAGTGCACGGCCAGCACCTCGTCGGGCAGGCCCGCCGCGTTGAAGGCGTCGAGGAGCCGGCCGACCTGGCCGGTGGTGCCGACGCCGATCGTGTCGCCCAGGGAGAGCTGGCTGGCGCCGAGGTCGAACAGCCGCTTGCCGACGCCGACCACCTGGTCGACCGGGACGTCGCCCTCCCACGGGTCGCCGAAGCACATGCTCACGTACGCACGGACGTCCATGCCGGCCGCGCGCGCCCGCGTCACGGTGGGCTCGAACATCGCGAACTGCTCGTCGAGGCTGCGGTTGAGGTTCCGTTGCGCGAACGTCTCGGTGGCGCTGCCGAAGATGGCGATGTGCTCGCAGCCGAGCTCGATCGCCCGGTCCAGGCCGCGCTCGTTGGGGACCAGGACCGGGTGCCGCCGGCCGTCGGCGCCGAGCAGCTCCATCAGCTCGGCGGCGTCGGCGAGCTGGGGCACCCACTTCGGGTGCACGAACGACGTCGCCTCGACGACCGGGAGGCCGGCGTCGACCAGGCGGCCGATGAAGGCGGCCTTCGCCTCGACCGGGACGACGCCCTTCTCGTTCTGCAGGCCGTCGCGCGGCCCGACCTCGTAGATCGTGACCTCGGGGACCGGACGCTCAGCCATCGTGCGGCTCCACGGTGAACAGGACCTGCTTGAGCTGCACCAGGTCACCCGCGCCGGCGCCGACCAGGCGCACGGTGCCGGCGAACGGCGCCTTGAGCGCGACCTCCATCTTCATCGCCTCCAGCACTCCGAGTCGTTGGCCCTCCTCGACAGCGTCCCCCTCGGCGACGTCCACCGCCAGGACGGTTCCCGGCATCGGCGCGAGCAGCGAGCCGTCGCCCGCCTCCGGTCCGTGGTCCGCGAACGGGTCCGGTCGCTCGAAGACGAACCGCTGACCCCGGTGCACCGCTTCGAGGACGTCGGGCTGCACGTTGACCACGGTCTGCTCGCGGTGGCCGTCGATGCTCAGCACCAGCACGTGGTTCTCCGCGGAGATCTCGCGGACGTCCTGGTCGTCGACCCGGCCGCGGACCCGGTCGACCCGGACCGACTGGTCGAGCTGGATCAGGTACGGCGCCGGGTCGCCGGCCGAGCGCCAGCCGTCCGGCTGGAACGGGCGCTTCGGGCCGAGCGAGGCGAGCATGGCGCTGATCCAGGCGACCCCGGTGCGGGCGACGTCGGGCTCGGGAGCGGCGACGGTGTTGCGGTCCAGCCACGCCGTGTCGATGGTCGCGTCCCGGAACGCGTCACCGGCGACGAGGGCACGGAGGAACCCGACGTTGGTGGTGAGACCGAGGATCGCGGTGTCGTCCAGCGCTGCGACCAGCGCCTGCCGGGCGGTCTCGCGGTCAGCGGCGCGGACGATCACCTTGCCGAGCATCGGGTCGTAGGAGGTGCTGACCACCTGGCCCGGGAAGAGCGCGTGGTCCGCCCGGGCGTGCTCGCTCCAGCGCACGATGCTCGTCGTGCCCGCCTGCGGCAGGAAGCCGCCGAAGCTGTCTTCGGCGTAGACGCGCGCCTCGATCGCGTGGCCGTCGATCGCGACCTCGTCCTGCGCGAACGGCAGCGGCAGCCCGGCCGCGACCGCCAGCTGGAGCGCGACCAGGTCGGGGCGCTCGCCGCGGACCGAGACGGCCATCTCCGTGACCGGGTGCTCGACCTGGAGCCGGGTGTTCATCTCCAGGAAGTAGGCCTCGCCCGTCGCGTTGTCGAGCAGGAACTCGACGGTGCCGGCGTTCTCGTAGCCGACGGCGGCGGCCAGCGCCACGGCGGCGCCGGTGACGGCCGCCCGGATCTCCGGGGTGATCGTCGGGGCCGGGGCTTCCTCCAGCACCTTCTGGTGGCGGCGCTGCGTGGAGCAGTCGCGCTCGAAGAGGTGCACGACGTTGCCGTGGGAGTCGGCGAGCACCTGGACCTCGATGTGCCGGCCGGACTCGACGTACTTCTCGATCAGCAGGGTGTCGTCGCCGAAGGCGTTCGCCGCCTCGCGCGCGGCCGCCTCGACCGCCTCCGCGTACTCCCCGGCGGAGCGCACGATCCGCATGCCCTTGCCGCCACCACCGGCGGCGGCCTTGACCAGCACCGGGTAGGCGAGCTCGCCGGCCGGGGTCTCCAGGGACCACGACGGCACCACGGGCACGCCGGCCGCGACCGCGACCTCACGGGCGGCGTCCTTGCGGCCCATCCGGTCCATCACGTCGGCCGAGGGCCCGACCAGGGTGAGCCCCGCCTCCTCGACGGCGCGGGCGAACTCGGCGCGCTCGGACAGGAAGCCGTAGCCGGGGTGGATCGCCTGCGCGCCGGTCTCCTCGGCGGCGGCGACCACGGCCGCGATGTCCAGGTAGCTGGGCACCTCGACGGTGACGTCGGCCGCCCGGACGTGCGGCGCGTCGGCGTCGAGGGCGGTGTGGATGGCCACGGTGCGGATGCCGAGCGCACGCGCGGTCCGGAAGACGCGCAGCGCGATCTCGCCGCGGTTGGCGACCAGGAGGGTGCCGATCATCGAGGTCCTCACATCCGGAAGATTCCGTAGCCGGGGTCCGGGATCGGGGCCTGCGCGGTCGCCGCGAGACCCATCCCGAGGACCCGGCGGGTGTCCGCCGGGTCGATGATGCCGTCGTCCCAGAGCCGGGCCGTGGAGTAGTACGGCGAACCCTGCTGCTCGTACTGGTCCCGGATCGGCGCCTTGAAGGACTCCTCCTCCTCGGCGCTCCAGGTCCCGCCGGAGCCCTCGATGCCGTCGCGGCGGACCGTCGCGAGCACGGACGCGGCCTGCTCGCCGCCCATCACCGAGATCCGGGCGTTGGGCCACATCCACAGGAAGCGCGGGTCGTAGGCCCGGCCGCACATGCCGTAGTTGCCGGCGCCGAACGAGCCGCCGATCACGACGGTGAACTTCGGGACCACCGAGCAGGCGACCGCGGTGACGAGCTTCGCGCCGTCGCGGGCGATGCCGTTGTTCTCGTACTCCCGGCCGACCATGAAGCCGCTGATGTTCTGCAGGAAGACGATCGGGGTCTTGCGCTGGTTGCAGAGCTCGATGAAGTGCGCGCCCTTGAGCGCCGACTCGGAGAAGAGGATGCCGTTGTTGGCGACGATGCCGACCTTCATCCCCCAGATCGTGGCGAAGCCGGTGACCAGGGTCTCGCCGTAGAGGCGCTTGAACTCGTGGAACCGGCTGCCGTCGACGATCCGGCGGATCACCTCGCGGACGTCGTACGGGGTGCGGGTGTCGGTCGGGACGACCTCGTAGAGCGAGTCCGGCGACTGGTGCGGCTCGTCGATGCGGTCGGCCGCCTGCTGCTCGGGTGCGACCACCGCCGGCGGCAGCGTCTCGACGATCGAGCGCAGGATCGCGATCGCGTGCGCGTCGTCGTTGGCGAGGTGGTCGACCACCCCGGACCGGCGGGCGTGCACGTCGCCGCCGCCGAGCTCCTCGGCGGTGACGACCTCGCCGGTGGCCGCCTTCACCAGCGGCGGTCCGCCGAGGAAGATCGTGCCCTGCTCCTTGACGATCACGGTCTCGTCGGACATCGCCGGGACGTAGGCGCCGCCGGCGGTGCACGAGCCCATCACGGCGGCGATCTGCGGGATGCCCTCGCCGGACATCGTGGCCTGGTTGTAGAAGATCCGGCCGAAGTGCTCCTTGTCGGGGAACACGTCGTCCTGCATCGGCAGGAAGGCGCCGCCGGAGTCGACCAGGTAGAGGCAGGGCAGCTTGTTCTGCCGGGCGACCTCCTGGGCGCGGAGGTGCTTCTTGACGGTGATCGGGTAGTAGGTGCCGCCCTTCACGGTGGCGTCGTTGGCGACGATCATGCAGAGCCGCCCGCTCACGCTCCCGATGCCGGTGACGATGCTGGCGCTCGGCACCGCGTTGTCCTCGCCGTCGGCCCCGTACATCCCGTACGCCGCCAGCGGGCTGAGCTCGAGGAACGGGCTGCCGGGGTCGAGCAGGAGGTCGATCCGGTCGCGGGCGAGGAGCTTGCCGCGGTCGAGGTGCTTGGCCCGGGCCTTCTCCGAGCCGCCCTGCCGGACGAGCGCGAGACGCTCGCGGAGCTCGTCGACGAGCCCGGACATCGCGGTGGTCATCTCGGTGGACACCAGGTCTCCTTCTCGCCGGCCCCGGGGAGGGCGCGGAGCACCCTCCCCGGCGCGTGGTTAACGATCACTAACCTAGCCTAAGGGCACGGGACGAACCGAGTCCACCTTGGCCACGTCGTGCGGTCCGGCGCAAGGGTTTCGGGACGGTCGCCGCGCGACCTGCTCAACCAGCGGGTGTCACCGCCTGCGCCGTCACCACGAGGTTGTCGGCGTAGTGGAACCCACCACCGGGGAGAGTGATCCGGCTGGTGCAGGTGATCAGCCGGAGCAGGTGCGGCCCGTCGGTGCGGAAGACGTCGACCGGCAGCGGACGGCTGCGCGGGTAGCGCGCCACGCCGGTCACGGTGAACCGGTGCGCGACCCCGGCGGCGTCCACCCAGACCACCTGCTGCCCGCGCCGGGCGCGGGCCAGGGCCGCGAGCGGTCCGGGACGGTCGGCGTGGTCGGAGACGTGCCCGGCGAGGACGCTCGCGCCGACCACGTCGGAGGAGACGGCCGTCGACGACAGCCAGCCGATCCGGCCGGTCGAACCCGGGACGGCCACCGCACCGCCGCGGACGCCCACCGGGTCCACCGGCACCTGGATCCCCAGCGACGGCACCCGGAGCACCCCGACGCCAGCACCGGCGCCAGCACGGGCGCCAGCACGGGCGCGATCGGCGTCGAGCCGGCTGAGTGCCAACCGGGCCCGGGGCACCGCGGACGGACCGGTCGGCACGCTCGGCACCGGGCTGACCGGCTTCCGGGTCACCAGCGAGGTCTCCACCGCCAGGCCCGGTGGGCTCGTGGCCGCCAGCGTCGTCCCGGTCGCCGCCGCGTTCTCGCTCCAGGTGTAGCAACCCGGGCGGCCCACGCGGGCCTGTCCGGTCAGGTAGCTGCCCGCACGCTCGGCGTCGAACGCGCCCCGGGCCGCGACCGGCGAGCCGGCCCAGCGCGCAGCGGCGATCCGCTCGCACCCGGCCTTGCCGCTCGCCCCGTCGCTCGGCGCCAGCGGCCCGTGCAGCGTCCAGCTCACCCGGATCCGGTCCGGCCCGCTGATGCAGCCCACCTGCACCCGGTCCTGGAGCAGGTCCCCGAGGAGCGCCCGCTGCCGGGAGGTCGCCGTCGCCAGGCAGGGCTGGCTCTTCGGGCGGACCACCAGGGTCGTCTCGGCCGGCACCCCGGGCGCGGTCGCCACCGGCTCGGTGGTGCTCGTCCCGGGCCGGTCCTCGACGTAGGTCAGGCAACCGACGTCGGCCGGCCGGACCCGGTAGTCCGGCGTGGTCCAGGTCCCGTCGCCGCTCGTCGTGACCGTCCCGCGCGCGAGCACGGACGCGGTGCCCCAGACCTCGGCGCCCGCACCGGGGCACGACCCGGCGGCGTCCGGCGGGACCGGCCCCAGCAGGGACCAGCGGAACTCGCCGGCGGCTCCCCCGGTGCCGGCGACCACGACGCTGTCGTGGACCAACGCTCCGGGTTCGACCCGCTGGGCGGATGCCTGCGTGACCAGGGTCGGGGTCGACCGGACGATCACCGCGGTGGCCGTCGCCCGGGCCTCCACCGAGTCCTGGTGACCGATGAGCCCGCGCTGGCTGTGCCGCGAGGCCTGACCCGGGTGCGGGTTCACGGCCCACCGCAGCGGCCGGAACAGCTCGGGGCGCCGGCTCGGGGCACCGGTCACCCGGGCGGTGACGGTGGCGCTCCCCGGCGCGACCGGTGCGGTCAGCTCGACCCGCGCGGCACCGTCGGCGCCGAGACGGACCGAGCTCGGTCCGGCGAAGCCGTGGTAGCCGAGCCGCACCCGCATGTCCTGCGGCCTTCCGGCGCCGCTGGTGCCGCGCACCGTCGCCGCGAGGCGCTCCCCCGGGGTGACCACGGCGTCGGGCCCGGGGTCGATCCCGATCGCCAGTCGCCACGGGCCCCGGTGCGCGACGGCGTCGGCCCAGAGCGACCGGGCACGGCGGACCACGTCGGCGCCGATGAAGGCCACGTCCCGGACCCGGCCGGCCACGGTCAGGCCTCCGCCCATCCCGTGACCCAAGCCGTGACCCGCCCCGTGACCCGTCCCGGGGTCGCCGCTGACGTCGCTCATCACCTGGCGGATCACCAGGGCGATCGCGGCCGCCGTGCGGTCGTCGACCCGGGAGGCGGGGTGGGCGGTGACCAGCGCGTTCAGGGCCGCGACGGTGGCGGCTCCGACCCGGCCGCCGAGGCTCGTCCGCAGGTCGCCCCGGACGACGACCAGGCGGTGCCCGACGCCCCAGTCCGTCGCGAACGCGTAGTCGATGCAGTACATCTCGACGCCGTCGTACCCGCGGAGCGTGCCGAGCCAGTAGGTCCCGCCGCCCGGGTCGGCGAAGCAGGCGCCGCGGCGGATCCCGGTGTCGTGGCGGGCGCAGCGCTCGTCCGGGACCGCCCGGGCTCCGGGACCGGGGGGCGCACCGGGGGACGGACCGGGGGAAGCGGCGCCGGCGCGGTCCGGCAGCGGTGTCCCGGGAACCCCGAGGACACCCAGGCCGACGAGACCGACGAGCAGGGACAACAACACGGACAGGAGACGGATTGGTCGCAGCAGGCTCATGGCGCAGTTCTAGGAACCGACCGGGTCCGGCCGCGACCAGGCGACCCGCACCTGGGGACGACCTCCCCCGGAGCGTTCCCTGTGGACGAAGCCCTCGCCCCGAGGTGAACGTCCGCTCACCCGGCCTCTACACTCCTCCGGTGACCAGCCGCCGTGAAGAGATCCTCGAGATCGCGGCCGGACTGTTCGCAGAACGCGGTTTCCACGGCGTCTCCATCGCCGAGCTCGGCGCGGCCTGCGGGTTCTCAGGGCCGGCCCTCTACAAGCACTTCCGCAGCAAGCAGGCGATCCTGTCGGAGATGCTCGTCTCCATCAGCGAGCAGCTGCTCGCCGAGGGCCGCGCCCGCGTGCGGGCCGCCGAGGACGACAAGTCCGCCCTCGTCTCGCTGATCGACTGGCACGTCGACTTCGCGCTCGCGCACAAGCCGCTCATCGTCGTCCAGGACCGGGACTGGGCCGCGCTCCCGCTCGAGGCGCGCGAGAAGGTCCGGGAGACCCAGCGCAAGTACGTGGAGGTCTGGGTCAAGGTGCTGCGCAACATCGACGGCGACCTGCCGCTTCCCTCCGCGCGGGCGACCGTGCACGCCGCGTTCGGCCTGATCAACTCCACGCCGCACAGCGCGCTCGCCTCCGACGAGGCGATGCGCGAGATCCTCACCGGGATGGCTCAGCGCGCCCTGCTGGGCTGAGCAGCCGGCTGACCGCCTCGTCGTACGCCGCCACCGCGGTGTCGGCGAGCCCGTGGCCGGCCGGCGCCTCGTCGGCGATGCCGAGGATCTGCCGCGCCCGCCGGGAGGCGTCGTCGGCCTCCTCGCCGGCGCCCGTGGCCGGCTCGACCCCGTCGAGCAGCGCCTCCCGGGTGCGCCCGCGGAGCAGCAGCAGGGCGTAGGGGTCGCCGTCGAGGTGCCAGGCCAGCTGGTAGAGCAGCGCGAGCGCGTGCAGGCACGGCTGCGCCCAGGCGTCGCACTCGCACGCGGTCTCCAGGTCGCCCGGCCCGGGGAAGAGCTCCACCCCGGCCTCGTCGGCGTGCTCGACCAGCGCCGAGGGCAGCTCGCCGGACTCCAGCGCCGCCAGGTACCCGGCCTCGCGCGCGACCTCGACGGCGAACCCGGCCCAGGCCTCCTCGTCGAGCCGCTCGACGCGGACCTGCGCCATCAGCGCCGTCGGGCTGCCCGGGTCGACCACGACCGACGCCGTCCCGGCGAGCACCATCACCGCGCCCAGACGGCCGGAGCGGGCGAGCGCCCGGGCGGTGACCAGGTCGCTCGGCTCGAGGACGGTCTCCTCGAAGCTGCGCACCCAGGCCCGGCCCCACCAGGTGGCGCCACGGGCCGCCGTGCCGCGGACCCGGCCCACCCGCGGGTACACGGTCGGGTCCTCGCCGTGCCTAACCACGGGACGGCCGCAGTCGGACCAGGTCGCGCAGCTCGGCGTTGCTCAGCTCGGTGAGCGCGGTCTCGCCGGAGCCGAGCACGGCGTCGGCCAGACCGCGCTTGCGGGCGAGCAGGTCGCCGACCTTCTGCTCGATGGTCCCCTCGGTGACGAACCGGTGCACCTGCACCGGGCGGGTCTGGCCGATCCGGTAGGCGCGGTCGGTGGCCTGGTCCTCGACGGCCGGGTTCCACCACCGGTCGACGTGGATGACGTGGTCGGCGCGGGTCAGGTTGAGTCCGGTGCCGCCGGCCTTCAGGGAGAGCAGGAACACCGGTGCCGCACCGGCCTGGAAGTCGGCGACCATCCGCTCGCGGGCCCGGACCGGCGTCTGGCCGTGCAGGAACAGGGTGGGCACCCCGGAGGCGGCGAGGTGGCGTTCGAGCAGGCGCGCCATCGCGACGTACTGGGTGAAGAGGAGCACGGCCCCGCCCTCGGCCAGGATCGTGCCGAGGAGCTCGTCGAGGAGGTCGACCTTCTCGGAGCGGCCCTTGATCCGGCCGTTGGCCTGGCGCAGGTAGTGCGCCGGGTGGTTGCAGATCTGCTTGAGCCCGGTGAGCAGCGCCAGCACCAGCCCGCGACGGCTGTCCTCGTCGGCCTGCTCGATCCGCTCCATCGAGGTGCGGACCAGGGTCTCGTAGAGGACGACCTGCTCCTGGGTCAGTCCGACGAGCTGGTCGGTCTCGGTCTTCGCGGGCAGCTCCGGGGCGATCCCCGGGTCCGACTTGCGGCGGCGGAGCAGGAACGGCTCGACGAGCTGGGCGAACTTGCGCGCCAGCGCCGGGTCGGCGCCGCTCTCGATCGGCGCGGCCCAGGCCTTCCGGAACGCGTTGCGCGACCCGAGCAGGCCGGGCGTGGCCCAGTCCAGGATCGCCCAGAGCTCGGTGAGGTTGTTCTCCACCGGCGTGCCGGTCAGCGCGACCCGGCAGGTCGACGGGACCAGGCGCAGGTTGCGTGCCGTCGAGGAGCCCGGGTTCTTGACGTGCTGGGCCTCGTCGGCGACGACCAGGTCCCAGGCGACGCCGGCCAGCGTCTCGTGGTCGGCGCGCATCGTCTGGTAGGTGGTGAGGACGAAGCCGTCGGTCACGTCGGAGAGCTCCCGCCGGGCCCCGTGGAAGCGGCGTACGGCGACGCCCGGCGCGAACCGCTCCACCTCGCGCTCCCAGTTGCCGAGCAGGGACGCCGGGCAGACCACCAGCGTCGGACCGGTGGAGAGGCCGCGGTCGCGGCGGTGCAGGTGCAGCGCGATCAGCGTGATCGTCTTGCCGAGGCCCATGTCGTCGGCCAGGCAGGCGCCCAGGCCGGCGCCGGTGAGCTCGGCGAGCCAGGTCAGCCCGTGCCGCTGGTAGTCGCGCAGGCTCGCCGCCAACCCGGGCGGGTCCGGCAGCGGCGGTGCCGTCGCCGCGTCGACGATCCGGGCGCGCACCTTCTCCAGGGTCGCGCCGGCGTGCACCTCCACGACCGCGCCACCGTCGTCGATCTCCCCGGTGAGCACGGCGCGCAGCGCCTCGACCGGCTTGAGCTGCTTGCCGCCGCGGCGCTCCCGCCCGACGGCGGCGCGGGCGCGGCGGGCGGTCGCCGGGTCGATCACCACCCAGTTGTCGCGCAGCTTGATCACCGGGCTGGTCGCCTCCGCCAGCGCGGTCATCTCCTGGTCGGTGAGCGGGTCGTTGCCGAGCGCCAGCTTCCAGTCGAACCGGAACAGCGCCTCCGGCCCGAACAGGCCGGTCATCAACGGCTCCTCGCGGGAGCCCCCCGACCCGGACGCGACCTCGACCCGCGCCCGCGGCGTGAGCTCCTGGCGCAGCCCGCGCGGCCAGTAGACGTCGACGCCGATCGAGGCCAGCGCGCCGAGGCCGTGCTCGAGGAGGTCGGACAGCTCGTCGCCGTCCAGGACCAGCCGGTCCGGCACCGGCAGGCGCAGCAGCCGGTCCAGCACCGGCCAGGCCACCGCGGCCTTGCGCAGCGCGACCCCGGCACCGGCCCGTGCCTGCCGGGAGAACCCGTGCCCGTCAGCGCCCGCGCCGGCGCCCTGCCAGAGGTCGGCGGCGTCGACGACGTGGGTCGCCAGGTCCAGCTCGTGCACCTGCGGGACCACGCTCACCGAGCCGCCGACCAGCTCCTCCTCGGGCGCCTCGACGCGCAGGCTGACGTAGACCTCGGTGACCAGGCCCGGGTCCTCGCCCACCCGGTCGGCGAGCCGGTCCGCCAGCGACCGGGAGGGAGCCTCCGCCCTCGTCCGGCTGCGCGCGAACGCGCCGCCGGACGGATCGGCCGGCTGCCGGGTCATCGTGTCGGCCACCGCGTCCAGCAGGCCGCGGAGCAGATCCTCGGCCTCGGACGTGGCCAGGTCGTCGTACGTGCGGGCCTCGGCGAGGGTCCGGACCCGGTCGTCGTCCTCGGCGTGCAGCGGCCCGACCTGCCAGGAGGTGCCGGTGGCGTCGCGGCACAGCCGCCCGGCGGCGACCAGCTTCATCGCCAGCATCGTCCCGGCGCCCAGCAGCGTCACCGACGCGTGCGCCTCCTCGGCGCGCATCGCCCGGGTCAGCACCGGGATCGCCCCGCGCATCGGCAGCCGCACGGTGCGGTCCTGGCCGGTGAACTCGACCTCGCTGTCCCGCGGCGGGTCGGCGAGGTGCAGCGTCGCCCGGCCCTGCAACGGAACGAAGCTCACGCGAACCTCCGCGACTCGGGGTGGACCAGTGAATGTAGCCCGCGGCTCCGACAGACCCGCGCTCCCGTGCCCGGGGGTCGATCGCGTGCACCATGATGGAGACGTGACCGACGCCAGGACCGACCCGAGCCGCGACGCCCGAACCGAGAGCGACCCGCCCGAGAACGAGGAGGGCCAGGGCGACCCCGTCCACGGGGCCGTCCAGGCGTACGCCGAGCTCCAGCCGCGGCTCGGCGAGGTCACCGACCACTACACCGACCTGATCACCACGCTGCTCGACGACGCCGGCATCAACTACCTGTCGGTGACCGGGCGCACGAAGAGCGTGGCGTCGTACGCGTACAAGGCGAACCGGCTCGCCCAGCGCGGCGTCGACGCCGACGAGGGGATCAACGACCAGGTCGGCGTCCGGGTCATCACCTACCTGCTCAGCGACGTCGCCGCGGTCGCCGAGCTGCTCACCGACCAGCTCGTCGTCCTCGACGACCGCGACCTCGGCCAGCAGACCGCCAGCGAGGGCCGGTTCGGCTACTCCAGCCGGCACCTGCTCGTCGACGTCGACCCGTCCCGGGGCGGTCCGCTGGTCCGGCCGGCGTCGGTCCAGGTGCGGACGGTGCTGCAGCACGCGTGGGCCGAGTTCGAGCACGACATCCGCTACAAGGGCACCGTGCCGGAGGAGTTCGTGCCCGACCTGGACCGCCGGTTCACCCTCGCCGCCGGCCTGCTGGAGCTCGCCGACCGGGAGTTCTCCGAGATCCGCGACCGGATGAAGGCCGCCGTCCCGCACACCACCGACGAGGATCCGCGCGACCCGCGGATCAGCGCGCAGGACCTGGCCTCGTTCCTCACCGTCGAGTACGCCGGAGCGGGCTGGTCGCGCACCGACCACTACACCTGGATCTCCGGGCTCCTCCTCGAGCTCGGCGTCACCTCCCTGACCGAGCTCGGCGGCCTGCTCACCTCGGTCGACAGCGCGGCCATCGCCTCCCGGATGGCCTACAAGTACCCGCCGGGTGCCGTCCGCCGGCTCGACGACGCCCTGCTGGCGATCTTCGGGCGGCGCTACGTCGACCTCTACGGCAACGCCCACCGGGTCGACCAGCTGGCCGCGCGCCTGGAGAGGATCCGCGGCGAGGACCCCGGCCGGCCGCCGGTCGACGCCGGCACCATCGCCTGATCCGAGCGTCCTCAGCGGGCCAGGTGGTGCTCGCCGCGGAGGTGGGCGACGTTCTGGCAGGAGCCGGTCGCGATGTCGCAGCGGACCAGGTAGCCGGCGGTGACGTCATCGGACCGCGCCGACCGGACGTCCATCACGACGGTGGTGCCGAGCTCGCGACGCAGGGTCGTACGGACCAGGTACGGCGGTAGCCGCAGGACCACCTCGCGCCTGCGCACACCCGGCCCGGGCCCGACGCCGGACCTCGACCCAGGCTGGGTGACGGACGCGGCCCACGGCAGGCTGCGTGCCCGCAGGGTCCCGTCCCAGCCGGTGTAGATGATCCAGCCGGGGACCGCGAAGTCGGGCTCGGGCCGGTCCGTGCTGAAGCTCGGCCGGAACCGGTCCCCGACCACCGAGCCGACGGTGACGCTGTAGGACCTCGACATCAGGTCGACGGCGACGACGTCGTCGCCCACCACCTGGCGGATGATCCGGCCGTCGAGTTCGCGGAGCAGGCGGACGGTGCCGTGGCGGAGGTCCCAGACCCAGCTCCTGCCGGCGGACGGCAGCGACGCGATCAGCTGGCCGGACCGGGTGATGCCGGTGACCCGGAACGAGTCGTGGCAGCAGGAGGCGCCGACCGGGAAGCTCCGCTGCAGCCGCCGGCCACCGGTCAGCGGGTGCACCACCACGACGGCCCCCGTCCCGGCTCCTGTCCTGGCTCCCGTCCCGTCCCCCATCCCTTCCTGGCGCCAGGCGACCCAGCGGCCGTCGGTGTCCACGACCGGCTCCCCGACCGAGGTGCGGGCGAGCACGGTGCGCTTCGTGGTCGCCGACTCGAAGAGCTCGATCCGCCCGCCGGGGTAGGTGATCACCAGGTTCGAGCCCGCCTTCGCCAGCGCCACCGGTTGCTGCGGCAGGCGGACCTCGGCCGGGCCGAAGTCGAGGACCCCGCCCGACACGTACGGCGCCCGCGGCGGCGTACCGACGGGGACCTGTCCCATCCGGGTCGGCAGCACCGGCCGGCCGGTCGCGCCGGCGGTCGCGGGCGGGGACGTCTCGGTGGCCGTCACGAGGGCCGAGGCGCCGACCAGGACGGCCAGCACGGCCCCGGCGACCGCCCACCCGCGCCGAGTACGCCGGGACCGGTCCGCGTGCCCCGCGACCAGGAGAGCGTCGACCGGCGGCAGGTCCGGGAGGACACCGGCGGCCTGGCCGCGCAGCTCGCCGCGGAGGTCGGCGTCGGTCGGCCCGGGATCGTTCTCCGGCGCAAGGTCGGTCGTGGGGTCCTGCTCGGTTTCGAGGAGCCGGCGCTCGGCGGAGGCGGCGTACGCCTCGGTCTCCTCGCGGGTCAGTCCGAGAGCCACCGCGATCTCGTCCGCGGGCAGCTCCTCGTAGCAGCGGAGCACGACCACCGCGCGTTCGAGCGGCGGGAGCGCCGCGACCCTGCCTCGCGCGCCGCCGGGAACCGCCGGGCTCGCACCCGCCTGCTCGACGCGCTCGACGAACCCGTCGAACAGGATCTGCTTCACGACCCGGTCGCGCGACGGCGCCTGCAGGACGTCGGGCCAGGTCCGGTACGCGCGCAGGAGCGCGTCGCGGGTGAGGCCGTCGGCCGCGTCCGGGCCGACGAGCAGAGCCGCGAGCCGGACGAGCAGGGGCCAGCGCAGCTCGACGTACTCCGCGAACGACGCGTCGTGGCCCATGACTCCACCTTCCTCCCCCGGTGGTGAAACGCGAGGGGCTCAGCGCCGGCGGACGAACCAGGACGTTTCAGGCTCCTGACAGGTTCTGTCCGGCAGCGTTCGGGGCACGTCCCCCTGAAGAGGCACTGAAGACGCCCCGAGAGAGGTTCCGATGTTCAACCTGGTCAACGGCCTGCCCGTCCACCCGCTCGTCGTCCACGCCGTCGTCGTCCTGCTGCCGCTCGCGATCCTCGGGACGATCGCGATCGCCGTACGGCCCCGGTGGCGCACCCGGTACGGGCACCTGGTCGTCGCTGCCTCCGCCGCCGCGACCGTGCTCATCCCGGTCGCCACGTCGAGCGGCGAGTCGCTCGAACAGCAGGTCGGCGACCCCGGCAAGCACGCCCAGCTCGGCGACCAGCTGATCTGGTTCGCGCTGCCGCTGCTGGCCCTCGACATCGCCCTGGTCTGGCTGGCGCGACGCCACGAGAAGTCGCCCGGCGACCGCACCGTCACCGCGCGGCGTACCGTCACGGTCGTCGCCGCCCTCAGCGTGCTCACCGCACTCGCCGCCGGCGTGCAGGTCTACCGCGTCGGCGACTCCGGCGCCCGGGCCGCGTGGGGCGATCAGGTCGCGTCCGGCTGAGGGCGTAATCCAAAGTCCTTCGCCTGGGTCTGACCTCCGGTAGGTTCTGCTGACCCGTCTCACCGGAGGTATCTCGTGTCCAGGCTTCGCACCGCGTCCGTCGTCACCGCCCTGCTCGCCGTCGTGGCGACCCTCCTGATCGTCTCGCCGTCGGACGCCGCCCCGTCACGCGGCACGGTCACCCGGCCCAAGGTCGGCCAGTGCCGGACGACGACGTTCGCGCAGAGCTTCGCCGCGTCCGACGCCCGCAAGCCGGTCTCCTGCGCGAAGCCGCACCGGATGAAGACCTTCGCGGTCGGCAGCCTGCCGCGGAAGTACAACCCCAAGCGGGCCAAGAGCGCGGTCTGGGGCCAGGCCGCGTCGGACCAGTGCACCCGTCGGTTCTGGAACGCAGTCGCCGCCGACCACGCCAAGCGCGAGCAGACGGCGTACACCTGGTCCTTCTTCATCCCGACGAAGGCCCAGCGCAGCGCCGGCGCACGCTGGATCCGCTGCGACCTCTCGCTCCTGGTGTCCCCGCCGGGCCAGAACAGCCAGTTCGCGCTGCTGCCGAACAACCCGTTCCCGATCCTCGGCGCCCGGCCGATCACCGACTCGGTGCGGCGCTGCCTCTCCGACAGCACTCACCACTACTGGACCACGTGCAACCGCGCGCACGCGGCCCGCGCCGACCAGACCTTCGTGCTCAACAGCACTGCGTACCCGTCGGACCAGGCCGTCGCCGACGCCGCCGCGACGCACTGCCCCGGCAAGCGGTTCACCGCCGCGGGCCACACCGACTGGCGGTTCGGCGACCACGTCGTCATCTGTTACTCGGTGACGACGTCCTGACCGGATCACTCGATCCCGTACGACGCCTGCCCGCCGGCCCGCCCCGCTGGCCGACCCGCGCTCAACTCGACAGGTCCGGTCTTCCAGCTCAGAAAGCGGTCGCGCGACTCGCTCCATGGCGACAATGGGCAGGTGGATGAGCGAGGTTCCTTCCGGGTGATCGCCGATCTGTCCGTTCTCACGCGGATCGCGATTGCGTACGCCATCTTCGCGGCTGCGATCGCAGGGGCAATCGCCGTCATCACTGCGATCGGGAACCAGGGCTTGGGATCCGGAGAATTGGCGGTCGCATCGGCCCTTTGCGTGGCGCTGTTCGTACTCCGTTCCTGCACCATGCCGTGGTGGTACCTGAAGGCCGGGCGCACACGCTACGAAGTTCGCGACGGGGCGCTCCGCATCTCGGTCGGCGAAAAGGCCGTCAGGATCATTCCGTGCGATGACATCAACCTCGTTCGCATCCAGGGACGTGTCGATTGGAAGAGCTGCCTCCTGAGCGGGTTCGGGGCATCCGATTTCCCGCGCGTAACGGTGAGGGCGGATCAGATTTACGTCGGGCCGCCGATCATGCTCTGGGGTGCGGTCGTGGAGAGCGCTTCGTCCGGCCTCGCAGGTGCTGTCCGGGCACAGAGACGGGGTCCGCGGCGCGCCATCGTGGAATCACCGGGCTCGCTCGAATAGCAGCACCCGATGGCCAGTGCGTCACACACGCGCCGATCTCGGCTGAGATCATGCACGCGTTGTGAGCGGAGCGGAGCATGACTCGCTACCGACCTCCGCTCTTGCGAACGTAGTTCTCAGCTCCACAGGCGGGGCACCAGATTCGGTACTCACCTCCGCTGCCGTCCTAGAAAGCGATCCAGTCCGCAGTCACGACAGCGTCAGCCTTCTCCGGACAGGCCACGGTGAGAGGCCGTGCTTGCGTTACCTGCAGTGCTGCCTCGACCCAGGCGTCCCGACTCGCGCTCACACCAGATCGTCAAGACGTCCGGGGTCGTCGGCATGAGCGGGCGATCGTCACGTCCTCCGGCTGAAGGTGACCTTGCCGTTAGGCCCGGCCTTCATCTGGAACCTCGCGTCGTGGGCGAGGGTGTGGTGGCGGGGGCAGAGGAGCCTGCCGTGCTCGATGTCGGTGGGTCCGCCGCGGCTCCACGGGATGCCGTGGTGGGCGCGGCACATCCCTGGCGGCCAGTCGCAGCCTTCGGCGGTGCAGCCGCCGTCCCGTCTGGCCAGGACGATGCGCTGGGCTTCGGTGTGGAAGCGGGTCTTGCGGCCCAGGTCGAGGACCTGGGACTTCGACCCGAGGACGGCCGGGATGATCCCGGCCTCGCAGGCCAGCCTCCGGGCCTCGCCGGCGGTGATCCGGTCCCCGGTGTCCAGGGTCGCAGCCGTGTCGGCACCGAGGAGGGCTTCCATCGTCATCGTGACCACGACGGTGGCGGCGATGCCGCCTGCTTTCGGGGCGTCGCGGCGGGTCTCGACGTACTCGATGAACGCCTGGCCCAGGCGGATCGGGCGGGCGACCTTCTCCCCGGCGGTGCCCTCCACTGCGGCCCGGTGCTTGGGCGCGGCCAAGCCTTCGAGGTGGCGGGCCAGCATCTGCCCGACCAGGACCGGGAGCTTGAACCGGCCCACCATGGAGCCGTGCCCGTCGGGGTTCATCGTCAGGGACGCCGTCTCCCGGGCGCGGCGCTCCTCGCCCTCCAGGAGCTTGCGTTCGTGGTCTTCGGCGACCTCGGGGGCCACGACCTCCAGGATCCGACGGCCCAGGAAGCGCAGCTCTTTGGGGTCGTGGTGCTCGGCCAGGGCGACCAGATGTGCCTCGGCCTCGGCCTTCGCGCTCGGGAGCGCGTCGACCGCATCGACGATCACGGCTGCTTGCTCGACCGACACCGCCCCGGCGCTCATCGCGTCCGCGGTCGCGGCGTGGCCGTCGTCGTCCAGACGACCGGCCAGCTTCACGGCCCGGTGCGCGGCGGGCTTCGTCGTTCGGGTCGAGTTGGCCCACCAGCCCGCGGTGTTCGCCGCACCCAACGGGTCACCGACCTGGTGCCGGTCGGCCTCGGCCAGCAGGCGTAGTTCCAGGGCGTCCAGGCGCCGCTTCGCGACCGCCAACGCGGGGAGGAGCGCCGTCAGGTCGGCGGGCGAGAGTGACCAGGTCGGCGCGGTGCCGTGCTCGTCGAGCAACTCCCCCAGGGCAGAGACCAGCTGCGCCACCGGATGCGGCGGCGCGGTAGTCAGAGAGCCCGAGGTCATGGATACAGATTAGGAACCGGCGCCGACAGTTTCGTGCCGGTTCTCGCGTTGTCCACAGCGGGTTTCGAGACAGGCGCTGCGCGCCTTCCTCAACCACCGGCGGTGGGGGCCGGGGGTGGGTTTCGAGACAGGCGCTGCGCGCCTTCCTCAACCAGCGGCGGTGGGGGCCGGGAGTGGGTTTCGAGACAGGCGCTGCGCGCCTTCCTCAACCAACGGGGGGGGTGGCGGGGGTGGGGGTGGGTTTCGAGACAGGCGCTGCGCGCCTTCCTCAACCGGCGGGGGCGAAGCCGACGGTCGTGCTCGTGCCGTCCGGCCTCACCAGCAGGGCGCTGCGGCCGCGGGAACGCAGCCAGGCGGGGGCGGCGTCTCCGAGGACGAAGGCGGCGGTGGCGTCGATGTCCGCGTCGGCGAGGGTGGGGGCGCGGACAGTGACCGAGGCCCAGGTCGTCGGGGTCGACCCGGTGCGCGGGTCGACGATGTGAGCGCCCCGGTGGACGAGGCCCGAGGTCGCGACCGCACCGTTGCGGACCGGGACCACCGCGACCACTTGGGTCGGGTCGGCCGGGTTCTCGACGCCGATCCGCCAGTCCGGGGCGTCCTCGCGCGTGGTCGAGCAGACCAGGTCGCCGCCCGCCGAGAGGCAGAAGTCGGTGTCGTCGAGGCGGCGCAGGACCTCGGCGGCCCGGTCCACCGCCCAGCCCTTGACGATGCCGCTCGGGTCGAAGGTGGTGGTGCCGTCCGGTCCGGGCAGCCGTACGCCGAACGCGCCGCCCGACTCCCGTCCCGCGACCTCCGCGCGGTCGAGCACCTCGGCCACCTCGGCCGGGCAGTCCGCGACCGTCACCTCGCCGCTACCGAGCCGGGAGACCCAGGAGTCCGCGCGGTAGGTGCTGAAGACCGCGTCGGCGTCGCGCAGCGAGGCGAGCGCGTCGGCCCAGGCGGCGTCACCCTCGGCGGTCCCCGCGTGCCGGCCGGCCAGGGCGAGGCTGATCGGCATCCCCATCACCTGCTCGACGCGGCGGACGAGCTCTCGCGGTGCCGCGGCGCGGGTCACAGGTTCGCCTGGTCGAGCGCGGACTGCAGCGACTTCAGGTAGCCGTCGCTGGTGACGGTGGCACCGGAGACCATGTCGATGTTCGCGCTCTGCGCGTCGAGGGTCTCCTGGATCAGCCGCGGGAGGGCGTAGTTGTTGATCTCGACGTCGCGCCCGTTCTCGTTCGGGTACTGCAGGACCGCGACGTCGGTGACCTTGCTGCCCGCGACGGTGAGCTCCACCTGCACCGGCCCCCAGCGGGTCTGCGCGACATCGCCGGTGACGGTGGTCGAGGACGACCCCGAGGAGTCCGGCGGGTTCGACCCCGAGCTGGTGTCGCCCGAGCCCGAGCCCGAGCCGGAACCCGAGCCCGAGGTGGATCCGGAGGCCGAGCTCGTGATCGGAGCCTGCGTCGCGGCGGCTCCCGTCGAGCCGGCTCCCGCCGTCGAGGTGTGGTAGCCGAAGAGGAGGACGAGGGCGGAGAGCGTGCTCAGGGCCCAGTACGTGATGCGCTTCATGAGATCACCAGCTGAAGGATTCGAGGTGCAGTTGGTCGTCGGGCAGGCCGGCCTCGCGCAGGGTGGCGCGGACGAGGTCGGTCCAGGGAGCCGGGCCGCAGACGTACACGTCCCGTTCGGCGATGTCGGGCACCCAGTAGCGCAGCGCCTCGGTGTCGGTGACGCCGCCGGCGTGCCGCGAGAGCCAGGAGCCGTCGTACCGGCGCCGCCCGGGCATCCGCAGGATGCGCAGGCCGCGTGCCGGCGCCAAGGCCTCGAGCTCACGGGCGAACAGCGGCTGGTCGGTGCAGCGCTCGAGGTAGACGGCGTCGCCCGGGGCGTAGTCGAGTCCTTCGGCCAGCGCCCGCAGCGGCGTGATGCCGACCCCGGCACCGATGAAGGCGACCTTGTCGCGGGTCCGCGGGCGGTCGCTCAGGCGGCCGTACGGTCCTTCGACGAGCACCCGGGTCCCGGGGGCCAGCCGGGCGGTGGCGTCGCTGCCGTCGCCGACGCCCTGGACCGTGATCCGCAGGCTGCGGCCGTCCGGGGCGGCGGAGAGCGAGTACGGGTTGCCCCGCGACCAGCCGGTCCCGGAGAGGAACCGCCAGGTGAAGAACTGACCGGCCTCGACGCGCATCCGGTCCAGGCGGCGGCCGGTGACGTGCACCGACCAGATCCCGTCGCCCTCGGGCACGACGGCGGCGACCCGGAGCCGGTGCCGCAGGTTCAGCACCAGCGGTCGGCCGACCCGGGTGACGAGGACGAGCGCCGCGGTCCCGGCCCACGCCGTCCACCAGAACACGGTCCGCCCGGTCGAGGAGGTGAAGTCCGTCCCGGTCCAGAGCTGGTGCGGCAGCGCGAGCCCGACGCCCAGGTAGGCGTACAGGTGCAGCAGGTGCCAGGACTCGTAGCGCAGCTTCCCGCGCGCCGCCCGGGTGCTGGTGACGACGACCATCACCAGGCACGCGGTGCCGGCCACGGCGAGCAGCATCCCGGGGTAGCTCACGGTCAGGTTCCAGAAGGTTCCCGGGGTCGCGGCCAGGCTCCCGGCGGCGTACCCCCAGGTGATCGTCGCGATGTGCAGCAGCATCAGGTTGAACGAGGTGAAGCCGACGAGCCGGTGCAGGTGCGCGATCCGGTCCTGGCCGTAGGCACGCTCGAGCGCCGGGAGCCGGGACATCAGCACCACCTGGGCCAGCAGCAGTACCGAGGCGATCAGGCCGCTGAGCCGGCCGACGGAGTCGAGGCCGTCGGTCCAGGTCGTGAGGTCCTGGACGCCGCCGCCGGCGACCCACCAGTACGTGACCAGCAGGAGCGAGAGCCAGAGCACCGCCACCGCTGCCAGCCGGACCCGGGCGTCGACCCGCGCCCGCCTGCCGCGGTCCCGGTACGACGTGAGCCGCACCGCCGCGCCCGGCGCGAGCGCGGTCATGACCCCCGTCCGTTCCTGATGTCGTCCATCGTGCCCTCCCCGGACTCCCTCTGTCTGGATCTCCAGCCTGCGGGCCAGACCCTGGGTCCAGGTGTGCCGTTGCTGTGCGGATCCTGTGAGCCCGGCCCGCCGTCCTGCGGCCGTACGACGAGACTGCGGGCGCGCCGCTGTCGCCAACCTGAACGACGAGGCGGCGACCGGCGGGGTTCAACCGCAGGGGGAAGGGCGGCCTTAGCCCGGCTGCTTCCCCGCGACCGGGACGCCGGCCCGCTCCGCCAGGCCGGTGAGAGCGTCGTCCAGGGTGCCGGCCACGACGACGTCGTCGAGCACCTCGCGGCGCATGAAGCCCGCGTCCGCCAGCCCGGCGAGGGCGTCGAGCAGCGGCGTCCAGAAGCCGGCGACGTCGAGGAAGCCCACCGGGTCGTCGTTGAAGCCGATGTGCCGCCAGCTCCACACCTCGACGATCTCCTCCAGCGTGCCGAGGCCGCCGGGCAGGCAGAGGAAGGCGTCCGCGAGCTCGGCCATCAGCGCCTTGCGCTCGTGCATCGTGCCGACGACGTGCAGCTCGGTCAGGTCCGAGCGGCCCCATTCGCGCTCGACCATCGAGCGCGGGATCACGCCGATCACCTCGCCGCCCGCGTCCAGCGCTCCCTGCGAGACCTCCCGCATCAGGCCGAACCCACCGCCGCCGTACACCAGGGCGATGCCGCGCTCGGCGAGCCCGCGGCCGACCTCGTAGGCGGTGCTCGCGAGGGCGGGATCGTTGCCCGGGCTCGACCCGCAGAAGACGGCGACACGTCGGAGGACTCGGCTCACCCGGGCAGTCTAGGTACGTTCGGGACCGGGACCCGAGGAGGACGCATGGATCACCTGGCTCACCTGGAGCGCTGCGTCGCGCTCGCCGAGACCGCGCTCGACGCCGGCCACGACCCGTTCGGATCGGTCCTCGTCGACGCCGAAGGCCGGGTCCTGGCCGAGGACCACAACCGCGAGGGGGACGGCGACCCGACCGCGCACCCCGAGATCGCGCTCGCCCGCTGGGCGGTCGAGCACCTGGACCCCGGGCAGCGCGCCGCCACCACGCTCTACACCTCCGGCGAGCACTGCCCGATGTGCTCGGCCGCGCACGCCTGGTGCGGCCTCGGCGCGATCGTGTACGCCGCCTCCGCCGCCCAGCTCACCGCCTGGCGCCAGGAGGAGGGCCTGCCCGGCTCCCCGGTGGCGGCGCTGGCGATCACCGAGGTCGCGCCGGGCATCCGGACGACCGGGCCGTTCCCCGAGCTGGCCGACCGGATCGCCGCGCTGCACCGGCGGCGGGCGGCGCAGCGGCGCGGCTGAGGTCTGTCGGTGGCGGTCGGCGCGCTCTAGTCTCGGCCCGTGGGGACTACCGTGCCCGAGCCGTTCGACCTCGTCGTGATCGGCTCCGGGCCAGCCGGTGAGAAGGCCGCCGCCAAGGCGGCGTACTTCGGCAAGCGCGTCGCGCTCGTCGAGCGCTCGGCCGCGTCGGTCGGCGGGGTGGCGGTGACCCAGCTCGGCATGGTGCCGACCAAGACGCTGCGGGAGGCGGCGCTCTACCTGACCGGCTTCCGCAAGCGCGAGATCTACGGCGTCTCCGTGGAGCTGGAGCCGGCCGCCGTCTACCGGCAGCTGCAGGCCCGCACCGACGAGGTCAGCGCCACGCTGAGCCGGGCCGTGCGCGAGAACCTCGACCGGCACCGCATCGAGCTGGTCATCGGCAGCGCCACCCTGTGCCGGGACCGGCGGGTGCTGGTGCGCCCAGAATTGAGCACAGAATCGGGCACCGATGCCGGGGCGCGGTTGCTGCAGGCCGAGGCGGTCCTGGTCGCCCCGGGCTCGCGGCCGTACCACCCGCCCGGCATCCCGTTCGACGACCCGGACGTCCTGGACGCGGAGCAGGTCTTCACGATCGACGCGACCCCGGCGAGCGTCGTGGTGGTCGGCGCCGGCGCCATCGGGACCGAGCACGCGTCGGTCTTCCAGGCGCTCGGCGCGGCCGTCACCCTGGTCGACGGCGCCGACCGCGTCCTCGGCTACGTCGACGCCGAGCTGTCCGCGGAGCTGCGCCGCATCCTCGAGGAGGACGGCATGGAGATCCGGCTCGGCGTGCGGATCACCGACGTACGCCGCGAGGCCGGCGGTCTCCTCATCACGCTCGACGACGGCAGCGAGCTGCGCCCGGACAAGCTCCTGTTCGCCTCCGGCCGCAGCGGCAACACCGAGGGCCTCGGGCTGGAGGAGGCCGGGGTCGAGGTCGACGACCGCGGCCGGATCGTCGTCGACGACCGCTACCGGACCACGGCGGCGGGCATCTACGCGGCCGGCGACGTGATCGGCCCGCCCGCGCTCGCGTCGTCCGCGATGGACCAGGGCCGGATCGCCGTCTGCGACGCCTTCGACCTGCCCGGGATCGCCAGCGTCGACGCGGTCGTCCCGACCGGCGTCTACTCGATCCCGGAGGTGGCCGGCGTGGGGCTGACCGAGCAGGAGGCGCGGCGCCGCGGCATCGACTACGTCGTCGGCCGCGGCCGCTACGCGACCAACCTGCGCGCCAACATCGCCGGGGCCACCGAGGGCCTGGTGAAGCTCGTCTTCCGCCGCGAGGACCGCGTCCTGCTCGGCGCCCACGTCCTCGGCGAGGCCGCGAGCGAGCTCATCCACCTCGGGCAGGCGGCCCTGCACCACGGCGACACCGTGACCTACTTCCTGGACACGACCTTCAACGTCCCGACGTACGCCGACGCCTACAAGTACGCCGCCTACGACGCCCTGGGCGGCCTCGAGGCGGACGGGTAGCGCCTCAGCCGATCCGCTCGGCCAGGGCGACGACGATGCCCTCCGGCCCGCGGACGTAGGCCATCCGCCACACGCCCTCGTACTCCCCGATCCCGCCGACGAGTCCGTACCCGTCCGCGGCCAGCGCGTCGACGGTGCCGACCAGGTCGTCGATCTCGAAGGCGACCGTCCGCAGGCCCAGCTCGTTCGCCATCGCGTCCGGCGACCCGGGCTCGTGGTCGGGCCGCCGGAAGCTCGACAGCTCGATCATCGTGTCGCCGTCCGGCACCGAGAGCATGACGATCTCCGTCGCCGAGTCCGGGATGCCGCACACGGTCTCGAGGAACTCGCCCTCGACGACCGTGCGACCCTCGACCTCGAGCCCGAGTCCGACGAAGAACGCCGTCACCCGGTCGAGGTCGCTGACGGTGACGCCGATGTGGTCGAACCGCTTGATCGCCATGGCTGCCATCCTCCACCCCCGAGCTGAAGCGCCGCTCCCGGGCGCACTGGTCTGCACCGCGGCCCGCACGTCACTAGACCTGTCGCGCGCCGCTTTGACCCACGACGTCCCGTTCCCCGGCGGCCGGTTGCCGAAACGCACCCGGAGGGCCGCGGGGACCGCCCTTGTCGGGGGGTGCCGCCGGTTCCAGACTGAAAATCCTCCCAGCCCGAGAAGGGGTACCTCGATGGACACTCTCACCGCGCAGCAACCGACTTTCGAGCCGCCGGGCCCCGGCTCCTGGGACCTCGACGCACTGCACTTCCCCCGTCCCGTCACCGCCTACTGGGCCGAGATGCACCCGGAGCCGTTCGCCCTCGGGTACGGCGACATGGCGGCGTTCTACGGGGTCCCGATCAAGACCCGGCTCACCACCTACGTCAGCGGCTTCTGCTACGGGACGATGGACCCGCTGCCGCCCGAGGCCTTCCCCGAGCGGGTGCAGCGCTCCGCCGAGGTGTTCGAGCGCAAGCTCTGGCGCGACCAGGCCCAGGAGTGGCAGGAGGTGCGCAAGCCGGCGTCGGTCGAGGCGCACCGCGCGATCCAGGCGATCGATCCGGACGCGCTCGGCGACGCCGAGCTGGTGGAGTACCTGCGCCGCTGCCACGACCACCACGCGACGATGATCCGGCAGCACATGGCCTTCACCGGCACGGCGGTCATCCCGGCCGGCGACTTCCTGGTGCACGCCCGGGAGTGGACCGGCCTCTCGACGGTGAAGCTGCTCGGGCTGATGCGGGGCGCGTCCCTGATCTCCGGCGGCGCCTCGCCCCAGCACGCCGCCCTGGTTGCGGCGTACCGGGCCGACCCGGCGGCACGCGCCGCGCTCGACGCGGACGAGGACGCCGGCTCGCTCCTCGAACGGCTGCGGCGCGAGCCCACGCCGACCGGCGAGGCGCTGAACGACTACCTCGAGTTCGCGGGCTACCGGCTGCTGGACGGGTTCGACATCTCGAACCACTTCGCGCTCGAGATGCCGGAGGTGCTGCTGCGGGCGATCCGGAGCGCGATCGACGAGCCCGGCGTGGAGTCGCCGGTCGACCGGGAGGTCGCGGAGGTGCGCGGCCAGGTGCCCGAGGAGCACCGGGACGCCTTCGACGCCCTGCTGGCCGAGGCCCGCACCGGCTACAGCGTTCGCGACGAGCGCGGTGTCTACTCCGACATCTGGGCGTCGGGGCTGATGCGCCGCGCCGCCCTCGGCGCCGGGCGGCGGCTGGCGGCGAGCGGTCGCCTCCACGACGCCGAGCACATCGTCTTCGCGGACGTCGACGAGATGTGCGCGCTGGTCGGCGGCGCGACGACGCCGTCGCCCGACGAGCTGGCCGCGCGGCACGGCTACCACCACACGTACACGGCGAAGGACGCCCCGGTGCACCTGGGCGACGCACCGGAGCCGCCGCCCGACCCGGCGCAGCTGCCGCCGCCGATGGCCCGGCTGATGGCGGCGCTGGGAACCGCGATGGGCGAGATGTTCGCGAGTTCCGAGGCCGAGCACGAGGGCGACGTCATCCGCGGGCTCGGCGCCAGTGCCGGCACCCGGGAAGGCGTCGCCCGGCGCGTCGCCGGCCCGGGCGACTTCGACCGCATCCAGCAGGGCGACGTGCTGCTCACCGAGGCGACGACCGAGGCCTTCAACATCCTGCTGCCGCTGCTCAGCGCGATCGTCACCGACAGCGGCGGCGCGCTCTCGCACGCCGCGATCGTCTCGCGGGAGTACGGCATCCCCGGTGTCGTCGGCACCCGCGACGCGACCGCCCGGATCGCCGACGGCGCCCGCGTCCGGGTCGACGGCGACGCGGGCACCGTGACGGTCCTGGAGTGAGCGGGATCGTCTCCCTCCTCGAGGCCGACACCGAGGAGGTGTACGGCGCGAAGGCGGTCGGCCTGGGGGAAGCGCTCCGGGCCGGCCTCCCGGTCCCGCCGGGCGTCGCGCTGCCCGGGCCGGAGGTCGACGCGATCGCCTCCGGCGAGGCGGCCGCGACGGCGGCGCTCCGCGAGGCGGTGCAGGCGCTGCCGGCCCCGCTGGCGGTGCGCTCCTCCGCGGTCGGCGAGGACAGCGCCGGGGCCAGCTTCGCCGGGCAGCACATCACCGTGCTGAACGTGCCGTCGGCGGCCGACGTCGAGGCGGCGGTGCGCGAGGTGTGGTGGTCGGCCAACTCGGACTCCGCGATCACCTACCGCAAGCGGCTCGGCGTCTTCGCCCGGCCGAGCGTCGGCGTGGTCGTCCAGTCGTTGCTGCAGCCGGACAGCGCCGGGGTGATGTTCACCCGGAACCCGATCACCGGTGCGGACGAGCGCATCATCGAAGCGGCCTGGGGCCTGGGCGAGGCGGTGGTCTCGGGCCGGGTGATCCCGGACTCCTACCGGGTCGCCCGCGACGGCGAGGTCCTGGAGCGCCGTCCCGGGCTCAAGCGGTTCGCGATCCGCTCGGCGCCCGACGGCGGCACCGTCGACGAGGACGTCGCGCCGGACCTGGTCGAGGCGCTCTGCCTGAGCGACGAGCAGCTCGCAGCCCTCTCCGCGCTGGCCGCCGACGCCGAGCGGGTCTACGGGCCGGAGCGGGACATCGAGTGGGCGTTCGCCGGCGGGCAGCTCTACCTGCTGCAGTGCCGCGCGGTGACGACGTCCGCCGGGACCGCGGCACCGGCACCCGAGATCTCCGCCGACGTGCTGGTCCGGGTGCCGCTGTTCGCCGACCTGCCCGAGCCCGACCGCGACGCCCTGGCCCGGCTCTTCACCGAGCGGACCTTCGAGCCGGGCGAGACCGTGACCAAGGAGGGCGCCGAAGCGGCCGCGTTCTACCTGATCGAGTCGGGCACCGCCACGGTCACCGTCGGCGGCGAGTTCCGGCGCACGCTCGGCGCCGGCGAGCACTTCGGCGAGATCGCCCTGATCGACGGGCGCGCCCGCTCGGCCACGGTCACCGCCGACGGCGAGCTGGTCTGCCAGGGCCTGACCCTCTGGGACTTCCAGCCGCTGGTGCAGCGGAACCCGACGATGGCGTGGACGCTGCTGCGGACCCTGGCCGGGATGCTGCGCGAGGCCGGCGTCCGGAGCAGCTAGTCGCTAGGAGGCGTTCCACTCCCGGCGGAGGAGACCGTAGACCCGCGAGTCCGACACGTCGCCGTCGACGACGCAGTCCTCGCGCAAGGTGCCCTCGCGGACGAAGCCGAGCTTCTCCAGAACCCGGGCGGACGCCGTGTTGCGGGTGTCGGTCTCGGCCTGGACGCGGTTGAGGTCGAGGGAGTCGAAACCCCACTGCAGCAAGGCTTTCGCCGCCTCCGTCGCGTAGCCGTGACCCCACCCGGCTTGGGTGAAGCAGTAGCCGAGGGCGGCGCTCCGGTACGCCGGGGTCCACCGGCTCAGGACGCACCAGCCGAGGAACGCACCGTCGTCGGCACGGTCGACGACGACCCGGACGCCGCTACCGTCCGCCGCCAGCTGCCGGCTCGCCGCGATGAACCGCTGGGCCCGCTGCGGTTCGGTCCACGGCGGGGAGTCCCAGTAGCGCAGCACGTGGGCGTCGCTGTGCAGCGCGAAGAGCGCGTCCGCGTCCGTGTCGGCGACCGGACGCAGGAGCAGGCGCTCGGTGCTGAGCGACGGCGTCGACAGGCTCATGGGGCCATCGTGCCCTGCCTCCTTACCGAACCATGACGGATCGGCCGCGAGCGGTGCGCGCGGGAGCGGAATTGGGCACGGTGCACGGGTGACCACTGCAGAGATCGCCGTCATCGGCGGGAGCGGCTTCTACACGTTCCTCGCCGACCCCGAGCGGGTCGACGGCCACACGCCGTACGGCGACGCGTCCGCGCCGGTGACAGTCGGGGAGGTCGCCGGGCGGCGGGTCGCCTTCCTGCCCCGGCACGGCGGCCGGCACGAGCTCGCGCCGCACACCATCAACTACCGGGCGAACCTGTGGCTGCTGCGTTCCCTCGGCGTCCGGCAGGTGCTGGCGCCGTGCGCGGTCGGCAGCCTGAACGAGGCGCTGGGGCCGGGTTCCGTCGTGGTGCCCGACCAGCTCGTCGACCGCACCTCGCGCCGCACCGGCTCGTTCGTGGAGTCGGGCGCCGTCCATCTGCCCTTCGCGGACCCGTACTGCGAACGACTCGGCGCCGCGCTCGGACGCGACCCGCGGGTCACCGCCGGAGGAACGATGGTGGTCATCGAAGGACCCCGTTTCTCCACGCGCGCCGAGTCCCGGTCCTACGCCGCCCAGGGCTTCGCCCTCATCAACATGACGGGCGCTCCGGAAGCGGCGCTCGCCCGGGAGATGCGGATGTGCTACTCCGCGCTCGCGCTCGTGACCGACACGGACGCCGGCGTCGCCACCGGTGAGGGTGTCGGCCAGGCCGAGGTGTTCGCGATGTTCGAGCGCAACATCGAGGTGCTCAAGGACATCCTCGTCAGCACGATCGGCGATCTCCCCGACCCCGCGGGCTGCACCTGCTCGACCTGGGCCGACGACCTCGAGCTGACCTACGAGGTGCCGTGAGGGTCCTGGTGACGGGCTCGGCCGGCTTCATCGGAACCGCGGTCCGGAGCGCCCTGGAGGCGGCGGGGCACGAGGTGATCGGCGTGGACCTGATGCTCGCGCAGGCCCACGGAGCGGCCGAGCCGCCGCCCGGCACCACCCGGCTCGACGTCCGCGACGCCGAGCGCTGGGACGGGGTGCTCGACGGCGTCGACGCCGTCTGCCACCAGGCCGCGCTGGTCGGAGCGGGGGTCCGGGTCGGCGACCTTCCCCTCTACGCCGGGCTCAACGACCTCGGCACCGCGGCCCTGCTCGCCGCCATGCACGCCGCGGGCGTACGCCGGCTGGTGCTGGCTTCGTCGATGGTCGTCTACGGCGAGGGCCGCTACGACTGTCCCGCGCACGGACCGCGCGAGCCGGCGGTCAGGTCGTTCGCCGACCTCGACGCCGGCCGGTTCGACCCCCCGTGCCCCGACTGCGGCGCGCCGCTGACCTGGGGGCTCGTCGAGGAGTCCGCGGCCCTTGCGCCGCGCAACGCGTACGCCGCGAGCAAGGTCGCCCAGGAGCACTACAGCGCCGCCTGGGCCCGCCAGGCCGGAGGCTCGGTGGTGGCGCTGCGCTACCACAACGTCTACGGGCCCGGGATGCCGCGCGACACCCCGTACGCGGGGGTGGCGGCGATGTTCCGCTCCAGCCTGGAGCGCGGTGAGCCGCCGCGCGTCTTCGAGGACGGCGGCCAGATGCGCGACTTCGTGCACGTCGACGACGTGGCACGGGCGAACCTGCGCGCACTCGAGGCGGTCGGTGACGTCGACGGCGCTGCGGCCTACAACGTGTGCTCGGGGCGGCCGATCGGGATCCGCGAGGTCGCCGAAGCGGTCTCCCGCGGCGCAGCGGCGCCTGCGGACCCGGTGGTCACCGGGGAGTACCGGCACGGTGACGTCCGGCACGTCGTCGCCTCCCCGGAGCGCGCGGCGCGCGAGCTCGGGTTCCGTGCCGCCGTCGGTCCGGAGCAGGGGCTCGCCGCGTTCGCCACCGCTCCGATGCGGGCCCCGGTCACCAGCCCGTAGCCAGCAGGTGCTGGACCGCGAGCGCCGCGACGAGCTGCAGCATCAGACCGTGGCGCCGCCAGCGCTCCGGCAGCAGGGCGCACCCGACGAGGAGCCACGGCACGAACGGCAGCCAGATCCGCTCGACCTCCGCGCGGCTCATCTGGGAGAGGTCGGCGGCGAGCACCATCACGATCCCGGCACCGGTGAGCCAGGTGACGACCCGGAGCTGACCTCCGGAGCGGACGCCGTCCCGGGCGCGGCTCACCGTCGCGGCGACGGCGGCCCCGACCATCGGCCCGGCACTGAAGCAGAGCGCCGCCAGGTTCGCCCAGGTCCAGTAGGCACCGGGCCGCACGTGGGCCACGCCGTCCCAGTAGCGCTCGCGCAGGACGGGGATCGCCTCCCACCAGGAGTACCCGAGGGCGGCGTACGCGAGGACGACGGCGCTCGCGGCCACCACGGCCGGCAGCAGCGGGCGCCAGGAACGCGCGACCACCAGCACCGCGACGGCCAGCACCCCGGCGAGGGGCAGTCCGTAGGAGAGCATCACGGCGTACCCGAGCAGGAGCCCGGCCACCCCGCCCCAGACGGTCGAGCGCACCGTCCCCGCGCTGGTCGCGGCGACCGCGAGAGCGGCGGCGCCCCAGGCCACGAACGCGGCGAACATGCCGTCGGCGGACACGCACTGCCAGATCGCGGCCGGGCCGAAGACCAGGAACGGCGCCGCCCGCCGGGCCGCCTCCTCGGCACCCAGGACCCGCAACGTGATCAGTACCGCGAGTGCGGTCGACGCCGCGAGGAGCGTCACCACCATCCCGGCCGCGAAGCCGCTCCCCAGCCCCAGACGCACCAGGCCCACGAAGAAGGTCAGCGCCCCCGGCGGATGACCGGCGATGTGCACCGGCCAGTTGCCGCCGGGAGCGTCGAACGGGATCCGGTCGACGTACTCGCGGAGCGTGGCCGGCAGGTCGTCCGTCGCCCGTGCGGTCCGCAGGTACTCGTAGTCGCTGCCGAGGATGGCGCTGATCCCGTGGCTGCCGTCGACCCAGGCGAGCGCCAGCATCCAGGCGACACCGCTGACGTAGCTCGCCAGCAGGAGGGTGCGCCATCGCAGGGTCCGGGCCAGGCCGCCCGCCTGCCAGGCCGCCAGCGCGGCGAGCAGGATCGCCGGCGCCGTACCGGCCCCGACCCTCGGGTCCCAGTCGGCGTGCAACGGCGGGAAGTGCCGCACGTGCACGTTCCAGTCGGCGAGCGCGGGGACCAGCATCGCGCCGGCCATCAGCACCAGCGCCGAGACGAGGCCGATCCACGGCGCCCTCGGCCCGACGGCCAACGGGTCGCCGGACGCTGTCGGGTCACCGTTCGCCATGGCCCCAACGTAGGGTCCGCCGTCCCGGTGCAGGGCGGGCCGTGCCGCTCGTCAGGCTTTCGTAAGGCCACGGGCCTGATCCCGGCCCCTGCTCTCCCTAGGTTTGACGACATGAACGAGCAGTGCACCGTGGTGTTGCCCTGCCGGGACGAGGCGGCCGCCCTTCCGGCCGTCCTCGGTGACCTGGCAACGCACGCCGGAGCCTTCGAGGTCCTCGTCGTCGACAACGGGTCGACGGACGGCACCGCCGCGGTCGCGGAGCGCCTCGGTGCCCGGGTCGTAGCGGAGGCCGTTCCCGGCTACGGCGCGGCCGTGCACACGGGGCTGCTCCACGCGACGACCGAGTACGTCGCCGTGATGGACGGCGACGGGTCCTTCCGCGCCGCCGACCTGCACGTCCTTCTCGACGACCTGGTCCACGGTCGCGCCACGATGGCGGTCGGCCGGCGACGCCCGGTGTCGCGCGGCGTCTGGCCCTGGCACGCCCGCGCCGGCAACCGGGTGGTCGTGGAGTGGTTGCGGCGACGAGCCTCGTACCCGCTGCACGACATCGCCCCGATGCGGGTCTGCCGGCGCGCGGACCTCCTCGCCCTCGGCGTCCGCGACCGTCGCTTCGGCTACCCGCTCGAGCTGATGGTGCGCGCCGGGCGCGCGGGCTGGCGGATCACCGAGCACGACGTCCCCTACTTCGCGCGCGCCGCCGGCACGCGCTCGAAGGTGTCCGGGTCGGTACGAGGCACCGTGCGCACCGCCCAGGACTTCTACACGGTGCTGCGATGAACGGGCACGCCCTGGTCGTCGCCAAGTCCCCCGTGCCCGGCCTCGTCAAGACCCGGCTCGGTCGCCGGATCGGGATGGCTGCGGCCGCGGACCTCGCGGCGGCGGCGCTCCTGGACACCGTCGACGCGTGCGCGGCCACCTTCCCGGGGCGCTGCCACCTGGCGCTCGCGGGGACGCTCGCGGAGTCGCCGCACGGCCGGGACCTCCGGCTCGCGCTCCGCGGGTGGGAGGTCTTCGCCCAGGACGGCGACGGCTTCGGCGACCGGCTGGCGCACGCGCACCGCAGCGCCGCCGTCCCCGAGGACGCCGCCGTCGTCCAGGTCGGCATGGACACGCCGCAGCTGACGCCGGCGCTGCTGGCCGGGGTGCACGCCCTGGCCTCCGGGCCCGACGACGCCGTCCTCGGCCCGGCCGCCGACGGCGGCTGGTGGGTGCTGGCGCTGCGGCGGGCCTCCGGGGCCGCCGCCCTGGCCGCGGTTCCGATGTCGACCAGCGAGACCGGCGCGGCGACCGCGCGCGCGCTGCACCGCGTCGGCCTGCGCGTCGTACCGGCTCCGCCGCTGGTCGACGTGGACACGGTCGCCGACGCCGAGTCGGTCGCGCGGCGAGCACCCGGTACCCGCTTCGCCGCCCGCTGGCGTGAGATCGGGCGGGCGTCGTGACGCCCGTCCGGGCCGCCACCACGGTCTACGAGTCCGCCCTGCGCGGACGTTCGTGCGTCGTCGTCGACCCCGACGGCGCGCTCCGCCGGCTCCCGGTCGAAGACTGGCGGCGGACCGCGACGAACGCCGACCGGCGGATCCTGGAGGCCTGCGCCGGGACCACGTTGGACATCGGCTGCGGCCCCGGCCGGATGGCCGAGGCGCTGACCGACATGGGCCGGCACGTCCTCGGCATCGACATCGTGGACGAGGCGGTCCGGCAGGCGCAGGCTCGCGGGGTCGCGGCGCTGCGCCGGGACGTGTTCGCGCCGATCCCGGCCGAGGGCAGCTGGGACTCGGTCCTCGTGGCCGACGGCAACATCGGCATCGGCGGCGACCCGCAGCGCCTCCTCGACCGGGTGACGGGCCTGGTCCGGCTCGGCGGCACCGTCGTCGTCGATCTCGACCCGCCGGGCGCCGGCGTACGGCACACCACGCTGCGGATCGCCACCGACGAAGCCCGCTCGCGGGAGTTCCGGTGGGCGATCGTCGGCGCGGACGCCTGGACCGGTCTCGCCCGACGGGCCGGCCTCGCGATGGCCTCGGTCCAGACCGACCACGACCGCTGGTACGGCGTCGCGCGGCGGTCGGCATGACCACGGTGGCGCGGCTCCGGGAGCGGCTGGTCGCACACGTCCCCCCGGCGCCGACCGAGGAGAGCTTCACCTCGACCTTGCGCGGACCCGCCGTCACCTCCCGGGTCGGGCTCTGGCTCGGCGTCTGCTTCGCGGTGGCCTTCGTGACCGGGCTGATCAGCCACGAGGCACACCTGGCGCACCCGGTCCTTCCCCTCCCGACCCGACCGGTCTGGGCCTACCGGTTCACCCAAGGGCTGCACGTCGCCAGCGGGACGGCGGCGATCCCGCTGCTCCTGGTCAAGCTGTGGTCGGTCTACCCCAAGCTGTTCGCCCGGCCGCCTCGGCCCCGGCGCGACCTCGTGCTCCACGGGCTGGAACGGGCCTCGATCGCGGTGCTGGTCGCGAGCGCGATCTTCCAGCTCTCGACCGGCCTCGCGAATGCCGCCCAGTGGTACCCGTGGGGCTTCCACTTCCGCGCGACCCACTACGCGATCGCCTGGGTGGCGGTCGGTGCGCTGCTCGTCCACGTGGCGGTGAAGCTGCCGCTGATCCACGACAGCCTGACCAGCCCGATCGACGCCGGGGCTCCCGCACCCGACCCGGTCGGAGGTCCGCCGCTCACCCGACGCCAGCTCGTCGGCACGGCGTACGGCGCCGCCGGTCTCGCCGTGCTCGCCACGATCGGCAGCACGGTCCCCGCGCTCCGGAAGGTCTCCGTGCTCGGCGTCCGCAGCGGCGCCGGGCCGGGCGGGATCCCGATCAACAAGTCCGCCCGGGCAGCCGACGTCGTGGCCGGTGCCCTGGACGCCGACTTCCGCCTGGTCCTCACCGGACCGACCGGCACGGCGTCGTTCAGCCGGGAGGACCTGCTGGCACTCCCCCAGCACACGGCGACGCTGCCGATCGCGTGCGTCGAGGGCTGGAGCGCGAGCGGGTCCTGGTCCGGTCCCCGGATCCGCGACCTGGTCGGCGCGGTCGGAGCACCCCCGACCAGCGACCTGCGCATCGTGTCCCTGCAGCAGGCGGGTCCCTACAAGGAGACGGTGCTGCCGGCGTCCTTCGCCACCGACCCGCTGACCCTGCTCGCGCTCACACTGGACGGTGAGCCCCTGGCGCTCGACCACGGCTACCCGTGCCGACTCATCGCCCCGAACCGTCCCGGCGTGCTCCAGACCAAGTGGGTCGCGCGGATCGAGGTGCTGACGTGAGAACCGTCCGGCTCGCCCTGCTGCTCCTCGGCACGGCCCTCGGCGGGTACGGCGTGCTGCTGCTCGCCGGGACCGGCTTCGCGAACGTGCGCGCCACGACGTTCTGGCTCGTCGGCGGCGTCCTCGTCCACGACCTGGTGCTGGCCCCGTTGACTCTGCTCGCCGCCGCGGCCGTGCTCGCCGTGCGGCGCCCGTCGGCGCCGCTGGTGGCCGGGTTCGTCCTGGTCGCCTCGATCACCGTCGTCGCCGTCCCGGTCCTCGGGCGCTTCGGCGCACGGGCGGACAACCCGACCTTGCTGGACCGGGACTACGTGACCGGATGGGTGGCGGTCGTGGCGGTGATCGCGATCGCGGTCGCGCTCACGTCGTGGTGGAGCCGACGACAGCGACGACGCCACCCCCCACCGAGCACGTAGCCCGCGCAGCAGGGGAGGCAGTTCAGCCCAGGTTGCGGAGCCGGTCGACCACCGACTCGGTCGCGGCCCGGGTGACCGCCGCCTGGATCTGCCGCTGCAGGTCGGCCTGGTCGTCGAGGTTCGTCAGCAGCGCGCGCAGGTCCAGGTCGTCGATCGTCCGGGTGAGCACGTCGTCGGTCTTCAGGGTCGCGTCGACCACGCTCGCCGGGATCGCGCGGAGGGCGGCCGCGACGAAGGGGTTCAGGTTCGCCTGGGCGACTGCGTCGTCGAGCAGCTCGGAGGCCGGGGGCAGGGTGCCGTCGTCGGCCATCCGGCGTACGGCCTCGTGCAGGCCGGCCCGCAGCGCGTCGACCTGCTCGTCGGTCGGCGCGGTCGCCTGCGCCACCTCCAGCGCGAAGGCCTCCCGCGTCGTACCGGCCTCGCAGGCGGCGCCGTCCAGGCCGAGCAGGACGAGGCGTTCGCTGAGCCCGTCGATGCCCTCTGCCTGCGAGGTGACCTCGCGGACGGCGCACGGGTCGGCCGGACGGAGCGGCTCGAAGGTCCCGCCGCCCTGGGAGAGCTGCAGTCCGAGCAGCCCGGCCACCACCACGACGGCCGCGGCCGGAAGCACGGCCCAGGGGTAGCGGGCGGTCACGGGATCGCCTGCTTCCGGAGCACCACCACGGTGAGCAGCGCGGCCAGCGCGAGCCCGGCGCCGATCAGGAAGGAGTCGCGGAACGCGTGCGTCGCGGCGCGCTCGACCTGGTGGTTCAGGTCCCGTTCCAGCACCGCACCGGCGGCCTGCTCCGACGGGTCCAGGTCCAGCCGTGCGAAGGCACCGTGCAGGTCCGGCACCTTGCCCTGCTGGGCGCTCAGGTCGTCGCCGAGCAGCTGGGCCACCGAGATCTTGGCCTGCGGGGAGAGCGGCGCGTCCAGGACGAGCGCGGTGATCGCCTCCTGGGCGGGCACCTGCGCGTCCTCCAGGTCGGCGGTGAACACCGGGGTCAGGATCAGCAGGCCGAGGACCACGCCGAGGTGGCGGGCGCCGATCGTCCAGCCGGCGTGCCGCGGCCGCGGCAGCCGCATCTCCAGAGCCTGCGAGGTGAGCCGGTCCACGGTGAGGCCGAGGCCGAGGCCGACCAGCGCCTGCGGGGCGATCGTCCAGGCCAGGTGCGCCGACGGCAGCAGCGCCAGGCAGGTCAGGCCGCCGGCGATGAGGAAGCAGCCGGTGGCGACCTCGATCCACGGCGGCGGCTGCAGCGCGCGGGCGATCGGCGCCGCGGCGAGGGCGGCGAGCGGGACGACGGAGACCGTCACCGCCGCGGTCGCCGGGGACCGCTGCCAGCCCTCGACGAGCAGCAGCACGAGCAGGAACAGCGCGGCCGTGAGCGCGGCGGAGAGCAGCAGCAGGGTCAGGTTCGGGCGGATCGCCGGCGGGTGCCGGTCGGGCTCGACCACCGGATCCGCCCGTACGGCGAGCGCGGCCGGGACCGCGAGCACGGCGAACGGGACCTGCACCACGAAGATGGCCTGCCAGGAGAACGCCTCGGTGAGGAGTCCGCCGACGAACGGCCCGGCCGCCGTACCGACGACCCCGGCGGTCACCCACGCCGAGACGCCGCGGCGCTCGCCGTACTCCTCCACCAGCAGCTCCAGGCAGCCGATCAGCGCGAACGCACCGCCGAGCGCCTGCAGGCAACGGGCCATGATCAGCACCTCGATCGACCCGGCCAGGGCGCACCAGGCCGAGGCCGCCGCGAACACCGCGATCCCCGCGGCGCTCAAGATCCGGGGTGGGGCCTTCGTGAAGCAGGCCGCGGCCGGGACCGCGGCGAAGCCGAGCACCAGGTTGAACGCGATCAGCACCCACGCGACCTGCGTGACGGTCGCGTCCAGGTGCCGCAAGATGTCGGGCAGCGCCAGCGTCACCACCGCGGAGTCCGCGAGCACCAGCGCGACGGTCGTCACGAGCAGGGGTCCTACGGCACGGCGCACCCGGTCATCGTCGCAGGCCCGGCGACTCTTCACGGCAGGTCGGCTCCCCCCTACGCTGAAGTGTCGCCGTCCCGAGGAGGACACCGTGTGGGCCCAGCTGATCCACGTGCGCCTGAAGCCCGGGTCCGACGTGCAGGCCCTGGCCGAGGTGCTGAAGTCCGCCGAGCAGCCGGATTCCGGTCTGGTCCGCGAGTTCTTCCTGCACGACCAGACCGACCCCGGCTCGGTCTACGTGCTGGCCGTGTTCGAGAGCGAGGAGAAGGCGCGGGAGCGCGAGGCCGACCCGCGGCGCGCCGCGGGCCAGCAGGCCATCCAGGAGTGGATGACGCAGGTGCTCGCCTCGCCGCCGGAGTTCACCAACCTGGTGGTCGCGGCCGAGTGGGTGCCGTAGCCGGGGCCCGACCGCGCCGGCTACGGCTCAGATCAGCGACGCCTTGCGCCGGGGAAGCGGCTCGTCGCCGGGGGACGTGGGCAGCATCTCGGGGCCGCGCGGGTAGGCCATCCCCACGGCGGCCGCGGGCTGCGCCAGCCAGGCGGCGTACGTCTTCTCGATCCGGTCCAGCACGACCCCCTTCTCCCAGTCCTCGGTCGCGTCCCAGGCGTCGAAGGCGTCGTCGGGCACCACGGGGACCGGCGACCCGGGCGCACCAGCCGACAGCGTGGTCTGCAGGCTGCCGAACGCGTACCAGAGCAGCACGACCGCCAGCGCTGCGGTCAGCAGCGCGACCAGTGTCCTGGGCAGCCAGCCGTCGACGAGGGTCAGTGCGCTGCCGCCGACCGTGCCCACCTGGAGCCCGGCCGCGAAGACGACCAACGACGTCGACAGGATCAGGCCGCGGACCGTCACCACCGCGGTCGAGTCGCCGACCAGCTTGGCGACCGTGTTCGCCACCGCGATCACGGCCGCGCTGACCAGACCGGCGACGGTCATGACCCCGATCGCGGCCTTCGGCTCGTCGCCGAGGAGGGCGGTGAGCGTGTCGGCGCTGGTGACCAGCGCGACCACCGCGGTGGTCGCCACGGTCAGGTTCGCGGCCCAGGAGTCCTGGAACGACCAGCCCGCCTCGAGCCCGAGCACCTCCGAGTCCGTCTCGAAGTCCGCCGGCGGCGGCAGCGCCGGCTCCCAGGGGAGCGTGACCCCCAGTCCGAGCGCGCCGACGCGGGCGTCGACCCGCGTCCGCACCCGGTCGTACGCCGCCGCGCGGTCGAGGGCTTCCTGCCCGGTGGCGACCTTCGCCTTGTTCTCGCGGTCGATGGTCGTGACCATCGTGTCGCCGACGAGCGCCACCAGGAGGGCGGCGGCCAGCCCGGCACCGGCGCTGATCCACAGCGGCAGCCAGTTGCTCTCCTCGGCGGGTTTCTTGATCGTGACCGCCGGCATCGACTCGTCGCCGTCGAGGTCGACCTTCAGCTCGTCCACGTCCTCGAAGCAGGACTTGCCGAGGGTCAGCGTGACGCTCCCAGTCGCCTGCCCGGCGACGCGCCCGCCCTCGATCTGCACGGCGCAGCCGTCGGGCCCCTCCACCGCGTCCGGGTCCAGGGTCACGCTGGCCCGCCCGGGGTTGAGCAGCGCGATCTTCGCGGTGTAGCCGTCGGCGGTCCCGGTCGCGTCGACCGAGGTCCCGTCCACGACGAGCTCGTCCGCCGACGCCGGGGCCGCGAGCCACCCGAGCGCGACGAGGACCAGGAACGCGACCGCGGCCAGGCGGCGGATCATGCGTCGATCCCGGCCGCCGCGACGCCGAGGGAGAACGCGGAGACGGGCTTGGGGGCGCCCGGGGCGTAGAACACGTCGAGCTCCTGGATCGTGAACCCCGCGCCGGACACGAGGTCGGCGATGCGCCGGGTGAGGTGGCAGCCGCCGGCGATCCGCTTGTTCACCGGCTCGAACCGGCGCTGCCACACCTGCACCGACTCCTCGGGCGCCAGCCCGTGCTCGACGAAGTGCAGCGTCCCGCCGGGCCGGAGCACCCGGCGCAGCTCGCGCAGCGCCTGCCCGGCGTCCGGGATCGTGCACATCGTCCAGGTCGAGACCGCGCTGTCGAAGGTGTCGTCCTCGAAGGGCAGCGCCTGCCCGTCGAGGCCGGAGCGCTCGATCGGCACCCGGCTGCCGGCGACGCGCTCGGCGGCCAGCTTCCAGCCCAGGTCGGCAGGCTCGACGGCGGTGACCCGCGTGACGGAGTCCGGGTAGGACGGCACGTTCAGGCCGGATCCGAAGCCGATCTCGACCACTTCACCGGTCAGGCCGGAGCAGACCCGGTCGCGGTACTGACGGAGGTCTTTGGTCCCGCAGGCCAGGTTCACGATCCGCGGGACGACGTGGTCGCCGTAGAAGCCCATACCCCGCATCCTGCTCCCGGGGCGGCCCGGTGCGCTACTGGAGGGCGCTACTGGAGACGGCGCTACTGCGGCGTGCCGCCGTACAGGTACGTCGGCTGGTACGGGTTGCAGCCCTTGGCGATGCACTGCGCCTTCAGGTACGCGTCGACCGACGGGTAGCCGTCGATGGCGGCGCGCTGCTTGGCGGCCTCGGCGCGGCTGACCGCGAGCTCGGCGTTCGCCTGGGCGGCGCGTGCCCGGGCCTCGGCCTCCTTCGACTGCGCGTCCGAGACGGCGGCCTGCTCGCGGGCGACCGCGTCCTTGAGCTCCTGGTTCTTCGGGTCGGGGGTGCCGACCAGGACGGAGATGCCGTCGAAGAACGAGCCCTTGGCCGTCTGGTCGAGCAGCGAGGTCGAGGACTGCAGCGACTCGTTCAGCTTCTTCTCGATCTCGACCTTGGTGGCCGGGTTCTTCCAGACGTCGCGCCAGTTGTACCCCTGCACGATGCGGTCGAGGGTCTGGTCGGTCGGGTCGCCGATCAGCTTGCGCAGCAGGGTGATCCACTCGGCGTTGTAGGAGCCGTCCTTGGCGAACTCCACGCCGTACCGGCGCGCGTAGCGGGTGTAGAAGTCCTTCAGGTCGTCGCAGTCGGTCTTGAGGGTGAACCGGACGGTGACCGGGATCAGCATCTCGACGTTGTCCAGGGTGATCGACTTCATCCGGCCGGTGTCGGAGCCGGTCTGGCCGGTCGCGTCCCACTCCCGCTCGGAGGTCGGGAAGTAGTGGTAGTCGTCGTTGGTCTGCCAGAACCACTGCCGGTCGTTGGACGGGATGCAGCCCTTGACCTTCTTCGCCTCGGCCGGTCCGGCGCCGACCCGGATCGCGACCATGTCCGACGGCGTGTTGTAGCCGGTGCCGAACTGGGCCGCGACGAGCAGGGCCAGGCCCAGGCTCCCGACCAGGGCAAGGGCCAGGATCTTGCCCTTGGAGAACGTCATGCGGTGACTCCTACGTCGATGCGACCGGCGGTGCCGCCGGGTGCCGCACCGAACGGTGGGCGGCGTCGGATCCTAACGGCTGCGGTACGGCGTGGGACGTCGAATTGTCGGTGCGCGGACCTACTTTGGAAGGACGGACGAGGTCGAGGGACGGCCTGGAGCGAGGCGGTGGGACCGATGATCGACTGGGACTCGGACGACTGGGGCAACGGCGTGACCTACGCCCGGGACGGGTCCTGGGTCACCGACCGTCACGGCTCGGACCAGACCGACCAGGACTGACGCCGCTCGAGACGGCGGGTTCCCGAGAATAACGGACACTGTTACTCTCCGAAACGCTCGAGCAGCATCCCCACCGCCCGTCCCCCGCAGCGGTGGGGGTGCCTCGGGCGTCAGCGCGGGCCGGGCAGGGAGCTCGCCTCGTCCGCGGACAGCGTCGTCGTCACGTACGTCGTGAAGATCCGGTCGATCTGGTCGGCGTCGACGAAGCGCGGGCCGTCCGGGGTGTCGACGTTGATCCCGTCGAACACGTCGACCGGGGCGTCGACCAGGACCGCCGCGACGGTGCCGAACTCGCGGCCGTCACTGGTCCGCATCGGCGTCCCGGGCTGCAGGGCGGTGTAGGCGATCGGGGTGGGTTCCGCGTCCATGCGGTTCACCGTACCGCCGGAGCGGACCGGCGGACGGCGTACCGGACGTGGGTCGCGTACGACGAGCTCCAGGTCCCGAGCACCTCCAGCTCCAGGTCGAGGTCGAACCCCTCGAAAAGCCGCTTGCCCCCGCTCAGGACGACCGGCGCGGTGGAGAGGGCCAGCTCGTCGACCACGCCGGCGGCGAGCCCCTGCCGGATCAGGTCGGCGCCGCCGCCGAGGCAGACGTCCTTCCCGTCGGCGAGCTCGCGCGCCCGCTCCAGCGCCGCGTCGAAGCCGTCGACGAACAGGAACCCGCTGCTCGGGTCGGGCTGGTCCTCGGTCCGGTGGGTCAGCACGACCAGCGTGCCGGGGAAGGGGTTCGTCCCGCCCCAGGCCCGGCCGGCCTCGTACATGTTCCGGCCGACGACCGCCCCGCCGAGGTCGGCGGTGAGCGTCTCGTAGTAGTCCCGGTCCGGGCCGTGCATCCCCTCGGTGTCGTGACCGTCGCCGGCGTACGTCCACGGTCCCCCCATCACCCAGTAGTGCAGCCGCTCCCCGCCGATCCCGAGGCCGTGCTCCGGCCCGTCGGCGGGGCCGACGACGTAGCCGTCGACCGAGGTCGTGATGGTGGCGATGACCTTGCCCATGGTGTTGATCGTGCCCCAGGCACCGGCGTCCGATCCACCCTCCGGGACTACTCAGCGCCGACCCGGACCACCCAACCGCCGCCGCGTGCGCCCCCTGCACCCGCGTACGCGTTCCTACGCAGACACCGGCGCCGCCCTCGTGCAGGGCCGCCCCGCGGTTGCCTGGATGCCACACACCCCACAGGGACCACGAGGAGACCGCCATGACGAACCGCAACGCGTTGTCCGGACAGATCCGCCGGCCGATCCCGATGATCCCGGTCCAGGACGACCAGGTGCTGACCGCGATCGACGTCGTCGCCGGCTACGACCCGGCGGACCCGTACGCCGTCTCGTTCGCGTTCGGCGAGCCGGTGTCCGCGGCCGTCTGGACCTTCTCCCGCGACCTGCTGATCGACGGCGTGACCGCCCCGACCGGCGAGGGCGACGTACAGGTGTGGCCGTGCCTGGACGTCGACGGCCGTGCGACCGTCGTCGTCGAGCTCCGGTCGCCGACCGGCGAGCTGGCCCTGCAGGTCCTGACCAAGGACGTCCACGACTTCGTACGCCGCACGCTCGACGCGGTCCCGCTCGGCACCGAGTCCGACCACCTGGACCTGGACGCCGCCGACGCCTGGCTCGCGTCTCTCGGCGACGCGGGCTGACCCGCCCGGCAGAACCTGACGTAGCCTGGATCGCGTACCGGTACGACCGAGGGAGACGACCGTGACGACGATGCCGACCAACCTGCTGGAGCAGCTCGAGCCCGTCGTCGCGGACAACCTCGACCGGCACCTGTCGATGTCGCAGGAGTGGCATCCGCACGACTACGTCCCGTGGAGCCAGGGCCGCGACTTCGCCTTCCTGGGCGGCGAGGACTGGGACCCCGGGCAGTCCCGGCTCTCCGAGACGGCCAAGGCCGCGATGTTCACCAACCTGCTCACCGAGGACAACCTGCCGTCGTACCACCGGGAGATCGCGACCCGCTTCGGCCGCGACGGCGCCTGGGGCACCTGGGTCGGCCGCTGGACGGCGGAGGAGAACCGGCACGGCATCGCGATCCGCGACTACCTCGTGGTGACCCGCGGCGTCGATCCGGTGGAGCTCGAGCGCGCCCGGATGGACTACATGACCTCCGGCTACGACTCCGGGGACAAGACCCCGCTCGAAGCCGTGGCCTACGTGTCCTTCCAGGAGCTTGCCACCCGGGTCTCGCACCGCAACACCGGCAGGGTCACCGGCGACCCGGTCGCCGACAAGCTGCTCGCCCGGATCGCCAAGGACGAGAACCTGCACATGGTCTTCTACCGCAACATCGTCGCCGCGGCGCTCGAGATCGCCCCGGACGCGACCATGCGCGCGATCGCCGACGAGGTGATCGGATTCGAGATGCCCGGCGCCACCATGGCCGGCTTCCGCCGCAACTCGATCATCATCGCGAAGGCCGGGATCTACGACCTCCGGCTGCACCACGACGACGTGATCATGCCGGTGCTCCGGCACTGGGACGTCTTCGACCGCACCGACCTCGGCCCCGAGGGCGAGCGGGCGCGCGAGGAGCTGAGCGCCTTCCTCGTCGCGCTCGACGAGCAGGCGACCAGGTTCGTCGACCGGCGCGAGGAGAACCGCGCCCGGGTCGCTGCCCGCGACGACGGCGCACCGCAGGACATCGTCGCGTCCTGAGGGCGGCTCAGCGCCGGTCCGCCGACACCGTCTCCCGTCGCTCGCGCCGCGACCGCACGGCCAGCGCCGTCGCCGGCAGGACGAGCAGGGTGACGGCCCCGGCGCCGACGAGCGCCGCGGCGTTGGCCGGGAGCATGGTGCCGTTGTCCAGCCCGATCTGGGTGATCGCGACCAGGAGCGGCAACGCGGTCGGGGCGAGCAGGCCGAGGTCGACGAGGTCGGGACGCGGGAGCACGCCGCGGAACGCGACGATCGTGGGGATCCCGCGCACCACGAGGAGCAGGACGAAGAAGACCACGAGACGCTGCGGTGCGTGGGCGATCGAGTCGATGTCGAGTCCCATGCCGGAGGAGATGAAGAAGATCGGGATGAAGAACCCGTAGCCGATCACGTCCAGCTTGTGCTCCAGCGCGGCCGCGCCCTCCTGGGGACCGAGCAGGCGCAGGACGAACCCGGCGAGGAACGCGCCGAGCACCACGTCGAGGCCGAAGTCGAACGCGACCGCGAGGAAGAGCACGAGGAGCAGCACGGTCGCCCGCACCGAGGCCTGGGCGGTGTCGTCCAGGTTGGCGCGGTAGGCCCGCTGGATCCAGGTGCCGTTGATCAGGCGCGGGAGGTAGCTCAGCAGCAGGGCGAGCACGCCGACGGCGGCGAGCGAGACGAGGGCGACCACCTCGCCGCGCGAACCCAGGAAGACCGCGATGGCCAGCACCGGGAGCATCTCGCCGACGGCCCCGGTGGCCAGCACCGAGCGCCCGAACGTCCCGCCGCTGAGGTCGTGCTCGCGCAGCAGCGGGAGCAGCACGCCGAGTGCGGTCGTGGTCATGGCGAGCGAGACGGCGACGTAGGAGTGCACGAACCCGGTGGCGGCGAGCCCGCCGACCAGGACCAGGGCCAGCGCGAGCGATCCGAACCACGCCACCAGCGCGCGCTTGGTCACGGCGTCGCGCAGGATGGCGGGCTCGACCTCGTAGCCGGCCACGAGGAAGAGGAACCCCAGTCCGAGCTCGGCGAGCACCTGGATGCTCTGCGGGTCACCGAGCTTCAGCACCTCCGGCCCGATGACGATGCCGCCCACCAGCAGCAGGACGACCTGGGGCAGCCGTCCGCGCAGGAGCACGTCGAGGAGAGGGGCGGCGACCGAGATCAGGGCGACCCAGACCAGCGTGTCCAGCGCGGTTCCCTCGTCCACCTCCTCACCCCGTCGCCGGCGACCAGGACCGAGGGGCGCGCCCCGGGCTCAGCAGGTCTCCTCGATGTCGGTGATCAGCTTTCCGATGTCGCTGCCGAACGCCGTCAGCTCGGACTTCACCTTGGACGGATCGGACGTCGTCGGATCGGTCTTCAGCGCCTGGACGCTCTCCAGCAGGGTCTGGTACCCGCCCTGGATGGTCTCGACCTCGGCCGAGAACTCGGACTTGGCGTCGGCCTTGACCGCCAGCAGGTCGGTCTTCACGTCCCCGAGGCCGCTCTGCAGCTCGTCGAGGGCTCCCGGGGCGGTCGGGTCGAGGTCCTTGACCTGGGCGACCGACGACTTGAGGCTCGCGACGGAGTCGCAGACCGGCGCCTGGTCCGATCCGCCGCAGCCGGCGAGCGACGCGGCGAGCGCCAGGCCGGCGACGCCGGCGCCGCTGAGCGTGATGGTCCGTCTCATGGGTTTCTCCTGGTTCGCCTCGGTCCCGGCACGACGCCGGCCAGCACGCCTGTCACAACGCCTGCCCGACGTCGCGGATGTTCGACTTCGCCTGCTGCCACGCTTCGGCGACCTCGCCGGAGAAGACCAGCTTGCCGACGGTGAGGGCGAAGCCCTTCACCTCCTCGACCGTGGTGTGCGGCGGTACGGCGAGTGCCCGCGGGTCGGTGACGAAGTCGATCAGCGCCGGGCCGGGATGGCTGAACGCCCGTTCGATGGCCGGCCGGATGTCGGCGGCGCGCTCGACCCGTTCGCCGTGGATCCCGGCGGCCGTCGCCAGCGCACCGAAGTCCGGGTTCTGCACGTCGGTGCCCCACGGTTGGTAGCCGACGACCATCATCTCGGCGCGGACCATGCCGAGCGTGGAGTTGTTGAAGATCATCAGCTTGACTCCGATGTCGAGCCCGGCGGCGGTGAGCAGCTCGCCCATCAGCATCGAGAACCCGCCGTCCCCGCAGAGCGCGACGACCTGCCGGTCCGGGGAGCCGACCTTGGCGCCGATCGCCTGCGGCATCGCGTTGGCCATCGAGCCGTGGCTGAACGAGGCCAGGATCCGGCGGCCGGGCTTCATCTGCAGGTACCGGGCCCCCCAGACGTTGCACATGCCGGTGTCGACGGTGAAGACGGCGTCGTCCTCGGCGAGGTCGCTGAGCGCCGTGGCCACCATCTCGGGACGCAGGCCCTGGCCGCTGCCCTCGTGGTTCACGTAGGTCTGGATGCCCTTGACCATGTGGTGGTGGTCCTTGAGGACCTTGTCGAGGAAGGTGGTGTCGCCGCGTGGCTCGAGCCGCGGGATCAGCGCGCGCAGGGTCTCCCCGACGTCGCCGGCGAGCCCGAGGTCGACGGCGGCCCGCCGGCCCAGGTGCAGCGGCTTGTCGTCGATCTGGATGATCGTCTTTCCGCCGGGGAGGAACGCGTGGTACGGGAAGTCGGTGCCGATCATGAAGAGCAGGTCGCACCCGGCGAGGGCCTCGGTGGCGCCGCCCCAGCCGAGCAGCCCGGTCATCCCGACCGCGGCCGGGTTGTCGGCCTCCAGCACGTCCTTGCCGCGGTAGGCGTAGGAGACCGGCGCCCGCAGCACCCGGGACAGCTCGAGCACCTCCGCGCGCGCCTCACGGGTGCCCTCGCCTCCGTGGATGGCGATCTTCTTCGCACCCGCGACGAGCTTGGCCGCCTTGTCGAGCGCTTCCTCGGTGGGGCGCATCACCGGCGGGTCGGTGAGGATCGGGTGCGGGAGCATCGGGTGCTCGACCTCCTGGGCGGCGATGTCCCCCGGGAGGATGATCATCCCGACGCCGCGCTCCAGGATGGCTGCCTGCAGCGCGAGCTCGGAGACCCGCGGCATCTGCTCGGCGGTCGAGACCAGGCAGCAGTAGTGGGTGCAGCCGGAGAAGATCGCCACCGGGTTGGTCTCCTGGAAGTACCCGCTGCCGATCTCGTTGCTGGGGATGTGGGTGGCGATCGCGAAGACCGGTGCGGCATTCCGCTGGCAGTCGTAGAGGCCGTTGAGCAGGTGCAGGCTGCCCGGGCCGGAGGAGCCGAGGACGGCGGTCGGCCGGCCGGAGACCTGCGCGTCCGCGCCGGCCGCGAAGGCGCCGGCCTCCTCGTTGCGGACGTGCACGAACTCGATGTCGCTCTGGTGCCGTCGCAAGGCGTCGACGATCGGGTTCGCCGAGTCCCCGACGATCCCGTAGACCTTCCGGATCCCGGCCTCGACCATCTGGTCGATGAGGATCTCCGCCACCGTCTGCGCCATGGTCTGCCCTTTCCGTGGTCGGCCGGGGATCAGTGCTCGATCGGAGTCAGTGCTTGATCGGGAGGTAGGCCGGCCACCACATCGCGTCGTGGACGGCTTGGATCGGGTCGTCCACCGGGACCCGGGCGATCCCGGCCGCGGTGGCCGTGTTGATGACGTCGACGGCGACGGTGGCCGAGACCTCGCGCAGGCGCGAGATGTCCGGCAGCAGGCCCTTCGCGGGATCGCTCGGGTCCGCCAGCTCGGCCAGCGCGCGGGCGGCGGCGATGAACAGAGACGGCGGCATCGTCGCCGCCCGGCAGACGATCACGCCGAGACCGAGCCCGGGGAACATCAGCGCGTTGTTCGCCTGCCCGATCCGGTACGTCGTGCCGTTGCGCTCGACCGGCCCGAACGGGCTGCCGGTCGCGACCAGGGCTTGACCGTCGGTCCACTCCAGGATGTGCGCGGGCGTCTGCTCGGCCAGCACGGTCGGGTTCGACATCGGCAGGATGATGGGCCGCTCGCAGTGCTGGTGCATCGTCCGGAGCACTTCTTCGGTGAACGCACCGGTGACACCGGAGGTCCCGACGAGCATGGTCGGGTGCAGGTTCTCGACCACCTGCAGCAGCCCGAGGGTGCCGTCGGCGGCACGCCAGCCCGCGACCTCGTCCGGGTCCTTCGCGTACGGCTGCTGATAGTCGTACAGGTCGGTCATGTCGCTGGTGAGCAGGCCGGGGCGGTCGAGGAGGTAGATCCGGCCCGCCGCCTCCTCGGCGGTGAGCCCGTCCTCGGTCATCGCCAGCGCGATCAGGTCCGCGATGCCGACGCCGGCCGAACCGGCCCCGAAGACGACGATCTTCTGGTCGACCAGCCGCCCGCCCGCGACCCGTACGCCGGACAGCACGCTGGCCAGGCCGACCGCGGCGGTGCCCTGGATGTCGTCGTCGAAGGTGCAGAGCTTCTCGCCGTACCGGGCCAGGATCCCGCGGGCCGGCGGCCCGGAGAAGTCCTCCCAGTGCAGGATCGCGTTCGGGAAGCGTGAGGACGCGCTCGCGACGTAGGCGTCGATGAACCGGTCGTACTCCTCGCCGCGCACCCGGGAGTGCCGCAGGCCGAGGTAGCGCGGGTCGTTGAGCAGCTGCTCGCGGTTCGTCCCGACGTCCAGGCCGACCGCGAGCACGCGGGCCGGGTCGATGCCGGCCGCGACGGTGTAGACCGCCAGCTTGCCGATCGAGATGTCTATACCACCGACGCCCCAGTCGCCGATGCCGAGGATGGCCTCGGCGTCGGAGGCGACGATCAGGTCGATGTCGTCCGCCCCGAGTCCGGTGCTCGCCAGCGCCCGGTCGACGCCGTCGATGTCGTCGATGCTCAGGAACAGGCCGCGCGGGCGGCGGAACAGGTGGCTGAACTCCTCGATGGCCGCACCCACGGTCGGCGTGTAGACGATCGGGAGCATCTCGTGGACGTGCTCGCCGACCAGCTTGTAGAAGAGCACCTCGTTGCTGTCGTGCAGGTTGGTGAGGAACACCCAGCGCTCGATGTCGGAGCCCTTGGCCTTGAACTGCTCGTAGGAGCGGGCCACCTGTTCCTCGAGCGTCTCGAGTCCGCGCGGCAGCCGCCCGTGCAGTCCGAGGTGGTCCCGGTCGGCCATCGTGAACGCCGTGCCCCGGTTGATCTCCGGGTCGTCGAGGACATCGAGCCCACGGGCGTGGATCTGGACGTGACGCGACCCGTCGGCGGCGTCTCCGACGGTGTACTTCCTCGACGCCATGGGTGCTCCCTCCCCGTCGTGTCGGCCCAGAGCTGTCGAAGACCGACACACCACGAGACCACATCGCACCCGGGCTGGGCAATGCTCATCCGGCCGCCCAGATCGGGAGGTGCCCTTTTCCAGAATTCGGTCCTATGGTGCTGGGGTGCCCTCAGTGCGGGGAAAGGTGCGCGCCGGAGTCGCAGTGCTTGCGGCCCTGGTCTTTCTCGTCGCCTGCTCCACCTCGCACTCCGCCTCGGAGAAGGCGAAGGCGCAGCAGCTCGTGGCCGCGACCGAGTCGGCCGACGTGGCCCCGGGACTCACCGTCCAGGCCGCCGAGGCGCTCTACGGGTCCTCGGCACCGCAGCTCTGCGACGCCCTCGACGACGGCATCAGCACCGCCGAGCAGCTGCTGCTGACCGGCAACCCGTCCGGCCGCCGCGGGAAGCTCGTCACCGACGACGCCATCACCTACGGACGGCTCGTCGTGCAGACCTACTGCCCGAAGAAGATCTCGGAGTACGACGACCTCGTCGACGACATCGACGGGACCGAGGTGACCCGATGAGCGAGCAGACCCCGGTGGCGACCTCGAGCCAGGAAAGCCCAGAGGGCAAAGAGGGCCCAGAGGGCAAGGAGGGCGCGGCGAGCACGGCCGCCCTGATCGCGTGGCCCGCGCTGGCGATGATGATGGTGGCGAGCGTCGGCAGCATCGCGCAGCTGTCGGACTCGGCGACGTTCGGCATCGGCGCGGTGACCGTCTACCTGATCCCGGCGCTGCTGTTCCTGCTGCCCGTCGGCCTGGTCTCCGCGGAGCTCGCCACCAGCCACGAGGGGGGCATCTTCGTCTGGGTCCGCGAGGCCTTCGGCGACCGAACCGGCTTCCAGGCGACCTGGTTCGTGTTCATGAACAGCGTGACGCTCTACCCGGCGCTGCTCTCGTTCGGCGCCGCGGCGCTGGCGACCGCGTTCGGGCGCCCCGACCTCGCCGGCAACGGCCTCTACGTCGGCGCGGTGGTCCTGATCGGCTTCTGGACCGCCACCTTCGTGGTCTCGCACGGGATGAAGGCGACGGCGGGACTGAGCAACCTCGGGGTCGGCCTCGGCACGATCGTGCCCGCGCTCGCCCTGATCTTCTTCATGTTCGCCTGGCTCATCGACGACCGGCCGTCCGCCGCACCGCTGGAGGTCGCGGACCTCACCCCGCCCTTCACCGGGTTGTCGAGCATCGCCCTGGTGGTCGGCACCTTCGTGGCGTTCGCCGGGCTGGAGGTCAACGCGGTGCACATCAAGCACCTCAAGGGCCGGCCGAAGTCCTACTTCAAGGCCGTCATGATGGCCGCGGCGACGGTGTTCGTGATGTACCTGCTCGGCTCGCTGGCCATCTCGGTCGCCGTCCCGGACAGCAGCCTGGAGCTGACCTCGGGAGCCTCGCAGGCCTTCAGCGTCTACGCCGACGGCTTCGGGATCCCCGGGTTGTCGAACGTGCTGTCCGGGTTGCTGGTCCTCGGTGCGGTGGCCGCGTCGATCGCCTGGATCGCCGGACCGAGCCGCAGCATGTGGCTGGTCGGCCGGGCCGGCTACCTGCCGCAGCGGTTCCAGCGGACCAACAAGAACGACGTGCAGATGCCGATCCTGATGTTCCAGGGCGTGATCGTCACCATCCTGGCGCTGGTCTTCGTGGTCGCCCCGAACACCTCCGAAGCCTTCGCCATGCTCCAGGCCATCTCGATCATCCTCTACATGGGCATGTACGTGTGCATGTTCGCCGCCGCGATCAAGCTGCGCCGCAGCCAACCCGACGTCGAGCGGCCGATCAGGATCAACGGCCTGCCGCTGATCGCGGCGGTCGGCATCCTCGCCGCGCTGTCGGCGATCGTGCTCGGGCTCACCCCGCCGGCGGGCTACTCGGTCATGCCCTGGCAGGTCTACGCCGTCGTCATCGCGGCGGGCGTCGTCGTGCTCGCGGTGCCGGCCCAGCTGCTGTACAAGTTCCGCCGCCCGGAGTGGGCGAGCATCGACATCGACGAGGCCGAGGCCCTGGCGGCCGAGGACCAGTAGCGCAACACCACCAGGCGTCACGAGAGGGAGGGAGTCACCATGCTCGATCTGGCCAGCTACACCCCGAAGGGGGACAAGAAGAACTCCGACTACTTCGAGGAGTACCTGCCCAAGGTCTACGACCGCCGGAAGTCGGCGGGTCTCGACCAGATCGTCGGGGACACCGCCGCACTGGTCGTCCAGGTGGAGCACGGGGACGGCGTCGACTACCTGGCCGAGCTCGCCGCGATGGGGCCGTACCGGCTGGTGGCCGCGCGGCTCGGCGAGACGCACAAGATCTACGTGCTGCAGTCGCGCCCGGAGTTCCCGCGGATGATCGTGCTGGAGCCGCTGACGGCGTCGTACGAGGACGCGACCACGCGCTGGAACCTGCTCTACCCGCTGGCCCGGAAGAAGCCGAACGCGCGCTACATCGGCGAGGTCTACAAGGCCGAGTCCACCAAGGCCGTCCGGGAGGCGCTGGAGCCGCACAACGTCCGCTTCGCCTACCCCGGCGACACCGTCAGCCCGTTCTACGCGCTGCCGCACCTGACGTTCACGTTCATGTCGGACTTCACCTACAACCGCGTCGGGTACGTCGACGTGGACCTGGACGACCTCGACGAGCTCGGGCTCGGCGAGCCGATCAGCCTGACGGCCGACGAGCAGGGCAAGCTCGACCGCGCCGACGCGCTCCAGGCCGAGCACGGGATCAAGGACCTGGTCCTCGGGGTCGACCACGCCGCCACCCGGATCCTCGCCGGCGACCGGGAGAACGCGCTGCTGGAGTACCTCACGATGGTGCCGTACTACTTCTGGGGCGCCTACAACATCAACGAGATGAACTCCTCGACCAACGTCACCCGGCACCCGGACATCGACGACGACAAGAAGTCACCAGCGCGGGTGTTCACCGCGAACAACACGCCCTCGATCGTGAACTCGTTCGAGAACCTGCCGATGCCGACCGAGGACTTCGTCCGCAACTTCGGCCGCCGGATGCACCACATCGCGATGGCGGTGATCGACGGTCACGTGGCCGAGGAGAAGAACGTCGACTACGTCGTGCGCCAGCTCTCCGAGATGGGCACCCCGTTCCTGGCCCACGTGGTCGGGGAGTGCAAGGACGACCCGAACCTGAAGCAGATCTTCTCGAAGAGCTCGCCGTACTCGCTGCTGATCACCGAGTACGTCGAGCGCTGCCACGGCTACGAGGGCTTCTTCACCCGCGACAACGTGGCCGCGCTGACCGCGGCCGCCGGTGCCGACGAGCGGTACGAGCACGGACATGTCTTCGACTGAACGGAGTGGAGCTTCATGATCGAACGCATCCGGACCAAGGCGCTGTGGGCGGTGATCGTCCTGGCGATCCTGGTGGTCCCCCTGGTGATCTGGGTCAGTCCCTGGTGGCTCCTGGCCGAGATCGTGCTCGTGCCGCTGGTGCTGCTCGGCATCTACGACTACTTCCAGCTCCGGCACAGCATCCTGCGGAACTACCCGCTGGCCGGCCGGATGCGGTTCCTGCTCGAGGGCATGGGCCCGGAGCTCCACCAGTACCTGGTCGAGAACGACACCGACGGCCGGCCCTTCGACCGCGACACCCGCTCGGTGATCTACGAGCGGGCCAAGAACGTCGGCGACAAGAAGCCGTTCGGTACCGAGCAGGACGTCTACAACGCCGGCTACAGCTGGCTGAGCCACTCGATCTCCCCCCGGCCGATGATCGACGACCCGGAGGCGAACCTGCGGGTGACCATCGGCGGCGAGCAGTGCACGCAGCCGTACTCGGCCTCGGTGCTCAACATCTCCGCGATGAGCTTCGGAGCCCTCGGCCAGGCCGCGGTGCGGGCGATGAACCAGGGCGCGAAGGCCGGCGGGTTCGCCCACGACACCGGCGAGGGCGGGCTGTCGCGCTACCACAAGGAGGCCGGCGGCGACCTGATCTGGCAGATCGGCACCGGCTACTTCGGGTGCCGGGACGCCGACGGCGACTTCGACCCGGAGGCCTTCCGCGCCAACGCCACCCTCCCGCAGGTCAAGATGATCGAGATCAAGGTGTCCCAGGGCGCCAAGCCCGGTCACGGCGGCATCCTGCCGGCGGCGAAGGTGACCGCGGAGATCGCCGAGGCGCGGCTGGTCCCGGTGGGCAAGGACGTCTTCTCCCCGACCTACCACAAGGCGTTCTCGACGCCGCTGGAGATGTGTGCGTTCATCGCCCGGCTCCGGGAGCTCAGCGGCGGCAAGCCGGTCGGCTTCAAGCTCTGCGTGGGCGATCCACGGGAGTTCGCGGCCATCGTGAAGGCGATGATCCAGACCGGCACGTACGCCGACTTCATCGTCGTCGACGGCGGCGAGGGCGGCACGGGTGCGGCGCCGTTGGAGTTCTCCGACTCGCTCGGGGCGCCGCTCAACGAGGGTCTCCTGGTGGTCCAGAACACGCTCGTCGGCGCCGGGATCCGGGACCGCTTCAAGATCGGCGCCAGCGGCAAGATGGTCACCGCCTCGGCGATGGCCCGCTCGATGGCGCTGGGGGCCGACTGGTGCAACTCCGCGCGCGCCTTCATGTTCGCGGTCGGCTGCATCCAGTCCCAGCGCTGCCACACCAACCAGTGCCCGGTCGGGGTGACCACCCAGGACCCGAAGCTCCAGCGCGCGCTCGACGTACCGGACAAGTCCCAGCGGGTGCACAACTACCACCGCAACACCGTGCACGCGCTGGCCGAGATGATCGCCGCGATGGGCCTGGACCACACCAGCGAGATCACGCCGGACCACGCCGTACGACGGGTCACCCAGTTCCAGGCCCTGGCGTTCAGCGAGATCTACGACCACCTCGAGCCCGGTGCCCTCCTCGCCGGGACGGCGCCCGCGCGGTTCCAGGGGTTCTGGGACCAGGCGTCCGCCGAGTCGTTCCGGCCGTGGTCGGCCTCGGAGCGGGCCGTCCGCGGCTGAGCGGGCGCCCGAGGACTGCATGGCAGCGCGTTCCGACCACCGGGTCGTCATCGTCGGCGCAGGCTTCGGAGGCCTGTTCGCGGCGAAGTTCCTGCGGCGGGCGCCGGTCTCGGTGACGGTGGTCGACCGCCGCAACTACCACCTGTTCCAGCCTCTGCTCTACCAGCTGGCGACCGGCATCCTGTCGCAGGGAGAGGTCGCGCCCCCGATCCGCGACGTGCTCCGCAAGCACGCCAACGTGACCGTGGAGATGGCCACGGTCACCGGGTTCGACCTGGCCGGGAGGAGGGTGACCGCCATCCGGCCCGACGGCACCGAGCGCAGCTACGGGTACGACAGCCTGATCGTCGGTGGCGGGGCCGACCAGTCCTACTTCGGCCACGACGAGTTCGCCCGGTTCGCACCCGGGATGAAGACCATCGACGACGCCCTCGAGCTGCGCGGCCGGATCTTCGGCGCCTTCGAGATGGCCGAGAGCGAGGACGACCCGGAGGCGCGTCGCTCGTGGCTCACCTTCGTCGTCGTCGGCGGCGGCGCCACCGGGGTGGAGCTCGCCGGGCAGATCGCCGAGCTCTCCCGCTCCGGGCTCGCCGGCAACTTCCGGCGGATCGACCCGAAGGACGCGCGGGTGGTGCTCGTCGACGGCGGGCCGGAGATCCTCGCCGCGTTCGGCGACCGGCTCTCGCAGAAGGCCGCCCGCGAGCTGGAACGGCTCGGCGTCACCGTCCGCACCGGCATGGTGGTCAGCGGGGTCGACGCCTTCGGGGTGGACGTGACGGCGCACGACGGCACCCGGGACCGGATCGCGTGCCGGACGAAGATCTGGGCCGCGGGGGTCGCCGCCTCGCCGCTGGCCGGGATGCTCGCCGAGGCCAGCGGGGCCAGCTGCGACCGGTCCGGCCGAATCAAGGTCCTGCCCGACTGCACCCTGCCCGGTCACCCCGAGGTGTTCGCCATCGGCGACATGATGGCGCTCGACGACCTCCCCGGGGTCGCCGAGGTCGCGATGCAGTCGGGGATCCACGCGGCGAACACCGTCAAGCGGCGGCTCCACGGCAAGGACCCGGCCGACTTCACGTACCGCGACCTCGGCAGTATGGCCACCGTCTCGCGGTTCCACGCGGTCGTGAGCTTCAAGGGCATCCGCGCGTCCGGGTTCCTGGGTTGGCTGATGTGGCTGGTCGTGCACCTCACCTTCCTGACCGGGTTCAAGAACAGGATCTCGGCGCTGCTGCACTGGGCGTGGACCTTCCTCGCCGGCAGCCGGGCGGAGCGGACGATCACGGTCCGCCAGGCCGTCGGCCGCGTCGCCCTCGCCGACGCCGGGGCGGACGACCTGAGCCGGAGCGTGCCCGCCGCGGATCCGGGAGAGGAGGACGGCCGGTGATCCCGCTCGACGCACTCGGTACGACGGTCCTGGCCGTCGACCCGGTCCCCTGGGCCCGCTCGCAGATGGCGTTCACCCTCGCCTTCCACATCATCCTGGTGCCGCTCGGGGTCTCCTGGTCGGTGATGACGCTGACCGCGAACTACCGCGGCATCAAGCACGGCGACGCGGACGCGCTCCGGCTGGCCCAGCGCTGGTCGAAGTACATGGCCGTGACGTTCGCCGTCGGCGCCGTCACCGGCACCGTGCTCTCCTTCGAGTTCGGGCTGCTCTGGCCCAAGTTCATGGGCCAGTGGGGGGCGGCCTTCGGCGTCCCGTTCGCGTTCGAGGGCCTGTTCTTCTTCACCGAGGCGATCTTCATCTCGATCTACATCTTCGGCTGGCGGCGGCTCCGACCGTGGGCGCACTTCTGGACCGGGGTCCCGATCGCCGTCGCGGGCGTCTTCGGGGCGATCTCGGTCGTCGCCGCCAACGCCTGGATGAACTCGCCGCAGGGCGTCACCCTCGACTCCGCCGGCAAGGTGGTCGACGTCGACCCGATGGGCGTGATCTTCAACGACGCGATGCCGCTGATGTCGGCGCACATGGTGATCGCGGCGTACCTGGTCGGCGGCTTCATGGTCGCCTCCGTCTACGCCGTCGGGATGCTGCGCGGGCGGCGCGACCGGTACCACCGGATCGCGTTCCTGATCGCGTTCACCGTCGCGTCGATCGCCACGCCGGTCCAGATGGGGGTCGGTGACGCGCTCGCGCGGTGGGTCTTCGACAACCAGCCGACCAAGTTCGCGGCCATCGAGATGGTCACCGAGACCAGCAGCGACGTGCCCGAGGTCCTGCTCGGCCACCTCGACTCCGACGGCGAGGTCGTCGGCGGGCTGCCGATCCCCGGCCTCGCCTCGTGGCTCTCCGACCCGTCCACCGGGAAGAACACCGTCGTCCAGGGGCTCGACGAGACGCCGGCGGCGGACCGGCCGACGATCCACGAGGTCAACGTCGTCCACCTCGCCTGGGACGTCATGGTGGGCCTCGGCACCCTGCTGTTCCTCTTCACGCTCTGGTACTGGGCGTCCTGGATCTTCCGCCGGGACATGCCGCGGAGCCGCTGGTTCCTCCGCGGCGCCGCCGCCTCGGGCTTCCTCGCGGTGGTGACCCTGGAAGCCGGCTGGACCGTGAGCGAGGTCGGCCGGCAGCCGTGGATCGTCTACGAGAAGATGAAGGTCGTCGACGCGGCCACCGCCAACACCGGCATCTGGATCACCTTCGTCGGCGTGGTCGTCCTGTACGCCGGCCTCGGCGTCACCACGATCCTGGTCCTGCGGATGATGTCCCGGCGCTACCGCGAGAACGGCCGTCTCGAGGAGACCGGCGTTCCCTACGGGCCCAGTGAGCCACCCAGTGAGCCACCCGGCGAACCGACCGACGAGCGGAAGGTGCCGGTCTGATGGCCGACGCGGCAGCGGTCGTCCTCTTCGTCGCGATCACCATGTACGCGATCTTTGGCGGCGCCGACTTCGGCGCCGGCTTCTGGGACCTCGTGGCCGGCGGGACCCGTCGCGGCGGGCGGCCGCGCGAGGTGATCGACCACTCGATCGCCCCGGTGTGGGAGGCGAACCACGTCTGGCTGATCTTCGTCTTCGTCGTGCTCTGGACCTGCTTCCCCGATGCCTACTCCTCGATCATGCTCACGATGTTCGTGCCGCTGACGCTGGCGGCCCTCGGCATCGTGCTCCGCGGCGCGAGCTTCGCCTTCCGCAAAGCGGTGTTCCGCACCCGCGACCAGCGCAATTTCGGCGCCGCCTTCGCCCTCGGCTCCGTGCTGGTCCCCTACTGCCTCGGCGCCGTCGTCGGCGGGGTCGCCTCGGGCCGGGTGCCGTCGGGCGGCAAGGCCGGCGACCCGTGGGACAGCTGGGTCAACCCGACCTCGGTGCTCGGCGGGGTGCTGGCGATCTGCGTCGCGGCGTACCTGGCGGCGTTCTTCCTGGTCCGCGACGCCGAGCGGCTCTCGGACGAGGAGATGGTCGGCTACTTCCGGGTCCGGGCGCTCGGCGCCGGCATCGCCGCCGGGGTGGTCGCGCTGGTCGGGATCTTCGTCCTGCACGAGGACGCGCCCTACCTGTACGACGGCCTCACCTCACGCGCGCTGCCCCTGGTGATCGTGTCCGGGCTCGCCGGTGTCGGTGCGCTCGTCCTGGTCCTGCGCCGGACCCGGGGCGTTCCCCGGTGGACGGCCGTCGTGGCGGTCGGCAGCCTGATCGTCGCCTGGGGGGTCGCGCAGTGGGACTACCTGCTGCCGGAGTCGCTGACCGTCTCCGAGGCAGCGGCCCCGGACGGCACGATCGCGGCGGTGCTCGTCGCGACCGCGGTCGCCGTCGTCCTGATCCTGCCCGGCTTCGTGCTGCTCTACGTGCTCGACCAGAAGAGCCTGCTGCCCGAGGAAGGCGTCGCGGAGCCGTCCCCGGGACCGGGCTGACCCGGTCACTTGAGGATGTTGATCGCCCGCGCGAGCACCACCGCGATCACCGCGAGGGAGACGAGCGACTCCCACACCATCAGCATCTTCGCGGTCCGGCTCAGCGGCATCGTGTCCGTGGGCGAGAACGCGACCAGGTTGGTGATCGACAGGTAGAGGTAGTCGAGGAAGCGCGGCCGCCAGTTGTCGAACTGGTCGGAGTACTCGCGGATCGCGTCCTGGGTGAACCAGAACGACATCTGCTCCACGTCCGGCTGGACCCGGCCGTTCGGGCCGCCCCGGTCGAGCTGCCAGAAGAGCAGCCCGAAGCCGACCGCCATCACGACGAGGACCTGCGCGCCGTCGCCCAGGAGCTGCTGCACGGTGACCGGGCGGGCGGCGAGGACGTCGTCGATGACCAGCACCGCCGAGGTCGTCGCCGAGACGACCAGGACGAGCGCGAGCAGGTAGCGCGCACGTCCCAGCAGGTGTCGGTGGGACCGCAGAGCACCCTCGCCGAGCAGCAGCGCGACGCCGAGCGCGATCTCGATGGCCGGGGCGAGGACCGGCGGCCCCAGCACGATCCGGTCGCGCATCGCGAGCTGGGCCGCGACGGCGATGGTGACGCCCGCCAGGGGTGCCAGGCGCTCGCCGAGCGGTGCGTACCCGGCAGCCTCGTTCGCGTCCGTCACGATGCTCCCTCCTGAGGGTGATCATCGCGTTCCCGGCCGGTCCGCACCAGGGGACGGTCCGCACCGTCGGTCGGGCTGCCGTGTGCGGACCTTCCGGTCTCGCGGCGGCGCGCGTAGGGTCGGGATTCTCCTGTCCCCACGGAAGGGGCAGCCATGACGGGCCTTCGGAAGCCTGGACGCATCGCGGGGCTCTGGTTCATCGGCACGTTCCTCTTCTCCATCCCCGCCGTGCTCCTGTACGACCCGGTGCTGAACGACACCCGCTACATCCTGGGCTCGGGGCTCGACGCCCGGATCGCCCTGGGCGCGCTGCTGGAGATCGGCGCCGCGATCTGCAACATCGCGACCGCGGTCGTCTTCTTCCCGGTCCTGAAGAAGGTCAACGAATCGGTGGCGCTGGCCTACGTCGCCTCGCGCACCGTCGAGTCCACGCTGATCGTCGCCGGCCTGATCAGCCTGATGAGCGTCGTGACCCTGCGCGACGACCTCGGCGGGACCGCGGGCGCGACCTCCCTCACCGTCGCCGGGCACACGCTCGTCGCGTTCCACGACTGGACGTTCCTCCTCGGCCCGCAGTTCTGCTCGGGCCTCGGCAACGGGATCCTCCTCGGCTACCTGATGTACAAGTCCGAGCTCGTGCCGCGCCGGATGGCGATGCTCGGCCTGATCGGTGGACCGCTGGCGTTCCTCGGTGGGGTCCTGGTGCTCTTCGGGACCCTCGAGAACCCGAGCGGTGCCCTCTTCGCCCTGACGGCCGTGGAGATCGTGTGGGAGGCCTCGCTCGCCATCTACCTCACCGCCAAGGGGTACCGGCCGTCACCGCTCCTCGCCGAGCCGGGTCCCGTGAGCTAGTCGTCCTCCGCCGCCCGGCCGTGGGCGACCGGGTCCGGTGACCCGTTACCGTCGCGTCGTGGACATCGCCGCTCGTATCAGCTCCGGCCAGGGGGACTTCCTCCTCTTCGCGGTCACCCCGCCCCGGAAGTCGACGCCGGCCGAACGGCTGCCGGAGATCGCGCGCGCCACCGTCGAACGCCTCGATCACCTCGATCTCGACGGCCTGGTCCTCTACGACATCGACGACGAGAGCTCCCGCAACCCCGAGGAACGGCCGTTCCCGTTCAGCCCCACGGTCGATCCCGCCGAGTACCGCGCGGACCACCTGCGGCAGTGGCGCACTCCGGTGATCGTCTACCGCGCCGTCGGCAAGTACCAGGGCGAGCACCTGCGCTCCTGGATCGCCGACCAGGACCCCGGCCGGACCCTGTCGGTGCTCGTCGGTGCCGCGTCGAGCGAGGCGTCTCCGGCGGTCTCGCTCGCCGAGGCGCAGGCGATGAGCGCCGAGCTCAACCCGGACCTGCTCCTCGGCGGGGTCGCGATCCCGGAACGTCACAGCCGCCGCGAGAACGAGCACCTGCGGCTGATCGCGAAGCAGGAGGCCGGCTGCCGGTTCTTCGTGACCCAGGTCGTGTACGACCTCAACGCGGCCAAGAACCTCGTCTCGGACTACCGGTACGAGTGCGCGTCGCGCGGGTTGGCTCCGGTGCCGATCGTGTTCACGTTCTCCGTCTGCGGCTCCCTGAAGACCCTGGAGTTCCTGCGCTGGCTCGGCGTCGACGTACCGAGGTGGATCGAGAACGACCTCCGGCACGCGACCAACCCCCTGGCGGCCTCGCTGGAGCAGGCCGCCGCGACAGCGGTCGAGCTCATCGACTTCTGCCGGCGACTCGACGTGCCGTTCGGCCTCAACGTCGAGAGCGTCTCGATCCGGCGCGAGGAGATCGAGGCGTCGGTGGAGCTGGCGAGCCAGCTGGCCGGGCACCTGCGCAGGTAACCGGGCCGTGCCGGGCTGTGCCGGGCCGACCGGTCAGGTGCCGTCCTCGGTCAGGGACGTGGTCGGCAGCCAGTCGGCCCCGAGGAGCCGGGCGAGGTCGGCGAGGCCGGTGGTGTCGCTGCCCACCGTGTCGGAGGCTGCGGCGATCCGCTCCACCATCACCTTGCCGACCTGCTCCTCGACGGTTCCTTCGGCGTACGCGATGTGCCACGGCGAGACCTGGTGGTCGCGGTGGGTGCGGCCGGTCACCTGCCGTCCGGCGATGCCCGAGAAGCGGGCCTGGTGGAAGACGCCGACCCGCGGCTCGGTGCTGGCCCGGCGGCCGTCGGCGAGGGTCTCGCCGGCGTGCAGGCTGATCGAGGCGACCGTGGTGAAGACGCAGACCTTCGCCTGCCCGGTCTGGAACCGGAGCCGCTCGTCCTCGACGTCGAACCGGTCGCGGCCGTAGATCGTGGCCACCTCGATCCCGGAGTCACGCAGCCGGTCGGCGATCGGGTCGGCTGCCGTCGCGACGAACTCGACCGAGCACGCCACCTGCCGTTCCGCCTGGACCTGCTGGGCGATCCAGGCGACCGTCGAGTCGACCCGGATCAGCCCGGCCTTCTGCCGGAAGCGCAGCAGCGCGGCCCGGCCCTTCGCGACATTGCGGCCGCGGCGGGCGAGGTCCATCTCGCGGCAGAACTCGCCCCACTCGGCCTCGTACGCCGTCCGCTCCTCCGGGGTGAGCGCCACCGGCATGCCGGAGATCGGCACCGGACCCCACGGCGCGGCGCGGTGCAGCATCGCCGGCGGCCGCTCTTCGTCCAGCCAGCCGCGCACCAGCTTGAGGTCCGCGGCGCGCCGTGCCGGATCGGTGGTCCAGGTCGCGCCGTAGCGGCCCTGCTCCACCCCGACTCCGTGGCGTTCGAGCGCGGCGGCGAACGCGGCCCCGGGCTGCGTCGCCGAGGTCCACTCCTTCATCGGCTCGCCGAGCACCTCGGCGTAGGCCGGCGCCAGGTACGACAGCTCGAGCGGCGTGTGCCCGGGCGTCGCGGTCGTCGCGATCACGAACGGCGCCTTGTCGTGCGGCTTCCCGTGCCCGGAGATCCGCGCCCAGAGCTTCCACCGCTTCGTCGTCGTACGCCGCAGCGCGTGCGCCTCGTCCGCGATGATCACGTCCCAGGTGTGGTCGGTGACCTTCTCCAGCCGGTCCCACGTGATCACGACCCAGTCCAGACCTCCGTCGCCCAGCGCGGTGATCGTGCGGCACCAGTGGCCGATCGTGATCGCGGCGGGCCGGTCGGCCACGACGAGGACCCGGCGCGCGCCGCGGAGGTCGCCCACCGCCGTCGCCCCGAGGACCGCGGAGATCGTCTTGCCCACGCCGGGCTCGTCGGCGAGCAGGAACAGCCGCCCGCCCGCCGCCGCGCGCGCCGCGATCGCATCGGCCGCCTCGAACTGGATCCTCCGCGGCTCCAGCGCGTCGGTCGGCTCGGGGCTGGGTGCCGGATCGCCGGGGTTGAGGGTGTTCTCGACGAACCGGCCGAGCGTGTACGGCCCCGGCGCGTACGGCGCGAGGTGTGCGGGCAGGGCGCGGCCGACGTACAGGTGGGTCTTGACCGCCGGGTGCCAGCTGGCGCCGTCGACCTGGGTCCCGTACGGGACGTCGAGCACCCACAGCCGCTCCCCCGGCCCGGCGACCGGCAACGGCCGCGGTGTCGCGCTGCGTCGACGAGCACGGGAGCGGCGCGGACTGGGCATCCCCGGACGCTACCCGGCCCTAGGAGACCAGCGGCGGTGCACCCACCGGGACCTCCACCGGCTTCTCACCCGGCTGCTCACCCGGCTGCTCACCCGGCTGCTCAACCGGCGCGTGGTCCAGGTCCGGCAGCAGCCGGTCCAGCCACCCGGGCAGCCACCAGTTCGCGTCGCCCAGGAGCTTCATGGTGGCCGGCACGAGCACCAGCCGTACGACGGTCGCGTCGAGGAAGATCGCCGTGGCCAGTCCCACTCCCATCATCTTCACCACCGGGTCGCTGCCCAGGACGAAGCCCGAGAAGACCGCCACCATGATCAGCGCGGCCGCGGTGATGGTGCGCCCGGTGCCGGCGATCCCCGCGATGACCGCGCGGGTGTTGTCGCCGTGGCGGCGGTACTCCTCGCGCACCCGCGACAGCAGGAACACCTCGTAGTCCATCGAGAGACCGAACAGGATCGCGAACATGAACAGCGGGATGAACGACACGATCGGCACCGTCGACTCCACGCCGATCAGGCCGGCCGCCCAGCCCCACTGGAAGACCATCACGAGCACGCCGTACGCCGCGCCGACGCTCAGCAGGTTCATCAGGACCGCCTTCAGCGGCACCAGCACCGACCGGAACAGCACCGTGAGCAGGAGGAACGACAGCAGCAGCACGGCCGCCACGAAACGTGGCATCCGCTCCTGCACCCGGTCCCCGAGGTCGGCGAAGGTGGCGGTCTGCCCGCCGACGTGGGCGGTCGCCGCGGTGCCGTCGAGCACTGCCGGGAAGACCTCGCCGCGGAGCCTCGCGACGGTCTCCTGGGTGGCGACGTCCTGGGGCGACGTCGTCGGCTGCGCCACCAGCGTCGCCACGCCTGCGGTTCGATCGACGGCAGGTTCGCCGACCGAGGCGATGCCCGGGTCGGCCGCCACGGCTGCGGCCAGCGTCGTCACGACGCTCGGCTGGTCCGAGGTTCCGGCGTCCTGCGCGACGTCGACCGCGATCACCAGCGGCCCGTTGGCTCCCGGGCCGAACCCGTCGGCGATCAGGTCGTAGGCCCGGCGTTCGGTCCGCGCCTCGGGCTTGGTCCCGTCGTCCGGGAAGCCCAGGTCGAGCGCGAGGACGGGCGCGGCCAGGGCGATCATCAGGACCGCTCCCCCGACCAGGTACGCCGTCGCGTTGCGGGTCACGTGGGCGCCCCACCGGGACCAGCCGCTACCGGGTCCGTTTACGGGCCGCTGCGGCGCGCGCCGGCGTCCGTTGATCCGGTGCCCGGCCAGCCCGAGCAGGGCCGGCAGCAAGGTGACCGACGCGAGCACCATCACCAGCACCATCACGGAGATGGCGATCCCGCCCCCGGTCACGAACGGGATCCCCGCGACGAGCAACCCGAGGATCGCCACCACGACCGTGCCGCCGGCGAAGATCACCGCCTGGCCCGCGGTGGCCAGCGCCTGGCCGACCGCTTCGGGGACCGGCATCCCCTGGGCCAGGTGCTCGCGGTGCCGGGTCACCAGGAAGAGCGCGTAGTCGATCCCGACGCCGACCCCGACCATGGCCGCGAGCTCGGGCGCCCATGCCGGGATGTCGACCAGGTACGTCACCAGCTTCATCGAGGTGATGCCGACGACCAGCCCGAACAGCGCCATCCCGATCGGCAGCCCCATCGCGACGAGCGAGCCGAAGGCGATCAGCAGGACGACCATCGCGACGACGATCCCCCCGACCTCGCCGAGCCCGGCGGGCGCTTCCTCGAACGCGAAGAACAGATCGCCTCCGGCCTCCACCGTCATCGACGGGGACCCGTCCCGCAGCTCGGCGACAGCGCGCTTGAGGTTGTCCAGGTCGGAGGCGTCGAGCTGCCCGACCGCCGGGTACTGCACCCGCACGAGTGCGATGTCCCCGCGGGGGGAGACGCTGCTCGTCGTGCCGAGCACGTGCGGGAGTGCCTCCAGAGCGGCCTCGACCGGCACCAGCCGCGCCGCGGCGTCCGGGGCCTCGAGGACGACGTGGGCGGTGACCCCGCCCTCGTCGGCATCGGTCTCGGAGAGCAGCTGCGCAGCCTGGTAGGAGTCGAGGCCGGGCGCCTCGAAGCTCTCCTGGAGGTGGCGCCCGAAAGCGACGGAGGAGGCGACGACGACGAGCGAGAGGACGACCCAGGCGCCGATGGCGACCCAGGGCCGGGTGGCGGCAGACCGGCCCAGCCGGTAGAGGAGATTCGACATGGCTCCACCGTGGCCCGGCGGCGAGCGGCGTACATCGGGCCCAGGAGTGGGGTCCTCCTCGGCCGAAAGGACGAGGAGCGACTCGTGCTTGTGCCCCGTACGACGGGCCTCACCGCTCTCTAGGCTGGCAACGTGTTCGCCGCCTTCGTCCGCTCGATCCTTGCCGAGCCCCGTGCCCCGGACCCGCCGGCGCGGGCGTGGTGGGACTGGGTCCTGGTCGGCGGCCTGCTGGTCACGGCCGTGGGCGAGGCGATCTTCCGGCCCGACGTACCGGAGCGGCCGTTGGCAGGAGTGGTCGCGCTCCTGGTGATCCCGGTCCTGCTCTGGCGGCGTAGTCACCCACTCCTGGCGACCGCGGTCGGCTTCGGCGGCGCCCTGGTGCTGGAGATCCCGATGTTCCTCGGCGGACCCGCCGAGGTGGGGCTCAACACCATGGTCTGCCTCCTGCTGCTGCCGTACTCCTTGTACCGCTGGGCTTCCGGCTCCGAGGCGCTGATCGGTACGGCGATCATCGCCGTCCCGGCCGTGCTGAGTCTCGTGACCAACGAGAAGCTCGCGGACGTGATCGGTGGCACCACCGTGCTGGTCGCGTCCTTCGCCCTCGGGGCCGCGATGCGCTACCGCGCGGTCGCGCGTCAGCGCGAGGTGCAGCAGGTCCGGGCGCTCGAGCGCGGCGAGCTCGCCCGCGAGCTGCACGACACCGTCGCGCACCACGTGTCGGCCATCGCGATCCAGGCCCAGGCAGGGCGGGCGGTGGCAGCCACCGACCCGGCTCTGGCGGTCGAGGCGCTGGCGGTGATCGAGGCGGAGGCGTCGCGGACCCTGTACGAGATGCGCACGATGGTCCGGGTGCTGCGTGACGGCGACGCGGCCGACGCCACCGCCGACTACGCGCCGCAGCGGGGCACCGGCGACCTGGACGAGCTGACCCGGATGAGCCCCGTGGTGCAGGTGCACCGCGGCGGCGACCTCGCCGGGCTGCCGCAACCGGTGGAGGTGGCCGTCTACCGGATCTGCCAGGAGGCGGTCACCAACGCGATCCGGCACTCGCTGAACGCCACGGCGGTCACCGTCGAGGTCACCGGCGACGTCGGCGTCGTACGGTTGCGTGTGCACGACGACGGAGAAGCGGCCCGCGCCGCGGCAGGCGTGGGCTACGGCCTGCTCGGGATGGCGGAACGAGCCAAGCTGCTCGGCGGCGCCTGCCAGGCCGGGCCGGACCCGGCCGGCGGCTGGACCGTCGAGGCGACCCTGCCCCGAGAGCTGCCCCGACAGATGGCCCGCGAACTGCCGCGGGAGGTTCCGCGGTGACTACTGGCGGGACCATCCGGGTGGTGGTCGCCGACGACCAGCTCCTGGTCCGCACCGGCCTCACCATGATCCTCAACGCGCAGCCCGGGATCGAGGTCGTCGGCGAGGCGACGGACGGTCACGAGGCGGTGGCCGTGGCCCGCGAGCTGCGTCCCGACGTCTGCCTCTTCGACATCCGGATGCCCGGCATCGACGGCGTCGAGGCCACCCGCCGGCTCGCCGGCCCCGGCGTCGAGGATCCGCTTGCCGTCGTGATCATCACGACCTTCGACCTCGACGAGTACGTCCACGGCGCCCTCAAGGCCGGCGCCCGCGGCTTCCTCCTCAAGGACGCCGGGCCCGAGCTCCTGGTCCAGGCGATCCACGCCGCCGCGAACGGCGACGCCCTCATCTCCCCCGACATCACCCGCCGCCTGCTCACCACCCTGGCCGGCCTGGAGCGAGCCGGGTCGCCGGCCCAGCCGATCGAGCCGCTCACCGAGCGCGAGGAAGAAGTGCTCCTCACCGTCGCCCGCGGCCGCACGAACGCCGAGATCGCCGACGAGCTGCACATCACCCTGAGCACCGTGAAGACCCATGTCGCCGCACTGATGAACAAGCTCGGCGCCCGCAACCGCGTCGAGATCGCGATGTGGGCCTACGAGACCGGACGCGTCCAGGGATAGGACCGGCGGAGGTGCGATCGCGGGCCCCGGAACCTGCCCCAGTACCCCCGATCGCCGCGGTGCAAACGGCCGTTCCCGCGTGCGATCCTGCCGGGGTGCAAACCTGACTGCGCCGAGCTGTGCGCGTGCGAGGATGGGCCGAACGACCGGAGCTCACCGGTCTCCGCAACCGTCAGAAGATGGGCATTCCCGTGACCACCACCCGTCCGGTCTCCCTGCAGGACATGATCGACGAGATCCGGTCGGACATGTCCTCCGACACCGCCACGTTGCTGCTGTCCGACGACACCGGGACCGTCTTGGAGCCCGCGGCATCAGCCGGGCTGGGCCGTCGGTGGCGCGGGGCTACCCACGTCCGGGTCGGCTCGGGATTCGCCGGCAAAGTGTTCGCCCGCGCCGAGCCGCTGAGCCTGGACGAGGTCAACGAGACCTCGGTGCTCAACCCGATCCTGCGTGACTCCGGCGTCCAGCAGCTCCTCGGCGTGCCCGTGCCGGGCAGGACCAAGCCGGCCGGTGTTCTCCACGTCGGCTTCCTCACCGGCGGCCAGAGGTTCGGCCCCGAGGACATCGAACGGCTGGAGCGACATGCGGTGGAGATCGGCCACCGGCTCCAGGAACACACCGTCGACGACGCTCACCTGGCAGCACTGACCCTGCAGCGCAGCCTGCTCCCGGCAGCACCGCCCACGGTCGAAGGACTCGACATCGCGGTGCGCTACCTGCCGGCCGAGGGCGACCTGGGAGGTGACTGGTACGACATCTTCCACCTCCCCGACGGCAAGGTCGGGATCGCTCTCGGCGACGTCGAGGGACACGGCCTGCGTTCCGCGGTCGTGATGGGCCGGTTGCGCAGCGCGCTGCGTGCCTATGCCCTCGAGCACGACGACCCCGCCGAAGTGATGCACCGTCTCGACCGCAAGTTCTGCCACTTCGAAGCGGACATCTCCGCCACCGTCGTGTACGCCGTCACCGAGCCGCCGTACCACCACCTCACGCTGTGCAACGCCGGCCACCCCGCGCCGCTGATCGCGCGGGACGGCGGCGAGATCGCCGAAGTCGCGCCGGTGCGTCACGGACTGCTGCTCGGATTCGACCCGGACCACGTACGCCGCTCCGAACGTCTCCGGCTGCCCGAGGGCACCGCCGTGGCCTTCTACACCGACGGGCTGGTCGAGCGGAAGTTCGTGGCGCTGGGCGGCCAGGACCCGTACGGCGAACGCCTGGACCTGGTGCGGAGCTCCTTCCGCAGCGCCCAGGACGCGGAGACGATCTGCAGCCGGGTCATCGCGGCCGGGCTCGGCGACGACAACGCCGAGGACGATGTCGCCCTGGTGGTCGTACGTCGCCCAGGCTGACCAGACAGGACGCAGTCGCCACCGGTGTCTGAGCGCACAATGGTGTCGTCGGTGTCGTCGGTGTCGTCACCGCATGCCGAGGGGAGCACACATGGAAGACAGTCACGTCGTTCGTGCCGAGTTCGACGGCGCCGTGGTGGTGACGCCGATCGGTGCCTTCGACATCGCCTCGGTCGACCTGCTGCGCGACAGCCTGGTCGCCGCCCTCGCCGAGCACACGCACACCGTCCTCGACCTCGGCCAGACGACGTTCATGGACTCTCTCGCTCTCGGCGCGGTCGCAGGCGCAGCGAAGCGCGCCAAGACCGCCGGGGGCTGGCTCCGCCTCGTCAACCCGCAGCCGACGGTGCGCAAGGTGCTGAGCATCACCGCCCTCGACACGGTGCTCGGCCTCTACGACACCGTCGAGCAGGCACTCGAGCACCGTGACGGGTCCCAGGCCGAGGGGTAGACCGCGTCCCGGGGTGATCGGGTGCGTGGACGCTCTCGGCCAGGTCGACCGAAATGGTTCGTGACCCGAACACCACAGACGCGGCGCAATGAGGTGGAGTATCGGAGCCCCGGCCACGGGCATGCCCTTGGCCTCGTGGGGGCACAGTGGTGATCATGGCTCTACGTTCGACCAAGACCTGGATCGGCGTTGTCCTCGATGCACCCGACGCCCGAGAACTCGCACGCTTCTACCAGCGACTGCTGGGCTGGACGATCTTCAACGAGTCGGAAGGATGGTTCGACCTCGCCCCCGCCGCCGACAGCGGTTACAACCTTGCCTTCGCCACGGAGAAGAATTTTGCCCGGCCCGTGTGGCCGACGGTCGCCGACAAGCCCCAGATGGCGATGCACCTGGACATCGAGGTCGACGACCTCGTCCTGGCGGTGGCGCATGCCCTCGCGGTCGGCGCGGAGCAAGCGACGTACCAGCCGCAGGACAACGTCCGCGTGATGATCGACCCGGCAGGGCACCCGTTCTGCCTCTACACCGAGTAGCTGACGCGCTCTCCCGCAGGTGGCGGACGGGCCTCGCACCGTCCGAAACGCGGCGGAGTGGCGCTGACCTTCGCGGACGATCTCACGGCCAGGCATAGGCTGCCGAAGCAAGAACGCGACGAGCGAAGGGCAACCATGACCGAGGTACCAGCGACCATGCGCCAGCTCCGAAGCCTGGTCACGGCAGAGGGTGAGCTCCGCCTGTCGGTCGACACGGTGGACACCCCGAAGCCGGCCGCGGGGTTGGTGTTGGTGCGGGTGGAAGCTGCCCCGGTCAACCCCTCGGACCTGGGGCTGTTGCTGGCGATGGCCGACGTATCGAAGGCGGTCGCATCGGGGTCCGAGGACGCCCCCGTGGTGACCGCACCGATCTCTGCGTCCGTGATGAGTGCTCTGACCGCGAGGATCGGCAAATCCATGTCCGTGGGCAACGAAGGTACTGGTGTCGTTGTGGCCGCGGGACCGTCACCGGACGCGGAGTCGTTGCTCGGCCGCACGGTGGGATTCGTCGGCGGGGCGTCGTACGGCGAGTACTGCCTCGCCTCGCCACAGATGTGCCTGCCACTGCCCGATGGCGCGAGTGCATCCGACGGCGCCTCCTCATTCGTGAACCCGCTGACCGCATTGGGGATGGTCGAGACGATGCGGAACGAGGGACACACCGGCCTGGTGCACACGGCAGCCGCGTCGAACCTGGGGCAAATGCTCAACCGGATCTGCCAGGCCGACGACGTTCCCCTGGTCAACATCGTCCGGCGCCCGGAGCAGGCGCAGATCCTGCGCGACCTGGGCGCGAGGTACGTGTGCGACTCCAGCGAGCCGACTTTCGAGGCCGACCTGGTCGCGGCGCTGCGGGATGCAAAGGCGACGCTGGCCTTCGACGCTGTCGGCGGTGGGCAATTGGTGAGCCAGATCCTCAACGCCATGGAGGCAGCGATCGTGCCGGATGACGCGCCCTACAGCCGCTACGGCAGCGACGTGCACAAGCAGGTCTACGTGTACGGCGCCCTGGATCGTAGGCCGATCGAGCTCCACCGTCGCTTCGGTTTCGCCTGGGGAGTCGGTGGGTGGCTGCTGACTCCGTTCCTCGCGCGGACCGACGCGGCCGACCTGGCTCGACTGCGGCAGCGGGTCGCCGATGAGCTGACCACAACTTTCGCGAGCCACTACACCGACCAGATCTCGCTGCACCAGGCCCTGGACGTGCAGACGTTGCAGCGCTACGCACGCCAGGCCACCGGGGAGAAGTTCCTGCTCGAGCCGCAGCGCTAGTTCGCTGGAGCCAGGCAAGAGGTTCGAGAAGGTCGACCTCGGTATTTCGCCGCAGGGAGAGATGGATGTATCGCGGCGGAGTGACACACGCGGCGGATCTTCTGCGGGTGGTCAACGCGCCACCGCCGGGACCTTTTGTCACTAGGCTTTCGCGCGTGGACGAGCCCATTTGGTGCAGAGTTCGCCTGCAAGACGTGGCGCACGTCGTTGATGGCTACGAGCTCTGGAAAGACGGTCCCTGGTACCACGACGTCGATTGGAACCTCGCTTCCACGACGCTTGCTGGCGTGCTGCAGAAGCATGCGCGCGACGGAGTTCTGGATGACCTTGCCGCGCAAATCGACAGATTGTCGCGACGGATAAGCACAGTTGACATCGAAGGTATCGCGGCGCTGATCATGGAGCCGATAACTGCCACTGGGCTGCAACTCACAAACGGAGGCCATCGATTGGCGGCCATGCTCAGGCAGGGCGTGCCGTCGGTGCCCGGCATGTTCCTGCGCGGAGACATCGGGGTTAGCGTCGACCGTCGAGACGTCTACCCAGTGTTCGGCGTTTGATCACGGCGAACACCTTGCACCGGTCCTGCTCGGTCACTGCGGTACGACGCGAGGTGCGGACGTATCCGAGGTGGCATCCGATGGCCCGCTCAGAGGGCCGAGGGAGGCAGGCCGGTTGACTGACGAGCGATACGGGTGCGTAGTCACTAGCGGCCCATCTGGTTGCAATGCTTACCGAAGTGTCCAAAACTGGTTCGGCCCCCACCGCTTCAGCGACAGGGGCCGAACCCTAGCTAGTGGGGCTCAAAGGTGATGCAGACTGAGCCACGTGACCATGTGATCGAAAGTCGGTATCCCCACTTCACGGCACCACCTCCTTTCAGGGGCTTAGGGATCTGATTGAGGGGCCGGGGTGCGATCTCGGCTCCTCAATCGTCCCCCTAGGCGAGCCCCTGCGGCAACGTGGTTCGACCACCACCCGAGCACGTCGAATGACAAGTCTGAGCCGCAATTCCGACCAGGTTGTGCAAACTGCTTCGCCGTTCGCGGCCATCGCAGTTAACATTTCTAGCAGGTTGTAATACGGCTCTGAGCAGCAGTTTTGTTACTAGGCCTATACCGCTTGACTCCGTTACTCCGCTATCGCGGTCGAGCCCGCTCAAATGGTAGGTAGGTTCGGAGGAAGCGATGGGGAAGACGTCAGGATCCGTGACGGTGACCGCCAAGAAACTCCTCACGGAGGCAGTCAGGAAGTCGGGACGACGGAGCACCGTCCAGATCGCTGAGGAATACGCCCGGATCCAATCGCCGGAGCAAGCGGCAACCGAGCTGTCGCGGTTGTTCGCCCAGGGCGAGGTGGTCATGAAGCTCTATCTGACTCTGGTCCTGCTCACCCGCCAGCCCCCTCACGAGCTGTTCCGCCTGGTGCCCGACCACTATTGGGCAGAGTTGCTCGGCTACGAAGAGCTGAACGATGCTGACCCAATCCCCGGAGCCGGCACTCGCCGGATCAAGAGGGCCCTCACCGTGCTGGCCAGCGCCGGGCCGGGAGACAGCCCAATGGTTGTTCGCACGCCCGTGCGAGGACGGGGAGCCCGGTTCACGGTGCCGATTCACCCGCCCCTGCCATCGCGGGCGCCGTGGATCACAATTCCCCTCGAGTTGTGGTCACGTGGCTGGATCAACGTGATGTCTGCACGCGCATTATTCGTGTTCCTATGTCTAAGGCTGGTCCTGGCGGGCAAGCCGGACGAAGAAGGCGCGCATGTATCGTCCTGGGATCGCGAACGCTTCGCGATCAAGGAAGACACGTGGCAGCGAGGGGTTCGGGAGCTTGAGCTCCTAGGTCTCGTCACGACAGCCACAGCGCGAGTGGCGGTCGATCGGTGGACTACGGACCTCAAGTTGAGGAAGGTCTACTTCCTGAACAACCGGTTCCTTGTCGACACCGACAGTCCGGTCGAGCCGGTTGCCTGAGCCGCCCCGACGTAATCTGTGCACTCGGATCTGTCGGTGGTCAGGTTCAGAGTTGTACACGTCAAGCAAGCACGATCACACGCCGGTCAATGCCATGACTTGTTCGTCCAGCACCTAGACTGGTCGCGTGGAGGCTCGCGGCCCCAGCCTTCGCGCGCGAGGTCGCTCGAAGGGAGGCGCAAATGGCAAGGAGTGACCTGCTTAAGCGCCTTTTTGCCGCCTATTCACGCTCTGACGACGCCTCCTTTAGGGAGGCGGCTGCGCGGATAATCGCGGAGGAGCAGCGCCTCGGGCATCGGTTGCTCGCAGCCGACCTCGAACATGCGCTGACTCGTGACGCCGGCCCAGCCACCGACAGTGCGTTATCCATGCGCCCTCTACCAAAGAGCCGCGACGACAGGCCCCTACTGGCGCTGACCAAGCCGCACCACGACCTTGACGACCTAGTTCTCGACGCGGTCAATCGGGCCGTGGTTTTGGAACTAGTTGAGGAGAACCGCAGTCGATCCTTGTTGGCAGGGTTCCGCCTGCTGCCGCGACGGCGCTTGCTCTTCATTGGTGACCCCGGGACAGGAAAGTCAGCCACCGCCCACGCGATCGCGTCTGAACTAAGCCTGCCCGTCGCAACAGTGTCCCTGGCCGCCCTTACCTCGTCCTATCTCGGAGAGACGGCTAGAAACGTCGAATCAATCGTCCGGTTCGCCGAACTGACTCCATGCGTGCTCGTGTTTGACGAGTTCGATGCAATCGCTACTGAGCGGTCCTCCGGTTCCGACCACGCCGAGATTCGCCGAGTACTAGCGACGATTCTTCAACTCATTGAAGCTGTGCAGGGTGAGTCGGTCGTAGTCGCGACGTCGAATCATCCTCAAATGCTCGACAGCGCGATGTGGCGTCGCTTCGACGAGGTCGTGCGGTTTGAGGCTCTGGGTGCCAATGACCGTGAGCGCCTGATAGCTCTCAAGTTGCGCGGCGCCCACCATCGGTTGAACACCCGCGCCTGGGCCACCGAGCTCAAAGATGTTTCCCCGGCGGACATCGAACTCATTTGCCTTGACGCCCAGAGGCGCTGGGTGCTTTCGGGCAAAAAGATGCTCACAAGTTCTGACTTTCAAGGTGCGTTCGACAGGTACTCGGTGAGGGAGCAGGCACTTCGGGCCCGCTGATACCCGCGAACGACGCTGCCACGGTCTAGCCTCGTGGGATGTCCGAGCAGCCCAGCCTTTTCGAACCGCGACGACACGGCCACCTTCGGCTTGCTGCCGCAACGGAGCCCGGGCCCCGCCAACCGCGTGCGGCAGGTTACGGCGGTTCGACCACGTACACCGATCGCGGGGCTCACGGTCGCGCTCTCGCGACACAGGTCTCCCAGATCACCGCTTCCCACCAGCGACGATCTAGCAGCCTAGGTTTCGACCCCGAGTTGATTCTCGTTCTTGAAACGAACTCGCCACTTGACCCGGCAGACGTCGAGCGCGCTGGCCTGGTCCCGCTGGAAATCCGATCCGACCGAGCCCTCGTCGCATTCGCAGCCGATCCTGAGCTGACTGAGTTCGTCAGCCGAAACGAGATGTACCAAGAGGGCACTCGCGGGCTCACGGAACAGGGCAACGAGCGGCGAGCACACTACGAGTACCTCTTCGACAAGATCGACGCGGTCCGGTCGATCGACGAGTCAGATCTAATCGGGGCCCCGTTGGCGGAGTTGATCAGCCAGACGACCGACTTGGCAGTGTCCCACCGGCTTGAAATCCACTGCTGGTGTCCGGAGAACGCCACGGAGGCTCGCCGTCGAAATGAAGAGGTGGCCTCGGCAATCGAGGCGGCTGCCGGGCAGGTTCTTCATAAATCAGTACGTCCGGCCGCAGGCTGGTCGGCGATCTGCTGCGATCTGCCGCTCAACAAGATCGGCGCCGTCCTTGCCACTGACCGGATCAGCTGGATCAACCTGATGCCGAACCCGGTCATTGACGCGCCGCAACTTGTGAACGCAACACTAGAAACGCTCCCTCCGATCGTTGGACCTCCGGCCGATGCTCCCATCGTCGCCGTGATCGACAGCGGCATTCGCTCGGCGCACCCCATGCTCGCACCCGCCGTGGTCGGGGTTGAGTACATCGGCGCAAGCATTGGCGATGGGGGAGACGAGAGCGGCCACGGAACTCTGGTGGCCTCGCTAGCGCTGTTCGGCTCCATGGAAGCTCCCTTAGCTGCGCGGGAGCCCCTTGTCGCTGCTGGCCGTCTACTGAGCGTCCGTGTCCTTGACCGCGACGATCGATTCGCAGACGACGTGTCGTGGCCAGACACGGTCGTAGAGGCGATGGAACTAGCTGCCGAGGCTGGTGCGAGGGTTATCAATCTTTCGGTGGGTGATCCGCGTACGCCCTATCTACCTGCTCGCCCGACCGCTGTCGCGGCGCTAGTTGACACCTTCATCCGCGAACATCCGAACATTGTCGTCATCACCTGCGTCGGCAACTTGTCGGTGCAGGAGCACGCCGTCGAGAGGCTCACGACAAACGCCTACGTTGAAGATCTCCTGCGCCAGCAATCCTCGGGAATCCTGGATCCTGGTACTGCCGCCCTCGCACTTACCGTCGGCGGCCTTGGGGGCACCATGCACCAAGGGGTGAACGTCCGGCCATCAGCCGAAAAGGTCCTCGTCGGCGGGCCCGGATTGCCAAGCCCGTTCACCCGCGTCGGGCCAGGGCCGATGGGTGCGATCAAGCCTGAGGTCGCGGCATCAGCTGGCACCGTTCTCGTGGACTCGCTGCAGAACCATGCCGTCGCTGACCGATCCGTCCAGATCGTCGGCGCCGGTGGCTCGCAGCCCGACAAGTTGTTGGCTTCTAGCTACGGAACCAGTTTTGCAGCCCCATTAGTCAGTCACGCAGCACTGCGAGTCGCAGCCAGGTACCCCACCATCAACGGAAACAGCATCCGAGCGCTGGTCATGGTCGGAACGGAACGCGTAGAGGGTTTCTTGGAGCCCGACAGCGCCTCGAACCGGGCCGAACAGCGGCGCCTCGTCGGGTACGGGCACGTATCGGCTGAACGATCAGAGAGCTCAGACGATCACCGCGTGGTCCTCCTCAGCGAGGCCGCGTTGGCGGTCGACGAGGTCCACTTCTACCGAGTACCCGTGCCGAGCAGCTTTCGTGAGTCAGGCGGAACCAGGTCGTTAACAGTCGCGCTCGCCTTTGACCCTCCGGTACGCGTGACCCGCCTGGACTACCTTGCGAACAAGATGAGCTTTCAGGTTTTCCACGGGCCGACTGTCGCCGAAGTGCGAGCGGAGTACGTGAAGGCGGATGAGGACCAGGAACTTGAGGATGATGTGGATGCCACGCCGGAGCGCCTAAGAGGGGCCCGCCTTGATCTGCAGCCTGCAGATACGGCTCGGAGTCGCGGCACGAATCAACTAGGGCACTATCTTCGTTCAATAAGGGTTTCTGATGATAAGCCGGATGAGTACATCGTCGCCGTTCGCAACCTGAATCGTTGGGACACCCCGGGCGCCTCACAGGCTTACTCACTCGCGATCGCGTTGGAGCGCGACGAGCAGCATGGTGATCTCTACGCAGAACTTCGCGCGGAACTGGAACCGATCGTCATCGAGGTCGAGCCGGAGATCGAAATCTAGGCAGCGGCCCGCAACGACTCAGGCAATGGGGTGACCCCCATCGGGTTATGCGGACGCCATGAGATCGCTGCGGCTCGCGACGTCCTGACCGGGGCCGCTGTGTAAACGGCGACCTAGAACGTCGTCGATGCTTCGGTAGCGCGTGATTCGGTCGCTCATCGGACCCGGTTCTCCAAGAGCACGCCGCATGCTCGCGTCATTCTGAGCGAGCTGCCCTACGCCTCGCTCGCCAGCCCCAGCGGCAGCACGGCCTCCGCGCCCGCCTCCCGCAGCCAGTACGCCGCCAGCGTCATCGACCAGCCGCTGACGATCAGGTCGTCGACCAGCAGGACGCGCTTGCCGGTGACGTCGGGGGCGTCGAGGGCCGCTCGCCTGCTGACCGCGGCGATGCGCTGGGCGGAGTTGGTGGCGCCCTGGCCGGGGAAGACTCCCGGGTCGCGGATCTCGATGCGGCCGAGGACGGGGATCTGGAGGTAGCGGGAGAGGCCGGCGACGAGGCTGTCGACGAGGAGCGGCCGGGTGGCGGAGGCGAAGCCGACGATGCCGTCGGGCCGGGGTTGCCAGTCGCCGAGGGTGGCGATGACGCCCTGGACGATCGCGGCCGGGACTTCCTGGTCCGGCGTACCGGGGCGGAAGACGTCGCGCAGGGCTTGGCCGAGGCCGAGGTCGGTCAGCCGCGCGACGACGCGGCCCTCCTCGGCGCCGGCGCTGATCTTGCCCTTGAGGTTGATGCCCAGGTTGGCGAGCGCGGTGGGCCACATCTTCCGCGGGTCGACGACGACGCCCGGTCGGGCGAGCCGGTCGCCGGCCTGGGCGACGGCGGTGGCGGAGATGCCGGCGTCGAGCTTCAGCCCGCCGCAGTTGTCGCAGCGGCCGCAGTTCGCGGCCTCGGGGTCGTCGAGCGCTTCGCGCAGGAACCGCATCCGGCACTTGTCGGTGGCGATGTAGTCGAGCATCAGCGCCTGCTCGTCGCGGCGCGCGGCCGCCACCCGGTCGTAGCGGTCCTGCTCGTAGACCCAGTCCTGCCCGGTCGCGGTCCAGCCGCCCTGCACGCGGCGTACGGCACCGTCGACGTCGAGCACCTTGAGCATCATCTCCAGGCGGCTGCGGGACAGGTCGACGTACGTCTCCAGGGTGGCGGTCGACATCGGCCGGTCCGACTCCTGCAGCGCCTTGAGCGCGACCCGGACGTGCTGCTCGGCGGGGAAGGCGAGCGAGGCGAAGTACCGCCAGATGTCGCGGTCCTCGTACGCCGGCAGCAGGATCACGTCGGCGTGGTCGGTGCCGCGCCCGGCACGGCCGACCTGCTGGTAGTACGCGACCGGCGACGCGGGCGCGCCGACGTTCACGACGAAGCCGAGGGTGGCGTCGAAGCCCATCCCGAGCGCGCTGGTCGCGACCAGCGCCTTGAGCCGGCCGGCGAGCAGGTCCTGCTCCAGGGCGAGCCGCTCGGTCGGGTCGGTCTGCCCGGAGTACGCGCCCACGGCGTGGCCGCGCTCGCGCAGGTAGCCGGCGATCTCCTGGGACGCCGCGACGGTGAGCGTGTAGATGATCCCGGAGCCGTCGAGGTCCCCGAGGTGGTCGCCGAGCCAGGCCAGGCGTTCTTCGGGGCGGTTCAGGGAGAGCACGCCGAGGCTGAGGGATTCGCGGTCGAGAGTGCCGCGGAGGACGAGGACGTCGGTGGCGGGGTCCTGCGGCGTCTCGACAGGCTCGACGACCAGGGAGGGGTCGTGGATGGCGAGCTGTTCGGCGACGTCGGCGGTCACCCGAGCGTTCGCGGTCGCCGTGGTCGCGAGGACGGGGATGCCGGTAGGCAGGTCGGCGAGCATCTGCCGGATCCGCCGGTAGTCGGGGCGGAAGTCGTGGCCCCAGTCGGAGATGCAGTGCGCCTCGTCGATGACGAGCAGGCCGGCGGACTCGGTGAGCCGGGGCAGCACCTCGTCGCGGAAGCCCGGGTTGTTGAGCCGTTCCGGGCTGACCAGCAGCAGGTCGACCTGTCCGGCGGCGATCCGGGCGTTGACGTCCTGCCACTCCTCGACGTTGGTCGAGTTGATGGTGACGGCGTGGATCCCGGCACGGTCGGCCGCCTCGATCTGGTTGCGCATCAGCGCGAGCAGCGGCGAGACGATCACGGTCGCACCGGCGCCGCGGGAACGGAGCAGGGCGGTCGCGATGAAGTACACCGCCGACTTGCCCCAGCCGGTCCGCTGGACCACGAGCGCCCGGCGCCGGTCCGCCACCAGCGCCGCGATCGCGGTCCACTGGTCCTCGTGCAGCCGGGCGTCGTCACGGCCGACGAGGGCACGGAGGTGCCCCTCGGCCTCTTCACGGAGGGAGCTGAGCTCGGCGGGGTCCATGGGTTCCGTTCGGGTCGTCAGGAGTAGCGGTGACTCTTGGCGCTGTGCGCCTTCTCGCGGGTGCAGGTGCGGCCGCTCATGTTGCGGTGACCGCACAGCTCCTCGCCGGCCGGGTCGGCAGCAGACCCGGCGCGGGCCTGGGTCGCCGCCCGCGACTTCGGCGCCGCGGCGGTGGCCGGCTTCGGCCGGGTCGCGGCCGCGGGCTTGTCGGCCCGGGCCTGGCTCGCCGCGTAGTTGGCTTCGCGCATCGCCCGCATGGCATCGAGTTTGCTCATCGTCGCATCACCCGACGACCCTACGGCCCGGCGCCGACAGGGTTTCGACACGGTCGCTGCGCGACCTCCTCAACCAGCGGGGAAGGCCGTCACCCAGCGGTGGCGGGGATGCGGTCCGCGACGACGCCGCCGGTGTTGGTGACGACGCCGAGCAGTTTCGGCGTGACGGCCAGCTGGTAGGGCCAGTAGGTGGTGCTGATGCCGTCGGTCGGCAGCGGGTACGGCGCACTCTTCCCGGTGGTGACGTCGAGGACGCGCAGCGCGGTCGTGGTCGGCATCAGCACGTGGGTGGCGTCGAGCGACGGCATCTGGGAGAGCGTGAAGCCGTACGGGAAGTAGGTCCGGTCCGTCGGGACGTCGGTGTGCCAGCGGGGCTTCCCGGTGGCGGCGTCGTACGCGTCGAGGCCGGTCTTGGTCCGCATCAGGACGACGTCGCCGCGCAGCGTGGACTCGACCGCGTCACCGGCCGGGCGGATCCGCCAGACCTCGCCGCCCTCGTCGTCCAGCGCCAGCAGCGCGCTCCGCCCTGCGGTGGCGGTCACGACGAGGGTGTGTCCGTCGTGGACGCCAACCACGTGCGCCGCCGTCCCCGGGTCCGCGTCCCAGGTCCACTCCCGGGCGCCGTCCTTCTGCGCGAACGCGCGGATCACCGCACCGCCGCGGCCCTTCGGGTCGGGGGTGGCGAGCCGGTACTCCTCGACACCGCCGAGCACGAAGGTGTCCTGGTCGAGCGGCCCGAGGTAGTCGCCGCGACCGACTCCCGTCAACGTCTTCGACCAGACGACCTGGCCGTCCTTGCCCCGCAGCCGCGTCACCAGCAGGCCGGCGTCCTTCGGCAACGCGACCAGCACGTCGCCCTTCCCGGACCCGCCGTCCAGGTACGTCGTCGCCACCGGCTCGCCGTCCGCGTGCGCGGCCGGCACCTCCAGGCACCAGCTCTCCTTGCCCGACGCCAGGTCGAACGAGCCGACTCGGGTCGGGGAGTCCTTCGTCAGGTCGAGCAGCAGGAAGTCGTCGTCCGAGGCGTCCCACGCGGTCCGCTTCGTCGCCGGCACCAGCGACCAGCGGGCCTCCAGGCTGGCGTCGTCGACCAGCGACATCCGGGCGTTGTCCTTGGTCAGCGCCAGCAGCCCGTCGGAGAGCCCGTACAGGTGCAGCCACTGGTCGTAGTCGTAGCCGACTCCCGCGCGCACCGGCCCGAACGGGTCGGCCCAGCCGTTCACCGCCGCCGCCAGCGTGTCCAGGCGCTGGTCCGGCTGCGCGGCCATGCCGTCGACCGACAGCAGCGGGCTCTTCGCGTCGACCCGCTTCGCGCAGGTCAGCGGGTCGGAGCGGATCGCGACCACGCCGATCACCGCGGCGACCAGCGCCCCGGCGACCGCGATCGGCAGCCACGTACGCCGGCCGTGCTGGTCCTCGGACCCGCTCGCGGCGGTCCCGTCCGTCACCAGATCCGGACGCGGTCCTCCGGGTCGAGCCAGAGCCCGTCGCCCGGCTGCGTCCCGAAGGCGAGGTGGAACTCGTCGAGGTTGCGCACGATGTTCGCGCGGAACTCCGGCGGGCTGTGCGGGTCGGTGGTCAGGTACTGCTGCTCCAGCTCGTTGCGGCGCTTGGTGCGCCACACGTAGGACCAGTTCAGGAAGAGCCGCTGGAAGCCGCTGAGGCCGTCGTGCTCGGGCGCCTCGGCCCCGTCGAGCGAGATCTCGTAGGCCTTGTGCGCGATCGTCAGACCGCCCAGGTCGCCGATGTTCTCGCCCACGGTCAGCGAACCGTTGACGTGCTCACCCGGCAGGTTGCGCGGCTCGAAGCCGTCGTACTGCTCGATGAGCGCCTTGGACTTCAGCTCGAAAGCGGCCTTGTCGTCGGCGGTCCACCAGTCGTTGAGGTTGCCGTGGCCGTCGTACTGGGCGCCCTGGTCGTCGAAGCCGTGACCGATCTCGTGGCCGATCACCGCGCCGATGCCGCCGTAGTTCTCGGCCGCGTCGGCGTCCGGGGAGAAGAACGGCTTCTGCAGGATGCCGGCCGGGAAGCAGATCTCGTTGGTGCCCGGGTTGTAGTAGGCGTTCACGGTCTGCGGCAGCATGAACCACTCGTCGCGGTCGACCGGCGCGCCGATCTTGGCGAGCTGGCGGTCGGTCTCGAACGCCGCGATGTTGATGATGTTGCCGAGCAGGTCGCCGGCGTCGATCGGCAGGCCCGAGTAGTCCCGCCACTTCACCGGGTAGCCGATCTTCGGGCGGAAGGTGTCGAGCTTGTCGTAGGCCCGCTGCTTGGTGTCCTCGCCCATCCAGTCGAGCGTGGCGATGCTCCGCCGGTAGGCCTCGAGCAGGTTGGCGACCAGCTCGTCCATCAGCTCCTTGGAGCGCGGCGGGAAGTGCCGGGCGACGTACTCGCGGCCGACGGCCTCGCCGAGACCGCCCTCGACCAGGCTGACGCCGCGCTTCCACCGGGCCCGCAGCTCGGGGGTGCCGGAGAGCGTGCGGCCGTAGAAGTCGAAGTTCGCCTCGACGAACGCGTCCGGCAGGTAGCCGGCCGCCGAGCGGATCGCGCGGACCGCGAGGAACGCCTTCCACTGCTCGATCGAGGTCTCGCCGAGGACCTTCTCCAGGTGCTCCAGGTACGACGGCTGCCGGACGACCGTCTCGGCGAAGGTCCCGCCCGTGTCCGACACCGGGTCGCCGCCGAGGTTGCGGACGTAGACGTCGAGGTCGAACGACGGGATCAGCGCCCGCAGCTCGTCGTACGAGGTCAGGTTGTAGGTCTTGATGACGTCCCGGGTCTCGGCGCGCTCCCAGTGCCCCTCGGCGATCCGCTTCTCCAGCGCGAACACGGTCTCCGCGGTGGCGCGCGCGTCCGGCCGGTCGGCCAGCTTCAGGATCGTCTCGAGGTAGTCGACGTACTTGCCGCGGATCTCCTCGAACTTCTCCTCGCGGTAGTAGCTCTCGTCCGGCAGGCCGATGCCGCCCTGGACGACGTTGACGAGGTAGCGGTCGGAGTCGCGGTCGTCGGTGTCGACGTACGAGCCGAAGAGCCCCCCGCCGCCGGTGCGCTCGAACTCGCCGAGGAACGCGGCCAGGCCACGGAGGTCCTTGAGGTCGTCGATCGCGGCCAGCACGCCCAGGATCGGGGTGGTGCCGAGCTCGTCGATCCGGTCGGTGTCCATGAAGCTCGCGAAGAGGTCGCCGATCTTCTTGGCGTCGTCGCCGTCGACCTTCCCCGCGGTGCAGTCCTCGATGATCTCGCGGACGTGCGCCTCGGCGGCGTCGGCGAGCATCACGAACGGGCCCCAGGAGGCTCGGTCGGAGGGGATCTCGGCGTCGCGCAGCCAGCGGCCGTTCACGTGCCCGAACAGGTCGTCCTGCGGGCGGATCTCCAGGTCCATGCCCTCACGGGCGTCATCGAGAATCGTCACGCCAGAGACTTTAACCGTGCGACCCCAGGTCAACGCACCCGAAGCACGGTCTTTCCCAGCGTCTTGCGGTCCTCCATCTCCTGCAGCGCCCGGCCCATGTCCGCCAGGTCGTAGACCGCGCCCAGCGGCGGGGCGATGGTGCCGTCGGCCATCATCGGCTCCAGCTCGCGCCACTGCGCCGCCATGTAGCCGGGCCGGACCATCGCGTAGGCGCCCCAGCCGACGCCGCGCACGTCGACGTTGTTGAGCAGCAGGCGGTTCACCTTGACCTCGGGGATCGCGCCGCCGGCGAAGCCGACGACGAGCAGCCGGCCCTGCGGAGCGAGCGCGCGCAGCGAGTCGGTGAAGAGGTCGCCGCCGACCACGTCCAGCACGACGTCGACGCCCCGGCCGCCGGTGAGCTCCTTGGTGGCGGCCAGGAAGCCGTCGACCAGGACCGTCTCGTCGGCCCCGGCCGCCTTCGCGATCGCGGCCTTCTCGTCGGTGGAGACGACGGCGATCACCGTCGCGCCGTACCCCTTGGCGACCTGGATGGTCGCGGTGCCGACACCGCCGGCGGCACCGTGCACGAGCACGGTCTCGCCGGCCTGGAGCTGGCCGCGCTCCTTCAGCGCGAACTGCGCGGTCAGGTAGTTCATCGGGATCGCGGCGCCCTGCTCGAACGACAGGTTGTCCGGCAACGGGAAGACGCTGTCCGGGCCCAGGCCGACGGTCTCGGCCGCGCCGCCGTACGCCAGGCAGCAGGCGACCCGATCGCCGGGCGCGAAACCGGTCCCGTCGGGGGCACTGCGGACGACGCCGGCGAAGTCGACTCCGAGGGTGAACGGCGGCTCCGGCTTCATCTGGTACTCGCCCTTGGAGAGCAGCAGGTCCGGGAACGACGTCCCGACCGCGTGCACGTCGACGAGGACCTGCGGCCCGAACGGCCCCTCCGGCCCGGGCTCCGGTACGTCGTTGATCTCGATGGCGGACGGTCCGTCGAGGCGGGTCACCTGGGCTGCGCGCATGCCGTGCACGCTACCGGGCCTCCGTCCGCCCTAGCCTGGGGCGGTGAGCATCGAACCGGGCTGGCCGGTCGCCGCGGCGCTGGCCGTCCTGCTGCTCCTGACGCTGGTCGCGCACCGGTACGCCGGCTACGGCCTCGGACGCCCTGCCCTGGTCGCGTCGGTGCGCGCGCTGGTCCAGCTCACCGTCGTGGCGCTGCTGATCCGCGCCGTCGTCGACGACCTCGCGCTCTCCTTCGCCTTCGTCGCCCTGATGTTCGTGATCGCGGTCGCGACCACGTCCCGGCGGATCGGCGCCGTCCCGGCGTGGTCCTGGTCCGCGCTGGCGATGGCGTCCGGGATCGTGCCGGTGCTCGTCGTCGTGCTGGCCAGCGGCGCGATCCCGTGGGAGGGCATCGCGATCATCCCGATCGCCGGCATCGTGATCGGCAACGCGATGACCGCGAACACCCTCGTCGGCCGGCGCGCGTTCCCGGTGCTGCGCGAGGAGCACGCCCAGTACGAGGCCGCGCTGGCCCTCGGCATGAAGCCCGCGTGGGGGATCCACGAGATCGTGCACCGCCGGGTCCCCGACGCCCTGCTGCCCGGCATGGACCAGGTCAGCACCACCGGGCTCGTGACGCTGCCGGGGGCCTTCATCGGCGTCATGCTCGGCGGCGGTACGCCGGTCCAGGCCGCCACCGCCCAGGCCCTGGTCCTCTTCGGCATCATGACCGCGCAGACGATCACGGTGTCGGTCGGCGAACGGCTCATCACTCGGCGCCGATTGCTGCCGTCGGACCTGCGAGCCGCACTGATCAACTGAGCGGGGTCAGGTGCTGTGCATGGCAAGGCAGAGGAGGGAAGGCGGCCTTCGAGCGGAGCGGGCCGTCGACCGACGACAACGCCGCCAGGTGCGGTACCTGAGCTCGCTCAGCCGACCTTGACGATCCGGGCCAGCTCAAAGTGCATCGGGTCGGTGTAGCGCCAGGTGCCGCCCCAGTTGAAGCCCCAGCGCCGGAAGATGTCGACAACGCGGCGGTCGATCAGGCCGGCGGTGCCGCGCTGGTTGCCGGGGACGTTGAGGTCGATCGCGGTGCCCCAGGTGTGGAAGGAGAGGCCCTTCGACGGGTCGCGGGCGATGTAGCGCGGCACGTAGCAGCCGCCGTACTCGCCGGGGTGGATCGAGCTGGTGAGCTTGAGCCGCACGATGTCGGTCAGCGCTGCCCGGAGCTGCGGCAGCATCGCCTTGTTGCAGCGCACGGTCCCGAGGATCGGGACCTGCTCGGTGCGGATGAAGTCGCGCACCCAGCGCGGGTCCGGGTTCACGGTGCCGTCGCGGTTGGCCGTGTAGGTGAACGAGCCGACAGCGCGGGCGACCGAACCGCCGGTGAGGACCGCCGTCTGGGCGGCGTGGATGTCGAAGTTCAGCGCGAGCAGGGTGGCGGTGCCGCGGTCGCCGATCAAGGCGGCGAGGGCCTTCTGCGCGGGCAGCGCGGACGAGTTGCCGGTCGAGACGAGGAGCGCGTTCCCGCGGACCATGTGCAGCGGCGCGGCCCACTTCTCGTTGACCACCGCGGCGATCTTCGAGTGGTCGACCAGCGGAGCGATCGCGCCGAGGTGGGCCTTCGGGGCATCGTCCTCGTTGCCCATCGCGACCTCGCCGTCCGGCGTGGCGAGAGTGTCCTTGAGCTCGGGCTGGACGGCGATCTCACCGTCGGCGACCCGGTCCCAGACGTCGGCCGTCGTCGCGGTGCCGCCGTAGGTGAACGCGCGGAAGGTGGCCGGGTCGACGGCGGCGTACGTGACCGCGCTCTCCTCGGCGTAGAAGGTGGCGAGCGAGAACTGCTCGGTGGCGACGACGCCCTTGATCTTCTTCGCCTTCTCCACGACCGACTTCGGCAGCGGGTCCTGGCTCTGCACCAGGATGTCCGGCGACTGCACCGGCGGCTCGAACTTGCCGGGGTGCTTCATGGCGACGTCGGTGGCGGAGACCGGCGACGGGCGGGCGCTCGACGAGGCGTCGTCGTCCGCCTTCACCGCGCTGCCGCCGCAGGCGGTGGCGGTCAGGGTCAGGGCAGCGCCGAGCGCGAGCGCGCACCAGCGAGCGGCCTTCGTCCCCATGCTCCCTCGATCCCCCACACCTGTGACGGGCCCATCGTAGCCAGGAACGGACAATTCAGGCCGGTGTTCCACGGAGTTCCACGGAGAGGCCCGGGCGCCTGCTTCAAGGCGTCGTCGGCAGGTTCTCCACAGATCTGGTTTCGGCGTAGATATCGAACAGGTGTTCGATCAGACTTGGGGCATGACCTCAGGCACCGACCTCCTCGACGCACCGGCCGCTTCGCCGGCGGCCGAGCTGCACGCCTGCCTGGACCGGGTCTGCGGGGTCGAGGTCGACGGACTCTCCGGCGAGGCTCAGGCGGCGTTGCTGCAGTCCCTGGTCCGGGCCGAGTCCCGGGTCGCCGCGCTACGGATGCGGGTCCTGGCCGCGGCCGACCGGTCGAAGACCGCGCTCAAGGCCGGTGCGGCCTCGACCGGGCAGTGGGCCGCGAAGCTTGCGAACACCGACCAGATCGAGGCCCAACGGCAGGTCGGGCTCGCCACCGGCCTGAACCAACGGGCCCGGACCCAAGAAGCGCTCCTGGCCGGGACGATCTCGGCCGAGCACGCCGCGGTGATCGTGCGCGCCGACCGCGACCTGCCCGTCTCGGTGACCCACGAGCAGCGCGAGATCGTGGAAGCCGCGCTCGTGGAGAAGGCTCGCTCCCTGTCCCCGGGCGGCCTGCGTCGCGCCGCCCGGCGCGCACTGGCCGCGGTCGAACCCGACCCTGTCGTCGTCAACGCCCACGAGAACGACCTCCTCGCCGCCGAGGAAGACCACGCCCGGACCCGGACCCGGCTGACCCTGCACGACAACAAGGACGGCACCCTGACCGGGCACTTCACGATCCCCACCGCCCAGGGCCACCTGCTGCGCAAGGTCCTGCAAGCCATCACCGCACCTCGTCGCGGCCGGCTCGGCGCGAGCGCCGCCCAGATCGGCGACCGCGAGGCTCGCACCGACTGGGACCGCGCCCGCGGCGAGGCGTTCTGCGAACTCCTCGAGCACCTGCCCACCGACCACCTGCACCCGCGCACCGCCGCAACCCTGATCGTCACCGTCGAGCACGACACCCTGCGCGAGGCCCTCCAGGTCGCCCACCTCGACACCGGCACCGACCTCTCCGCCGGAGAAGCCCGCCGACTCGCCTGCAACGCCGGGATCATCCCCGCCGTCCTCGGCGGCGCATCACTCCCCCTGGACCTCGGCAGATCCTCCCGACTCTTCACCGAGACCCAACGCACCGCCCTCGGCCTCCGCCACCACACCTGCGCCGCCGACGGCTGCGAACGCCCCTACGCCTGGTGCGAACTCCACCACCAAGACCCCTGGTCACACGGCGGCAAGACCGACCTCGACCAAGCGATCCCGCTCTGCCACTGGCACCACCGACGCATCCACGACCCGCACTACCAACACACCCGAGCACGCGACGGCTCCCTCACCTTCCACCGAAGGACGTGAGCTACGAGCGGAGGACCCGCTCGGCGATGTAGGCGATGTCGTCGGCGGTCTGATCGGGTGACCGGGTCGGCGCGGTGACGTGGCTGAGCACCAGGCGGATCACCATGTCCACGAGCGCGTCGACGCGGGACTCGTCCAGCGGGACGTCGTAGGACTCCAGGTGACCGCGGATCAGGCCGTGGGCCGCGTCGATGATCGGCTCGACCTGGGTGGTCAGCAGCGGGAGCAGCTGGCTCTCCGCGCCGTGGCTGGCCGAGAGCACCGCGTGCAGCAGCGGGTTGTTGCGCGCGTTGCTCAGCACGGCGTACGCCGCCTGCCGGATCGCCGTGACCAGGTTGTCGGGGTGGTCGGTGAAGGCGGCGTCCACGCTGCGCAGGAAGACCTCGAGCTCGCGCATGATCATCGCCTCGGCGAGCTGCTGCTTGGAGCCGATCTCGTTGTAGACCGTCTGCCGGCTGACCCCGACCCGGTCGGCGAGCTTGGCCATCGTGATCGCCTGCCAGCCGCCGGCCTTCGTCAGGTCGGCGGCCTCGACGATCAGTCGTTCGCGCCAGGTGCTGCCGGGCGAGCCGCCGGCGTACCCGGGCACGAGGGCGGTCAGCCCCGGCCTGGGTGTCACCTCGCTGGTCATGACGTCAGTCTTGCAGGCTCAGCGCGAGAACCGGGCACGCCTGGACGGCCGCGTGGACCTTGTCCCGCTCCGACTCCGGCGGGTTCTCCTCCAGGAGCACCATCACGTCGTCGTCGTCGAGCTCGAAGTACTCGTGCGCCATCGCCTCGCACATGCCGAGGCCTTCGCACTTGTCGCGATCGACCAGGATCCTCATCGCACGCTCCTCATCGGAATCAGCCTCAGACCTTCGCCGGGTCGACCGGGACGAAGTCGATCTTCTCGCGGACACCGCAGTCGGGGCAGCACCAGTCGGCGGGGATGTCCGCCCAGGCGGTGCCGGCGGCGAAGCCCTCCAGCTCGTTGCCGGCGGCGACCTCGTAGGTGTAGCCGCAGCCCGGGCACTTCGCGGCGAGCACCTCGACCCCGGTGACGTCGGCGATCGTGACGGTGACGTCGGAGGCCAGGGTTTCGTGCGCGTGCTCGACGACGCCCCACTTCTTGTAGAGCTTCTCGCGCTTGCCGGGCTGGATGTTCGCCAGCGTGAGGTCACCACCGAAGTGGGCGACCACCTTGGGGTCCATCACCCGGCGCCACAGCGGCGGGAAGAGGGCGAGCACGATCATCCCGGCGTACCCGGTCGGCAGCACCGGCGACTCCTCGAAGTCGCGCAGCGTCTGGTAGCGCCGGGTCGGGTTCGCGTGGTGGTCGCTGTGCCGCTGCAGGTGGTAGAGCAGCACGTTGGTGGCGATGTTGTTCGAGTTCCAGGAGTGGCTCGGGTCGACCCGCTCGTAGCGCTGGCGGTCACCGACGCCGACCTTCTGGCGCAGCATCCCGTAGTGCTCGAGGTAGTTGACGACCTCCAGCAGCGTGAAGCCCATGACGCCCTGGATCACCAGGTACGGCAGCATGTCCCAGCCCCAGATCGCGATCACGCTGCCCCAGAGCACGGCCGACATCAGCCAGGCGTTGAGGACGTCGTTGCCGAGGCGGTACGGGTGCTGGTTCTTACGGGCGTAGCGCTTCTTCTCCAGGTGCCAGGCGCTCTTCAGCGAGCCCCAGACGGTGCGCGGCCAGAACCGGTAGAAGGTCTCGCCCATCCGGCTGGACGCGGGGTCCTCGGGGGTCGCGACGCGGACGTGGTGGCCGCGGTTGTGCTCGATGTAGAAGTGGCCGTAGAAGCTCTGCGCCAGGGCGATCTTGGAGAGCCAGCGCTCGTTGGCCTCGCGCTTGTGGCCGAGCTCGTGGGCGGTGTTGATACCGATGCCGCCGATGGCACCGATCGAGACCGCGAGGCCGATCTTGTCGAACGTCGTCAGGCCGAGGTCTTGCGACAGCAGCCGGTCGGCGAACGGGAGGCCGGCCGCCCAGTCGTGCAGGCCGAGGGTGTTCACCAGCCAGCCGGCGGGGTTCTCACCGGCGATCACGGCCATCGCACCGAAGAAGCCGATGTACTGGATCGGCAGGAACAGGTAGGTGATCCAGCGGTAGTACTTGTCCTGCTCCAGCGCCTCGATCACGTCGTCGGGCGGGTTGGCGGAGTCGAGGCCGGCGATCAGGTCGATGGCCGGGACGACGCCGAGGATCACGATCGGGCCGATCCAGAGCCAGGCACCCCAGCCGGTCACGATGTACGCGCCGGCGGCCACGAAGGCGAGGCTGGGCACGACCAGACCGATCAGCCAGAGGTAGCGCTTCTTGTCCTTCCAGATCTCGGTCGACCCTTCCGGGACCGTCGAGTTCGGGATGTCGCTGATAGCCATCGAGCTCTCCTTCCGCCACGCCCGGCTTGGTGAGAGGACCTGGGGAGGTACCGGGCACTTGACACGAAGGTACGGAATGTAAAGCCGTTTGACAAGAGGGTGTGACTTGTAAAGTTTGGTGGCCCAGGTCACACGATCAAGGCCGCGCGTGGACGAGCTGGGCGCGCTTCCACGGCCAGACGAGCGCCCACACCTTGCCGACCACGAGGTCCACCGGCACGAACCCGCCGCCCGGCTGGTCCAGGTGCGCGCGCGAGTCGGCCGAGTTGCCGCGGTTGTCACCCATCACCCAGAGGTGCCCCGCGGGCACCCGGACGTCGAAGGTCTTCTCCGAGGGCTCGGTCCCCTCCGGCAGGTACGACGACTCGTCCAGCGCCTTGCCGTTCACCGTGATCCGCCCGTCGGCGTCGCAGCACCGCACCCGGTCGCCGCCGACGCCGATCACCCGCTTCACGAGGTGACCGCCGGCGGGGTAGAGCCCGACCACCTGGAGACCGCGGGCCAACGGGTTGGCCGTCGCCTGCCCCTCGCCCCCCAGCCAGTCGCCCGGGTCGGCGAACACGACGACGTCACCGCGGTGCGGCGTACCGCTGCCCCAGAAGGAGACCTTCTCGACCAGGATCCGGTCGTTCTTCACCAGCTGCGGTTCCATCGACGCCGACGGGATGTAGAACGCCTGCAGGAAGAAGCTCTTGACGACGACCGCGAGCACCACCGCGATCACCAGCAGGAGCAGGCTCTCCTGCCAGACGGGCAGTCCGGGCTTCTTCGTGGCGGCAGCGGTTTCGGTCACGCCGGGGACTGTAGGTCGGCCCGGCGCGCCGCGTCGGCTTGATGCGCTCGCCGGTGCCTGAATTCTTCCGAAGAGAGCTCACGCCTCCGGGAGCGGCGGCAGCCAGTCCGGGCGACGGCCCTGCTGGCGGCGGCGCCAGACCCAGAGGGCGGCGACGACGAGCAGGATCAGGTCGGCGGTGATCGCGGCGACGGTGAAGAGCGGGTTCGGCTTCTCGCCCTCGGGGCGGTTCATCCCGGGCTTGCCGGGGATCGCGGTGACGGCGATCCGGTCCTTGGTCTTCGCGAGGTAGTACGCCTCGTCGTCGAGCGCGACCGAGAAGAGCGTCTGCTTCGGGTCGAAGTCCTTCGGCAGCGTGTAGTCGACGAGGTTGCGGCCGTCGATGGTGCGCGCGTGCTTCACGATCCCCTCGACGAAGACGCCCTGCTCCTGGATCTGGTGGTCGGTCCACCGCTCGTGGACCGCCGGCAGGTTCACCAGCGCGACGACGAGGAGGACGAGCAGGACGCGCACGAGGTCGAGGGTAGGTCAGGAGTCACCGGACCAGCCGGACCACCAGGGCGGGACCACCGGCGAGAGATCACCAGCGCGGGGCGCCGAACTGGTCGGAGAAGACGAAGTCGGCGAGGTCCTTGCGGACCCGCGGGGCGGCCTCGCGCTCGATCAGCGCCGGGTCGGCCTCGGCGAGGAGGTCGTCCGCGGGACGCTCGCCCACGGCGATGGCGGTGGTCACCTTCCACGCGGCCGGGACCCGGAAGAGCTCGGCGACGCGGCCGTGGTCGAAGCCGGCGAACTGGTGGGTGTGCAGGCCCATCGCCTGCGCCTGGACGGTGAGGTGGGCGACCGCCTGCCCGAGGTCGTAGGCGGCGTAGTCGCTGTAGGTGAGGGCGGGGTCCTCGTCGTCGCCGACCCGGTGCAGGCTGATCAGCACGGCACTGGCGGCCGGGACCCAGCTCTTGTTGCCGCGGCTGAGCGCGTCCATCAGCGCGGCGTGCGCGGGCTCGCCTCGGCGGGCGACCAGGAAGGCCCACGGCTGGGAGTTGCCGGCGCTCGGCGACCAGCGAGCCGCCTCGAGCAGCAGCGCCAGGTCGGCGTCGTCGAGCTCGTGGGTGGGGTCGTAGACCTGCGGGCTCCAGCGGTCGCGGAGCAGCGGGTCGATCTCGCGCAGTGTGGTCGTGGTCATGAAACTTTCAACCATCATGGCACCCCATTTCTTCCAGCCCGCCCTTCCCGGACAGGTTTTGTCTACTGTACTAGTAGACAAAGAGTCCGCTGAGAAGGGGCCCCTCGTGCGCACCACGCTTGGAATCATCAGGTGTAATACCTCGGTGCTCCGTTCGTCCCTCCCGCGCCGCTCCGTGCTGCGCGCCTCCGCCGTCGCCGCGTCCGCCGGCCTGCTCGCCGTCGGCATCGTCGCCGCGGTGACGACCGCCCCGACCGCGCCCCGGAGCAGCGCCGCGTCCGCTCCGGCCGCCGCGCCCGCGATCGCGGCAGCAGCCGGCGAGGCCAAGCCGAACGTCCTGGTCGTGATGCTCGACGACATGCGCTCCGACGAGATGCGCTTCGCGCCGAACGCCCGCAAGTACGTCCGCTCCCGCGGGCTGGACTTCCGCAACTCCTTCTCGCCGTACCCGCTGTGCTGCCCGGCGCGGGCGAGCTTCCTGCTCGGCAAGTACGCCCACAACCACCGGGTGCTCTACCACGAGGCGCCGTACGGGTTCGGGGCCCTGGACGACCACCTCACCGTCGCCGGCCGGATGCAGGCCGCCGGCTACCAGACCGCGCTGGTCGGCAAGTACCTCAACAAGTACGGCGACCAGAAGTCCCGCGTCACCGGACGCGCCTCGCAGCACTACGTCCCCGCCGGCTGGACCGACTGGATGGTCGGCCTGGAGACACGCTGGCCGAAGGGCTCCGGCCTGCACGGCAACACCTACAACTACTTCGACTTCACCCAGAACATCAACGGCAAGACCGTGATGCACCCGGGCAAGTACTCCTCGAACGTCATCGGCACCGAGGTCCGCGGCCTCATCACCAAGTACCACCGCAGCAGCAAGCCGTTCTTCCTCTGGGTCACCCCGGTCGCCCCGCACCACGGCGGCCCGCGGGAGAGCGACGACCCGGCGCCGTACCGGGAGGCCAGCGGCCGGGTGCAGAAGTTCGTCACCCCGGCCCGGCCCGGCTGGGTGAAGGGCCGCTTCGACAAGCAGGTCACGCACGCGTTCGGCCAGCCGGTCCACGGGCCCGCCGAGGCCGACGTCCGCGACAAGCCGCGGAACATCTCCCGGCTCGCCGAGACCACGCCGACCGAGAAGCGCCGGCTGCGCGACACCGAGCGGCAGCGCGCGGAGTCCATCTACGCCTGGGACGTCGAGTTCGGCAAGATCGTGCAGCGCCTCAAGGACACCGGCGAGTACGCGAACACGGTCATCATGTTCACCTCCGACAACGGGTACTACCTCGGCGAGCACCGCCAGCGCCTCGGCAAGATCAAGGCCCACGAGCCGGTCCTGCACGTGCCGCTCGCCGTCGCCGGCCCGGGCATCGGCGCCGGAGCGCGCTACACCCCGGTGACGACCTTCGACCTGACCGCGACGATCCTCGACCTCGGCGGCGCCCAGCCGCTGCCGGCGATGGACGGCGCCTCGCAGGCCGGCGTGCTCCGCGGACCGGACCGCGACTGGGACACGGCCGTCGTCACCGAGGGCCTGCTGCCCGACCTGAGGCGCAAGTCCGGCACCGGCGTCCCGGCCGGCTTCACCACCTCGGGCCTGCGCACCGGCCGCTACAAGCTGATCCGGTACTCCACCGGCGAGGCCGAGCTCTACGACCTCTTCCGCGACCCCAACGAGCTCACCAGCGTCTGGAAGGACCCGGCGTACGCGGGCGTCCGCGCACAGCTGACCGCACTCTGGGCGAAGTACCGCTCCTGCGCGGGCGCGGCCTGCCGGGCCGAGCTCCCGAAGGACCTGCGGACGACGCCGTCCGAGCTCGCCCAGCAGTGGAGCACCGCGGAACGGGCGAAGGCGCGCTACTACGGTCGGTAGGTTGTCCGCATGAGCGACGTGCTGGTCACCGAGAACCCCGAGAAGTCCCGCTACGAGGCCCACCTCGGAGGTGAGCTGGCCGGGATCGCGATGTACGAGCTGCGCGGGCACTCGATCGTCTTCGTCCACACCGAGGTGCTGCCCGCGTTCGAGGGCCACGGCATCGCCGGCGCGCTGGTGCGGACCTCGCTCGACGAGATCCGCGCCGAGGGCGAGCGCGACGTCGTCGCGCAGTGCCCGTTCTACAAGAGCTGGATCGAGAAGCACCCCGACTACCAGGACCTGCTGCACGGTCGCTCGGCGCTCGACGAGCCGGCGGACGACGCCTGATGGGGTGGACCGCCCGCGACCTGCCCGACCTGACCGGCACCGTCGCGGTCGTCACCGGCGCGAACTCCGGGATCGGGTTCCACACCGCGCGGGAGCTGGCCCGGCACGGCGCCGAGGTCGTGCTCGCCTGCCGGGACACCACCGCCGCCGCGAAGGCCGCCGCGAAGATGACCGCGACGACGTCGGGCCCGGTCCGGGTCGAGGCGCTCGACCTGGCCTCGCTCGCCTCGGTCCGCGACTTCGCGCAGCGCTGGGACGGCCCGCTCGACCTGCTGGTCAACAACGCCGGCGTGATGCGGCCGCCGCACCACCGGGAGACCGAGGACGGCTTCGAGCTCATGCTCGGGACCAACCACCTCGGCCACTTCGCCCTCACCGGCCTGCTGCTGCCGGCCCTGCTGAGCACCGCCGCGCCCCGGGTGGTCACCGTCGCCTCGGTCGCGCACCTCGGCAGCGACGGCCGCGTCCTCGAGGGAAATCCGGTCGAGGGCTACTCGCCGGAGATGGGCTACTGCCGCTCCAAGCTCGCCAACGTGCTCTTCGCCCGGGAGCTGCAGAAGCGGGCCGCCGCGGCCGGCAGCCCGCTGACCTCGACGGCGGCGCACCCCGGCGTCGCGGCCACCGGCCTGGTCCCGGACCCGAACGGGATGGGCGCCAACCCGCTGGTCCGCGCGGTCACGCCGGCCCTGATGCGAGTCATCTTCCAGTCTGCGGCGGCCGGCGCGAACCCCACCCTGTACGCCGCCACCTTCGCCGAGCCGGGCTCCTACACCGGGCCGCAGCGGCTCGGTGAGAGCCGCGGCCCGATCGGCCCCGCCAAGCTCAACAAGCACGCCCTCGACGAGGATCTGGCCGCGAAGCTGTGGACCCAGAGCGAGGAGAAGACGGGAGTGGCGTTCGCGCCCCTGGTCTGACCCGGTGCCACGAACGCCACCCGCCTCGGAGGTGGAGGCAGGCGCCGCCGTGCCTGCCTCCAACCCCGCCCCCCTACTTCCGGACCCTCACTTCCGGACCGTTCCGGCCTTCCGGATCAGGACCACCTTCGGGACGTAGCCGCTCCGGACGTACGTCACCTTCACGCTCATCCGCTTGCGGGCGTCCGCCTTGCGCAGCTTGTACGTCGCCTTCGTCGCCCCCCGGATCGCCTTCCCGCTGCGCAACCACTGGTAGCGGACCGACGCCGCCGGCCGTGCCGTCGGCGGCACCGCGGTCAGCGTCTTGCCGACCTTGGTCCGGCCGCTGATCCGCGGCGTCCCGCTCAGGACGAGCGTCCCGGCGCTGACGGTGGCGGAGGCGGTGCTGGTGGCCGACGTCGAGGTGAAGCCGGGCATCGAGCCGGTCACCCGGAGCGAGATCGACTTGCCGACGTCCGCGCCTGCGACGGTGTAGCTGGCGCCGGTCGCACCCGGGATCGCCGCGCCGTTGCGCAGCCACTGCCGGCTCAGGGTCGCGTTCACCGGGTTCCACGAGCCCGAGCTGGTCGCGGTCATCGTCGCGCCGAGCCGGGCGGACCCGGCGACGGTCGGCGCCGCCAGGTTCTGCACCGCGGTGGCGCCCGAGGTGGACGAGAGCTCGAAGGCACCCATGTCGGCGCCGTCGCCGCCGGCGGCGTTGGCGACACCGGCCAGGTCGACCGGACGGAACCGGCCGCGCTGGTCCTGGGCCAGGCCGAAGGACCTGCCGTGGTCCAGCACCGGGCTGCCGTTCAGCGGCCGCCGGGTCTGGGTCGGGCCGCCGTTGTCGCCGAGGGCCGCCAGCTGCGGGTCCTGACCGAGCAGGTCCGACCCCGGCGTAGGCGCGGTGAACGCGCCCGCCGGGGGCGCCGTCTGCACCAGCGAGTAGTCGAGGTGGACCGGGCCGTCGCCGGGCAGGGTCCGCAGCGTCAGGTCGCGCTCGGAGGCATCTCCGGTCGAGGTGTTGCCCGCGAGGATCGAGCTGCGCACCGTGGCTCCCGGGCCGGTGGAGAGGACGCCGCCGCCGTGGTTGGCGGTGTTGCCGGTGACCGTCGCGCCCGTCATCGTCGTCGTACCGCCGTTGAAGCGGATGCCGCCGCCCTCGTTGCCGGCACTGTTGTCGACCACCGTCACGTTGCTGACGGAGACGGCGCCGGTGCCGATGTCGATGCCGCCGGCGTTCACCGCGGCGGTGTTGCCGGAGATCAACGAGTTCCGGATCGAGCTGCTCCCGGCCGCCAGGTCGTCGAGCATGATGCCGCCGCCGTTGCCGGTGATCCCGGTGGCGCCGGACGCGGTGTTCCCGGAGATTCTCGAGGAGTCGACCGAGGCGGTCGCGCCGGTCGCGGCCCGGACGCCGCCGGCCTGGGCCGCGGTGTTCCCGGAGACGGCCGTGCGCAGCAGGCTCAGGCTGCCGGCACTGACCCGGATCCCGCCGCCGGTCAGAGCCGCGGTGTTGCCGCTGATCGTGGAGTCGGTGATCGACACGTTGCTGGTGAAGCCGCGGATCGCGCCGCCGTCGAACCCGGCGGTGTTGCCGCTGAACGTCGAGTTCGTGATCGTCACCGCGAGCCGGCGGACGAGCACGCCGCCGCCGGCGCCACCGGTGCTGCCGGAGACGACCACGTCGGACAGGGTCAGGGCGCCGGCGCCCGCGCTGGTGGCGAGGATCGCACCGCCCTCGTCGAGGTCACCCGGGTTGACCGGAGCGGGGTCGGGCGGTGCCATCCCGTTGGCCAGGGTGAGGCCCGAGAGGGTCACCGCCGAGGCCCCCGGGGTGTCGGCGTGGATGTCGAAGACGCGGCTCAGGCCGCCGGCGTTCACGGTGAGCTGCCCGGACCCCGGGCCGGCGATGGTGACGCCCTCGCTCACGACCAGCTCCCCGGTGGTGAGCGTGATCGTCCCGGTCAGACCGGCCTGGAAAGTGATCACGTCCGGACCCGAGGACGCGTTCGCCGCGTCGATCATGGCCCGGAGGCTGCCGACGCCGGCGTCGTCCAGGTTCTGCACGACGAAGGAGGCTGCCTGCGCCGGCGCCACCGACAACCCGAGCGACGCGCCCAGCGCGGCGACCAGGACGGCGTACGGCGCGGCGCGCCACCGGTGGCCGTTGCGCTCCGGTTGCGCTGCTGCTGTCCTACTGCTCCGCATGATGGTCCCCCGACCTGGGCACGCGAGGGTGTCGCGACCCGATGCTCGCGACTTGGTGGACCCCCCGATCCCTCCGCTTCACCATGCGACCCCCACGGTCCAGCGGCAATACACCAGCAGGACGAGGTGCCTACGCCAATTGGACGAACCCCGGGTGAGGCCCGGGTGAGGCCGGCGTATCTCGGTCGCGCCGGCGACCCGCGCCGGTGAGACTGGGGCGATGAGCGACCCGCTGACCGAGTCGGTGGCCGACACCGTCGGCGACCAGGCGCAGGGGCGTTCCCTGCCGCGGGCGCTCACCCCGTTCCGCTCGGCGTCGTACCGCAAGCTCGCCCTCGCCCTGGTGCTCAGCACGTTCGCCGGCGGGGTCTGGCTGGTGGCGCTGGTCTGGGAGGTGATCCGGACCGGCGGCGGCCCGGCCCAGCTGTCCCTGGTGTCGACCTGCGCGGCGATCGGGGTGCTGCTGCCGGCGCTGCTCGGCGGGGTGGTCGCCGACCGGGTGCCGCAGAAGTCGATCCTGCTCTGCGTCGCCGCCGTCGAGCTCGCCGGGATGTCGCTGGTCGCGCTGCTCTCGCTGGCCGACCTGACCCAGGTCTGGCAGCTCGCCACCGTCTCGTTCGTCACCGGGATGGGGATGGCGTTCTACTACCCGGCGTACTCGGCCTGGCTGCCCGCGCTCGTCCCGGCCGAGGACCTGATGGCGGTCAACGGGTTCGAGGGGATGGTGCGTCCGACGATCGGGCAGGCGATCGGTCCCGCCGTCGCCGGTGCCGTGGTCGGCACCGCCTCACCCGGCGCCGCGTTCACCGTCGCCGCCGCGTCCTCGGCGGCCGGGCTGATCGCCCTCGCGGCGGTGCCCCGCACGCCCGTACGCCGCGACCTCGACGCCGTCTCCGCCGGTCACCCGGTCGCCTCGGCGCTGACGGACATGGCCGAGGGGTTCCGGTACATGGTCCGCACGCCGTGGCTGCTCGCGACGCTGCTGTTCGCCTCGCTGATGATCCTGGCGATGATGGGCCCGTTCGAGGTGCTGATCCCGTTCCTGGTCAAGGACGAGCTCGGCGGCGGGCCGCGGGACCACGCGATGGTGCTGGCCGCGTTCGGCATCGGCGGCGCGGTCGGCTCGCTGGTGATGGCGTCGCGCCCGATGCCCCGGCGCTACCTGACCCTGATGAACCTGATGTGGGGCGTCGGCTGCCTGCCGTTCGTGGCGATGGGGCTGACCTCGCACCTCTGGGTCGTCGTGGTGAGCGCCTTCCTGCTGGGCGGGCTCTTCTCGGCGCCGATGGTCATCTGGGGCACGCTGCTGCAGCGCCGGGTCCCGCCCGCCCTGCTCGGCCGGGTGGCGTCCCTGGACTTCTTCGTCTCGGTCAGCCTGATGCCGGTCTCGATGGCGCTCGCCGGGCCGGTCGCCGACCTGATCGGGCTGACCGCCACGTTCCTGATCGCGGGCATCGCACCGGGGATCTTCGCCGTCGTGGCGATCCTGGTCTGGAAGCTGCCCCAGGACGAGCTCGAGAACCCGCTCACCTGACGGCGGCGGGTCCGGGACCGGCGGCTACACCCGGCCGGGGCCGGTCAGCCGGATGATCCCCAGGACGATGAGCAGGACACCGATCGCGAGTCCAACGGCCATGTGCTTCCCCCTTGACCGACCACGGCGCCGTCGCCGTGGCTGTCACCCCACTCTGCTCCTCGCCACCCACCCGCGCCAACACCACATCGGCGGGTCGTGGACGGTGCACGACGGGTCTAGGCAGGACCTTGGTCCCGGGCTAGGGTGCGCTCCCGCAGCGTCGCGACCCCCGGCCCGGCGAGGTCCTCGGTGGCGGCGACCCGTCCGGTCATCGCCATCAGCAGCGACATCATCGGGCCGGCGACCTCCGGCCCGTCGCCGTGCGACCAGGAGGCGTCGGTGGCCTGGAGCCGCAGGCCGGCGATCCGGTCCTTGCTGCCGATCAGCAGGTTCGAGCCCCGGTAGAAGTCGGCCGCCGCCCGGACCGCCGCCGGGTCGTAGGCGTGCGCGATGCCGAGCGGGCGGCGTACGTCCTCGGCGTGCACCAGCGCCTCGCCGAGCCAGGAGAGCTTCGGTCCGGGCGGCGCGGAGGTGGAGTGCTGCACGGCACGGAAGTTCGCCAGGGTGGCCCGGTTGCCGGGGCCGAGGTGCTTGTCGATCTGGTTGTTGGCGAACGTGTTGAAGCTGAAGCCCGCCCGGGCCAGGTTGCCGACGAAGGTCAGCGGGGTCAGCGAGGCGGTCGCGGTCATGTGGCCGACGACGCGGCGTACCGACCACGCCGAGCAGAGCGAGGTCGTCTGCCACTGCTCGTCGGTGAGCGAGGCGAGGTCCTCGGCGAGAGCACCACGCTCGGCGGCGACGACGGCCCAGACGTCGACCGGATCAGTCATGGGCCGAGCGTAGACCCGTTCAGACGAGCTGGTCGCGCTCCACCGCGGGCTCGACGCGAGCCGACCGGGCGAGGCTGAGCGCCCCGGCGACGATGAGCAGAACCCCGAACGCGATACCGAAGCCCATGACGTGTCCCTTCACCCGGCGGCGCGTACCCAGCGCCGTTCCGCAGAGGGGACGGCGGACCCCGCGGTTCATGACGCGGGTTCCGGGCGCCGGGACTGTTCCCGGACCAGACCAGGTCTAAACCGGGGCCCTCACGCCGGGGGCAGGTTGTCGCGCGCCCAGAGGGCGGCGCTGGTGCGGTCGGCGACGCCGATGCGGCGGAAGACGTTGCCGACGTGCACCTTCACGGTGCGCTCGGCGATGTCCAGGCGGCGGGCGATCTGCTTGTTGGCCAGGCCCTCCGCGATCAGGGCCAGGACCTCGCGCTCCCGTGCGCTCAGGTCCGCCCCGGGGGCGTCCCGCCGGCTCGGCAGCAGGGCGCCGGCGACCCGCGGGTCCAGCGGGGTGTGACCGGCGGCGGCGGACCGGATCGCCGCGAGGACGTCGTCCGGCTCGGAGTCCTTGAGGAGGTAGCCGACCGCTCCGGCGGCGAGCGCGTCGGTGACCCGGGTCCGGTCGGAGAAGGAGGTCAGCATCACCACCGCGCCGCCGAACCCCTCGTCGAGGATCAGCCGGGTCGCCTCGATCCCGTCGGTCCCCGGCATCGAGATGTCCATCAGCACCACGTCCGGTCGCAGCGCCCGGGCCTGGGTCACGGCGACGGCGCCGTCGTCGGCCTCCCCGACCACGCGGACGTCCTCGGTCGCCGAGAGCAGCCCGGCCAGCCCGGCGCGGACCAGCGGGTGGTCGTCGACCAGCAGGACGTCGATGGTCATCGCGGCCCCGGCTTCCGGACCGTGAGCCTCCAGCGGCAGCCGGCACCCGGCGCCGAGGAGACCGCGAGCTCGGCGCCAGCGTCGGAGGCGACGTCGCCGAGGACGCGGAGCCCGAAGTGGCCGTCGGCCGGCGCGGTCAGCGCGGCGGCGGGGTCGAAGCCGACGCCGTCGTCGGCGACCTCGAGAACCACGGCGTCGCCGGTCGACCCGAGCCGGAGCCACACGTTCGCCGCCGAGGAGTGCTTGCGGACGTTCTGCAGGCACTCGTGCGCGATCCGGAAGACCAGCCGGTCCCCCTCGGGGCCGAGCCCCGGGTCGTGATCGGGCAGGTCGAGGTGGACGGCGATGTCGCGCGAGCGCAGCGTCCCGGACAGGTCGCGGAGGGTCTCCAGCAGCCCGGCCGACGCCAGCGACTGCGGGTAGATGTCCACCAGCAGGGTGCGCAGCCCGCCGATGCTCCCCCGCAGCGTGCGGGCCGAGGACTGCAGCTCCCCGGTCAGGGCCTCGTCACCGAGCCGCTCCGACCGGGCGGCGGCGCCGCTGACGGCGAAGGACGTGGCGGCCAGCTCCTGCACCACCCCGTCGTGCAGCGTGCCGGCGATCCGGCGGCGCTCGTCGGAGGAGGCGTCGACGGCGCGCTGCAGCAGCGCCTCCCGCTGGCGCTGGCCCTCGCGGAGCTTGCTCAGCAGGCCCCAGAGGAGAGGCACGAGCAGCGCCGCGAAGACCAGCAGGCTGGTGATCGTGACACCGGCGAAGCCGCGCCAGAGCTGGCCGGTCCGGTCGCTGACCTCGTCGTACGGCGCGTAGGTCTCGAACAGCAGCGGGGTGCCGTCGGGGGTCCACACCGGGCGGTACGCCTCGAGCAGCTTGCCGTGGCCGCGCTCGTAGACGTTCTCCTCCTCGTCGAGGTCGGAGACGCCGGCCCGGGTGAGCGGCTTGCCGAAGACGGCGAGCTCCTCGGCGCTGAGGTCGAACTGCTGCCCGACCAGGCGCGGCTCGTCGGAGTAGACGATCTTCCCGTCCCGGTTCCAGAGCTTCACCCGGACCAGGCTGGAGGTCTGCAGGTAGTCGGCGAGCGCGTCGCTGACGGCCTTGACCGCGGCCGGGTCACCGTCGGCGACCGCGTCGGTGAGGGCCGGTTGGACCACCGCCTCGGCGAGCAGGTCGGCGGTGTTGGCGGCGTCGTTGACCGACTGCCGCTCCGCCAGGGTGTGCGCGGCGTAGATGCCGAGCAGCCCGACGCCGAGGAGGACGACGAGCGCTCCGACGCCCACCAGGCGCAGCAGCCGGGCGGTGCCGTGCTCCACCGGCGACCCGTCGGTGGTCCGGGACACGACGAGCCACGGCGCCATCCGGGGGATCTCCCGGGTGGCGCCGTCCTCGGCTCGCAGTGCCTGCGTGACGTCGGGCGGGTCGTCGGTCATCGAGTCCATTGTGGTGGAGAGCGACGGGTCCGGTCAGTCGTCCGAGCCGCCGCGGCCCGAACCGGAACCGCTGTCGTCCGAACCACTGTCCTTGCCGGAGCCGCCGCTCCCCGTTCCCCCGCTCCCAGAACCACCGTCGTCGGAGCCGTGCCCGCCACGGTCGTCACCGGTCTCGGTGCGGTCGTCGCGGGGCCGGGTGCCGCCGTTGTCATCACCCGGCTCGGTGCCGTGGCCGCCGTCGCCGCCGTTGTCGTCGCCGGCCTCGGCGCCGTCATCGGATCCGTGACCGCGGTGGTGTCCCGAGGTGGCGCCGGCGCTGGGGGTGGCGCCGGCTCCACTCGTTCCCGGCGCGTCGCCGGGCCCCTGATCGGCCGTGCCGTCATCGTCCGCACTGCCCGTCGCCCCCGAGTCGGGGGTCGCACTGGGGGTCGCGACCTGCGCCTGCTCGGGCACCCGGACCGGAACGTCACGGGTGAAGGAGTCGTTTCCGACCAGGCCGTAGGCGGCGGGTACACCGGCAACCACGAGGGCGCCGGCGGCGAGGATGATCTTCAGCATGGATGGGGTCCTTTCAGGGTTGCACCCAGCCTGCGCGCGCAGCGGTCGGGTCCGCCATCGGACCTAGGTACTAGTACCTCCCGGGCGGCACTCCCGTCAGGCGCCGACGTACGCCGCGAGGTGCTGCCCGGTGAGCGTCGTACGGGCCTTCACCAGCTCCGCCGGCGTGCCCTCGAAGACGACGGTGCCGCCGTCGTGACCGGCGCCGGGGCCGAGGTCGACGATCCAGTCGGCGTGCGCCATCACCGCCTGGTGGTGCTCGATGACGACGACCGAGCGGCCGCTGTCGACGAGCCGGTCGAGCATCGCCAGCAGGTTCTGCACGTCGGCCAGGTGCAGGCCGGTGGTCGGCTCGTCGAGGATGTAGACGTCGCCCTTCTCCGCCATCTGCGCCGCCAGCTTGAGCCGCTGGCGCTCGCCGCCGGACAACGTGGTGAGCGGCTGCCCCAGGGAGACGTAGCCGAGGCCGACGTCCTCCAGCCGGGCCAGGATCTTGTGCGCGGCCGGGGTGGCGGCGCCGTCGGAGGAGAAGAAGCCCTCCGCCTCGGTGACCGACATCGCCAGCACCTCGGCGATGTTGCGCCCGCCGAAGGTGTACTCCAGCACGGCCGCCTGGAACCGGCGACCCTCGCACTCCTCGCAGACGGACTCGACGGTCGCCATCACGCCCAGCTCGGTGAAGATCACGCCGGCGCCGTTGCAGGTCGGGCAGGCGCCCTCGGAGTTGGCGCTGAACAGCGCGGGCTTCACCCCGTTGGCCTTGGCGAAGGCCTTGCGGATCGGGTCCAGCAGGCCCGAGTACGTCGCCGGGTTGCTGCGCCGGGACCCCTTGATGGCGCCCTGGTCGATCACCACGACGCCGTCGCGCCCGGCGATCGACCCGTGGATCAGCGAGCTCTTGCCCGAGCCGGCCACGCCGGTGACCACGCAGAGCACGCCGAGCGGGATGTCGACGTCGACGTCACGCAGGTTGTTCGCGCCTGCGCCCCGGACCTCCAGGACGCCCGCGGCCGAGCGGAGCTCGTCCTTGAGCCGGGCCCGGTCGTCCAGGTGCCGGCCGGTGATCGTGCCGCTGCTGCGCAGCCCCTCGAGATCGCCCTCGAAGCAGACCGTGCCGCCGCCTGTCCCGGCACCCGGACCGAGGTCGACGATGTGGTCGGCGATCGCGATCGTCTCCGGCTTGTGCTCGACGACGAGGACGGTGTTGCCCTTGTCCCGCAGCTGGAGCAGGAGCTGGTTCATCCGCTCGATGTCGTGCGGGTGCAGGCCGATGGTCGGCTCGTCGAAGACGTAGGTGACGTCGGTGAGCGAGGACCCGAGGTGGCGGATCATCTTGGTCCGCTGCGCCTCACCGCCGGACAGCGTGCCGGCCGGTCGGTCCAGGGACAGGTAGCCGAGCCCGATCTCGGTGAAGGAGTCGAGCAGGTGCTGGAGTCCGGTGAGCAGCGGCGCCACGGACGGCTCGTCAAGGTCACGGATCCAGCCGGCCAGGTCGCTGATCTGCATCGTGCAGAGGTCCGCGATGCTCTTGCCGGCGATCTTCGAGGAGCGCGCCTCGGGCGCGAGCCGGGTGCCGTCGCACTCGGGGCACCGCTGGAAGGTGACCGCGCGCTCGACGAACGCCCGGATGTGCGGCTGCAGCGCCTCGACGTCCTTGGAGAGCATCGACTTCTGCATCTGCGGCACGAGCCCGAGGTAGGTGAGGTTGATGCCCTCGACCTTGATCTTGGTGGCCTCCTTGTAGAGGAGGTCGTCGAGCTGCTTCTTGGTGAACTTCTTGATCGGCTTGTCCGGGTCGAAGAACCCGCAGCCGCGGAAGATCCGTCCGTACCAGCCGTCCATGCTGTAGCCCGGGATGGTGATCGCGCCCTCGTTGAGCGACTTCTCCTCGTCGTACAGGACGGTGAGGTCGATGTCGCTGACGTTCCCCATGCCCTCGCAGCGCGGGCACATCCCGCCGAGGTAGACGGCCTCCTTGACGGCCTTCCGCTCGACCCGGCCGCCGGACTTCTCGGTGCTCATCACGCCGCTGGCCTTGCGGGTCGGCACGTTGAACGAGAAGGCCGTCGGCGGTCCGACGTGCGGCTGACCGAGGCGGCTGTAGAGGATCCGCAGCATCGCGTTCGCGTCGGTCGCGGTGCCGACCGTCGAGCGCGGGTTCGCGCCCATCCGCTCCTGGTCGACGATGATCGCGGTGGTCAGGCCCTCCAGCAGATCGACCTCGGGTCGCGCCAGCGTCGGCATGAAGCCCTGCACGAAGGCGCTGTAGGTCTCGTTGATCATCCGCTGGGACTCGGCGGCGATGGTGCCGAAGACCAGCGAGCTCTTGCCGGACCCGGAGACGCCGGTGAAGACGGTGAGCCGGCGCTTCGGCAGCTCGACGCTGACGTCCTTGAGGTTGTTCTCCCGGGCGCCCTGGACCCGGATCCTGTCGTGGCTGTCGGCGAGGTGCCCGCGCTGGGGGGAGGTCATGCCCAGACGAACCCGTCCGGGTCGATGAAAGTTCCCCGGTCGCCGCGCAGCGTGATCCGGTGCGAGCCGGATCCGGCCGGGTCGATGCCGGCGTCCTTGGCGGCCGCCTTGCGCGGGTAGAGCGCCAGGTTCACCGGCTCGCTGACCAGCTCGGCGTACTTGCCGCCGTAGCTCTTCCGCACCGCGAACCCGCGGTCGACGTAGAACTGCTTGGTCGCCTTCACGTCCTCGACGCCGAGGAGCAGCACGAGGTGCTCGAACTCGCCGACCGCCGGGCCGCTGTTCTTCTTCGACGACGCCGCCAGCTTCCAGACGATCCCGTCCGGCCCCTGCAGCACCGCGCCGTACCCCCAGAAGCTCTTCGCCGCGGGCTTGAGCACGCTCGCGCCGGCGGCCAGCGCCGCCTCGACGAGCGCGTCGACGTCGGCGGGCTGCTTGCAGACCAGGGACAGCGTGAAGCCGCGGAAGCCCTCGCTGGGCGAGGAGGCCGGCTCGGTCGTCACCAGGTGGTCGACGCCGAGGGCCTTGTGCAGCAGGTCGGAGGCGGCCGGGTCGGGCACCTCCAGGACGAGGCTGTCGACGCTCATCACTTCACCTCGTTGATGCGGATCAGGTTGCCGAACGGGTCGCGGACCGCGCAGTCGCGGATCCCGTAGGGCTGGTCGATCGGCTCCTGGACGATGTCCACGTCGGCGGCCTGGAGCTTGTCGAAGGTCGCGTCCAGGTCCGGGGTCGCCAGGGTGAGGATCGCGTAGGTGCCCTTGGCCATCATCTCGGTGATGGTGCGGCGCTCGTCCTCGGTGACCCCGGGGTCGGCGGCCGGGGGCGTGAGCACCAGGTTCATGTCCGGCTGCCCGGTCGGACCGACGGTCAGCCAGTGCATGCCGTTGTAGCCGACGTCGTTGCGCAGGTCCATGCCGAGCTTGTCGCAGTAGAACTCGACGGCGGTGTCCCGGTCGGTGTGCGGGAGGAACGCGGAGTGAAGGTTGATGTCCATGTCGTTCACGCTAGGGGCCGCTCCGGGACCGGCGCTTCTTCGTTCCTGATCGATCTGTTCCGGATCGGCCGGGTCACCTGCTTGGACACGCAGGCCGGGATGCCCGAGGACTCGCTGCGCGATCCGGTCGCGTGCTGCTCGCGGTACACGCTCGGCGGCACGCCGACGAGCTGGGTGAAGCGGGTGCTGAAGGTGCCGAGCGAGGAGCAGCCCACCTCGAAGCAGACCTCGGTGACGCTCAGGTCCCCGCGGCGCAGCAGCGCCATCGCGCGCTCGATCCGCCGGGTCATCAGGTAGGCGTACGGCGACTCGCCGTACGCGAGCCTGAACTGGCGGCTCAGGTGGCCGGCCGACATGGTCACGCCCCGGGCGAGCGCCTCGACGTCGAGCGGCTGGGCGTACTCGCGGTCCATCCGGTCGCGGACCCGCCGCAGCAGCGCCAGGTCGCGGAGGCGCTGCTCCTCCTGCACGGTGCTCACCTGCTCGATCGTGTCATGCGGGCTCTCGCCCGGCCACCCGGTTCTGGCTAGCCTCAGGGCATGGGACAGAAGAAGAGCTGGAGCGACCTCACCCCGACCCAGCAGCGCGCGATCGTGGTCGGAGGCGCCCTCGAGGTCGTCGTCACCGTGTGGGCGCTGCGCGACCTGAAACGCCGTCCGGGTGACGCGGTCCGCGGCCCGAAGCCGCTGTGGGCGCTGGGGATGGCGGTGCAGCCTTTCGGCCCGCTCGCGTACGCCGCCTTCGGCCGCCGCTAGAAATTGTGGTCGCGATCACGAACTCGGGGCGTGACCTCCCCGGGCCGGGCTCGTTGACCTGATCAGACACACCGGTACCGCCTCTCCTCCCTCCCTGGCGGTCACCGGGAGCCCGTCCGGCAACCTCCCTCCCGCCGCGACGGGCAGTGTCATTTCCGGGGCCTTTTTCGCCAGGACCGCGGTCAGAGCCGTTCGAGCGTGATCGGCGCTCCGTCCTTCGGGAACGGCAGCGAGTGGTAGTCCATCGGCGGCTCGTAGCCGGGGTCGACGCTCCAGCGGTACCCGCGCAGCAGCCGGTGCAGGATCGCCTTGATCTCCAGGCCGGCGAAGTGCAGGCCGATGCACTTGTGCACGCCGCCGCCGAACGGCTCCCACGCGAACCGGTGCGACTTGTCCTCGCGGCGTTCGGGGGAGAACCGCTCGGGGTCGAAGGCGGTCGGATCCGTCCAGTACTCCGCCATCAGGTGGGTGAACTGGACCCCGACCGTGACGTCGGTCCCGGCGGGGATGCGCACACCCTGGACCACGGTGTCCTTGACGGTGCGGCGGACCAGCACCGGAACGGGTGCGCGCAGCCGGAGCGCCTCGCGCAGGACGAGGTCGAGGGAGACCAGCGTGTCGAGCTCCGCCGCGCCGGGCGCCGGCCCGAGTGCGAGCGCCTCGGCCCGGCAGCGCTGCTGCCAGTCCGGGTGCTGGCCGAGGTACTGCAGGATCGTCGTGGTGGTGATGGTCGAGGTGTCGTGGGCCGCCATCATCAGGAAGATCATGTGGTTGACGACGTCCTCGTCGCTGAACCGGTCACCGTCCTCGGTCTCGAGGTGGCAGAGCACGGAGAAGATGTCGTCGGTGCGGGTGGCGCGCTTGGCCGGCAGGTAGTGGCGCAGGAACTCCTCGAGCACCGTGCGGCCGCGGTAGGCGCGGCCCCAGCGGGTGAAGGGCACGTCGGCGCGGACGAAGCCGGCGGCCGCCTGCACGCAGTCGACGAACGCCTTGTTGACGCGGTCCATCTCGGCGCGGCTGGTGTCCGCGGCCCCGCCCATGAAGAGGTCGGCGGCGATGTCGAGGGTGAGCTGCTTGAGCCGCCAGTACGACGGGAACTCCTCGCCGGCGGCCCAGTCGGCCGTGCCCTGCGCGATGGCCGGGTGCAGCCGCCGGGTGTAGCCCTCCAGCCGCGGGCGGGTGAACGCCTCCTGCATGATCCGCCGGTGCGCGTGGTGCTCCTCGAAGTCCAGGAGCATCAGGCCACGGGTGAAGAACGGGCCGACGAGCTGGGACCAGGCGGGCGCGTTGGCGAACGCCTTGTCCTTGTTCTGCAGCACCTCGCCGCAGGCGTCCGGGCCGAGGAACATCACGTAGTTCCGGCCGAGCGCGTTGAAGGGCGCGACCGCGCCGTAGTGCTCCCACTGGTGCCGGTAGAGCGCGACCGGGTCCTTGGCGTAGTCGAGCAGCCGGCCGACCCAGGGCAGTCCGCGGTCCTCGCGACGCAGCGGCGGAACCGGGCGCGGGGGAGCCTCCGTGGTCATAGGCCCAGCGTTATTCAGGAAGGATGTCCTGTCAACCTTCTGGCGCCCGGGGTTGTGGGAGGCTGACCGGCATGGCCGTGCAGTCAGGGGTGTACCGGGGCGTGAGCGCCGCGGACCGGGTCGCCGAACGCCGGACCCGCCTCCTCGAAGCCGCGCTCGCCGTCTGGGCCGACCCGGACAGCAGGACGACGATGACCGCGATCTGCACCCGCGCCGGGCTCAGCGAGCGCTACTTCTACGAGAGCTTCGCGGGTCTGGACGCCCTGCTCGCCGCCCTGATGGACCAGATCGCCGTCGAGATCGAGCAGAACAGCCTCGCCGCCGCCGAGAGCGCGGGCGAGGACCCCGTCGCCCGGGTGCACGCCTCGGTCCGGGCGTTCGTGCAGCTGCTGCTCGACGACCCCCGCAAGGGCCGGGTCGCGATCATCGAGTCCGTCTCGGTGCCCGAGCTGCGCAAGCGCCGTACCGAGCTGCTCCGGCACCTGGCGCACCGCTCCGCGATCGAGGCGAGCGCGGCCCTCGGGCTGCCCAAGCGCAGCGAGCACGAGGACGAGACGGCCGGCCTGCTCTTCATCGGCGGCATGGCCGAGCTCGTCACCGCCTGGCTGGACGGCAGCCTCGAGGCCACCCCCGACGAGATCGTCGAGGCCGCCTCCCGCGCCTTCCTCGGGCTCTACGGCTGACGCACCACGTTCGCCAGTGGCTCGCCGCGCGCGTACCGCTCCAGCTGCTCACGCACCAACCGCTCGGCACGCGGCCGGAAGGCGCTGCTGGGACCGCCCACGTGCGGGGTGATCAGCGTGTTCGGCGCGCTCCAGAGCGGGTGCCCGGCCGGCAGCGGCTCGGGATCGACGACGTCGAGGGCGGCGTGCAGCCGGCCGGTCGTCAGCTCGGCGAGCAGCGCGTCGGTGTCGACGATCGCACCGCGGGCGACGTTGACCAGCAGCGCCCCGTCCCGCATCCGCACCAGGAACCCCGCGTCGACCAGGCCGCGGGTCTCCTCGGTGAGCGGCGCCGTCACCACGACCACGTCGACCGCCGGCAGCAGGGCGGGCAGGTCGGTGAACGCGTGCACCCGCCCGTTCTCGGCGGCCCGCGCCGTCCGGGCGACCCGGACGACGTCGACCTCGAAGGGGAGGAGCCGCTGCTCCAGCGCCTCGCCGATGCTGCCGTACCCGAGCACCAGCACCCGCTTGTCCGCCAGCGAGGGCCGGAACCCCTGCGTCCACCGGCCCTCGTCCTGCGCCCGTACGAACCCGGGGACGTCGCGCAGCGAGGCCAGCACTAGCGTCATCGCCAGCTCGGCCGTGGACGCGCTGTGGATCCCGCGCCCGTTGCAGAGCGTCACCCCGGCGGGGACCGCGTGCGCGAGGTGCTCGTAGCCGGCGGTCAGCAGCTGCACGACCCGCAGCCGCGGCATCCGCGCCAGCACCCCGAGGTCGTCACGCATGATCTGGTACGGCATCACGTAGAAGCTGATCCGCTCCAGGTCGGCCGGGGACGGCCCGGCACGGTCGCCGACCAGGTACTCGACCCCGTCGGGCAGACCGCGGACGTCGAACGGCAACCAGGCGACCTCGGACACGGGGCCAGTCTCGCAGAGTTAAGGATCATAGTATGATCCTTAACTCTGGCGGAGGGAGGTAGCCGTGGCTCACTGGGAACGCGTCGTCGTGCCTCCCGACTTCGCCGGGATCACCCGTGCCGAGCGCCAGGGCGGGTCGTACCTCCGTTACCACCCGGATCGACTCGCCGACGTCGCCAACGACCTGGAAGCCGAGGTGCTCGAGCACGCGGCCGAGGTCTCGACGGCGCTGGCCCGGCTGGGTGGACGGCTGCGCGCCGACCCGCTCCCGATCCTGTACTCGACGCTGATCCGCTCCGAGTCGATCTCGTCGTCCTGGATCGAGGGGATCCGCGAGACACCGCGCGCCGTCGCGATCGCCCAGATCGACCACGACACCGCGAGTCACGCGGCCGGGCAGATCGTGCGGAACGTCACCGCGATGCGCGAGGCGATCGACCTGCTCGGCTCGGGCGCCTGGGCGCACGAGCACGTCACCCGGATCCACCAGGACCTGCTGCCCTGGCACCGGCCCGGATACCGCTCCGGCCAGGTGTGGGTCGGCGGCAGCCACCAGCTCAACGCCGAGTACGCCGCCCCGCCCGCCGACACCGTGCCGGCGTACCTGGACGACCTGATCGCGTACGCGAACCGTAGCGGCGATCTCCCCGTCGTCCAGGCCGCGGTGATCCACGCCCAGTTCGAGACCATCCACCCGTTCGACGACGGCAACGGCCGCGTCGGCCGGGCGCTGGTGCACGGCGTGCTGGCCCGGTCCGGGCTGGTCGACGGCGGGGTGGTGCCGCTCTCGACCGCGCTGCGCAACGACGAGCGCGGGTACGTCGACGCGCTCACGGCCTACCGGTACGACGGCGCCGACCGGAAGCCAGCGCTGAGCCGGTACGTCGCGCACTTCCTCGCCGCGCTGGAGATCGCGACCAGCACCGCGGAGCGGTTCGTCGACGCGGCGACCGCGGTCCACACGAAGTGGCGTGCCGCGGTCGCCGGCGTCCGCACCGACTCCTCGCTGCACCGGGCCGTCGACCTGGTGGTCGAGAACCCGGTGATCTCGGCGCGGTTCCTGGCCGACGAGCTGGCGGTGTCGGCGGTGTCCGCGCAGACGCTGGTCAAACAGCTGGTGGCTGCTGGGATCGTGAAGCCCGCCACCGGTCAGTACCGCCGCTCGGCCGTCTACCAGGCCGACGACATCCTCGCGCTGCTCGCGTTCGGCTCCGAGGCCGGCGCCCGGTCGCCCGCCCCGTTGCTCGGACGCGCACCGGCGGTGAGGTCGACGCTCGTGCACCGCTGCGGCGCGCCGACCACGCAGGGCAAGTGTCGCAACCGGGTGCCCGAGCCGGGCCTGCGCTGCTGGCGGCACCCGGGGTAGCCGGGCACCACGGAGGCCGGACGGTCGTCCCGTCCGGCCCTCGTCTCGACGTCGCGGTCAGTTCCCGTTGTTCGGGATCAGCACCCAGGCGTCCTGCGACCACGGGGCGTCGCAGGCGTTCTGGCCGACCTTTCCACGCATGATCCGCGAACCGGTGCCTTCGACCGTCTCCAGCCCACCCAGCACCAGCCGGTCGCCCGGGCTGCACGCGGATCCCCCCGTGGTGGTCAGGACGAGATCGCCTCCGGTCAGCGACCACGAGCCACGGTCGACCGGATCGCCGGTGCTGTCCGCGACGCTGTAGGACCCGTTGTCGGTGAGCTCGAGGACGAAGCCTCCGCCCTCAGGCTGGCCCTCGGCGACCCAGTCGCCGGGCAGAGCGCCGGCCTTCGCGGGCTGCCAGTCCCCGCCCGGCTCGTCGGAGTACCGCACGTCGATGAACTGGCCGCTGTTCGCCGGCAGGATCTGCTCGAGGGCGCCCCAGTCCACGGAGACCGGCGCCGGCATGTCGGCCAGGTCGGCCATCCCCTGGTTCGGCGCGCAGCGGCCCGTCCCCGGTTCGGTCAGGACGGTCCGCAGCACGCCCGGCTCGGCGAGCGACGCGCGCAGCGCGATCGTCTGACCGGCGCACCCGCCCCGTCCGGCACTCACGTCGATCGTGATCAGGTCACCGTCGACCTGGTACCTGCCGACACCGGCCGGGTCGGCGTACAACGTGCCGCCGTCGTCGAACCGGACGCCGCCGTTGGGGTCGAACAGCATCACCGTGCCGCCGTTGTCCACCCGCCAGAAGCCGTTCAGCACCTCCGCGGTGGGCGCGGTGCCGGTGAGGAACTGGTCGTCCAGGCTCTTCTCCGGCGTCTTCGCCGGCGGTGGTGCGGAGGTCTGGTCGTCGAGCGACCTCGCGACGGCGTACCCGACGACGGGGATCACGACGGCGGCGGCGACCGCCACTGCCAGGATGCGGCGACGGTCGCGTCGCTGCTTGTTCTCGATGCGCTCGTCGAGCTCCTCGCGAGCGTCCCTCAGGTCGTGCTCGGTCACGACGACTCCTCTGGTCACTGCCTCGATGTCCCGCGCGAGTCGCTCCTCGATAGTGCTCATCGGGTCACCTCGATCCGCTTCTGCAGGGTGGTGAGTCCGCGATGCGCGTGCGCCTTGACGGACCCTTCGCTGATCTCGAGAAGCTGGGCGGTCTCGGCCACGGAGAGCTCGAGGACGTACCGGCAGGCCAGCACCTCGCGCTGGCGCCGCGCCAACCCGCGGAGCGCCACCACGAGCGACCCGGCCGGGTCGTGCCCGACGGCAGCCTCCTCAGGGGTCTCCTGGTGCTCCCCGACGAGCATCAGCGGCCGCGGTGCCCGCTGGGTGACCTGGCGGCGTACCCAGGAGCGGCAGCGGTTGAGGACCGCGGACCGGAGGTAGGCCTCGGCCGCCTCCGGCTCGCGCAACGACTTCGCGTGGCGGTGCAGCGCGACGAAGGCGTCCTGAACGGCGTCCTCGGCGGCCTCGCGGTTGCCCAGCATGACGAACCCCAGGCGGAGGAGTGCGGCGTAGTGCCGTCGGAAGAGCACGTCGACGAGGTCGGCGCGCTCGGGCTCCATCTCCGCATCGTGCCAGTTCCCGGCACGTTGCTCACCCCGCGGGTGAAGCTCCTCCGGATAGGAATACGTCATGCCCTGGAGTCGTTCGGGCACCCGATCCGGTTGACACCGTGGCGCAGAAATGACGAAGGCCGGACGGTGATCACCGTCCGGCCTTTGCCTCAACGTGCGCGAGGGGGGATTTGAACCCCCACGCCCTTTCGGACACTGGCACCTGAAGCCAGCGCGTCTGCCGTTCCGCCACTCGCGCGTGAAGCGGGACAAAGGTTATCCCAGACCTGCTCGGCCGCCAAAACCGGGTGCACGATCCTTGGCACCCGGCCCGATACGATCACACCGACGTGTGGCACGTGTGACGGACGCGAACGGGAAGGAGGCACGTCGTGGGTGGCCTGCAGCGGTTCGAGCAGCGGCTCGAGCAGATGATCTCGGGCGCCTTCGCGCGTACCTTCCGCAGCGCGGTGCAGCCGGTGGAGATCTCGGCGGCGCTGGCGCGCGAGGTGGACAACTCCGCGCAGATCCTCAGCCGCGACCGGCGCCTGGTGCCGAACGACTTCCACGTCGAGCTCTCCGCGCCCGACCACGAGCGGCTCAGCGCCCTCGGCGGCACGCTGCGCAGCGAGCTGCTCGGCCAGCTGAAGGACCACGCCGCGGCCCAGTCGTACGTGTTCACCGGCCCGGTCGACCTCACCTTCGACGTCGCCGACGACCTGACCGTGGGCCGCTTCCGGGTCCGCAGCCAGACGCTGTCACGGGTCAGCCAGCCCGGCCCCGAAATCACCGACACCCAGGTACGACGCGCGCCGGCGTACCTGGAGGTGAACGGCGAACGGCTCCCGCTCGCCGCGCCCGGCGTGGTCGTCGGCCGCGGCAACGACGCCGACCTGCGGGTCAACGACCCCGGCGTCTCCCGCCGGCACGTCGAGGTCCGGGTCGTCTCCGACTCCGCCGGCGACCGGATCAGCGTCCACGACCTCGGCTCCACCAACGGTGTCCTGGTCAACGGCAAGCGGGTCGAGAACGCCGCCGTGGCCGACGGCGCCGAGATCCGGATCGGCAACACCACCCTGACGCTGCACCAGAGGCAGGACTGACCACGCCATGTCCGAACCCACCCTGGTGCTGATCCGGTTCGCCTACCTGGCGATCCTGTGGATCTTCGTGCTCGCCGCGATCTCGGTGATCCGCTCCGACATGTTCGGTGCCCGGGTCTCCCGCGAGGCCGGCCGCGGCCAGGAGCGCCGGGCCGCGAAGGCGGCCGCGAAGCAGCGCGCCAAGCCGGCCAAGCCGCGCCGCGGCGCGCCCACCGGGGTGGCGATCGTCGAGGGCGGCAACCGGGGCGAGGTGGTCCCGCTCTCCGCGGCCCCGCTGCTGATCGGCCGCGGCAACGACGCCGCCATCCGCCTCGACGACGACTACGTCTCCACCCGGCACGCGCGGATCGCCGCCTCCGGCGACCAGTGGTACGTCGAGGACCTCGGCTCCACCAACGGCACCTACGTCGGCTCGACCCGGATCACCCAGGCGACCGCGATCTCGCTCGGCACCCAGATCCGGATCGGGAAGACCATCCTGGAGCTGCGGAAGTGAGAGAGCACAGCAGCCGCTCATCCGCGCGAGCGAAGCGAGCATGCGGATGAGCCTCCAGCTCCGCTACGCGGCCCTGTCCGACGTGGGCCGGGTCCGCCGCGACAACCAGGACTCCGGGTACGCGGGACCCCACCTCCTGGTCATCGCCGACGGCGTGGGCGGGGCGGCCCGCGGCGACATCGCCAGCAGCGCGACCGTCGAGGCGATCTCCAAGCTCGACGTGCCGCCGGGCAACGACGCGCTCAGCGAGCTGTCCGCCACCCTGCACCTCGCCCACGACCGGCTCGCCGAGATCGTCGAGCAGCACCCCGACCTCGACGGCACCAGCACCACCGTGACCGCGGCGATCTTCGACGGCACCCACCTGCGCGTCGGGCACGTCGGCGACAGCCGCGGCTACCTGCTCCGCGACGGCGGGCTGAGCCCGATCACCACGGACCACACGCTGGTGCAGAGCCTGATCGACGAGGGCCGGATCACCGAGGCCGAGGCCCGGGTGCACCCGCACCGCAACCTCATCCTGCGCGCCGTCGACGGTGTCCACGAGCCCGAGCCGGACCTGTTCTCCGAGCAGGTGCGGGCCGGTGACCGGATCCTGTTCTGCTCCGACGGCTGCTCGGGCGTGCTGGAGAACGAGACGATGGCGAGCCTGCTCGCCGGTGACGACCTCACCGAGGTCACCCGCCGACTGGTCCGCAGCGCCTTGGACGCCGGCAGCTCGGACAACGTCACGGTGGTGGTCGCGGAGGTCGTCGAGACCGACGAGCAGCTCGACCCGGCCCCGGTCGTGGTCGGCGCGGCCGCTACGGCGCCGCACCTGCGGATCGACGACGCCACCGGGAACCTCACCGAGACCGACGTGGCCGCGCTCGGCGACGAGGAGGTCGACGACGACCTCGACCCGGAGGAGATCCGGTACGCCCCGCGCGCGCCGCGCCGGTACACCTGGCTGCGCCGGGCGGTCGTCGTCGTGATCCTCCTCGGTCTGGCGCTGCTGGGCGGCCGGGCGCTCTACAACGTCTCGCAGGACCAGTACTACGTCTCCGACGACGCGGGCGAGGTGGTCATCTTCCGCGGCGTCGACGTCGAGGTCCCCGGGATCGACACCCACCACGTGGTCGAGCGGACCGGCGTGATGCTCGACGAGCTCGAGTCGTACGACGCCAACCAGGTGCGCGACGGCATCGGGGCGGACAGCATGGCCGATGCCCGCCGGATCGTCGAGGACCTCCGCGTCGCCTGTCCGGAGCCGGCGGTCGCGCCGACCCCGACCCCGACCCCGACCCAGACACCGACGCTGACACCGACCCCCACGCCTGCGCCGACGAAGACCCCCGCGACCACCCCGGGCACCCCGGGCGCGACGCCGCCGGCCACCACTCCGGCCACCACTCCGGCCACGCCCGGCGCGACGACCACCCCCGACCCGTGCGCGGAGACGCCGTGAGCCGCCAGAGCACCCGGCAGCGGGCGCGCCGCGACGAGCAGGCCGGCGCGTTCCTCGGGTTCGTGCACCGCCGCCGCCGCGGCGCCGAGCTCTTCCTGCTGCTGCTCAGCCTCTGCGTCAGCGTCGGCGCCTACGCGGCGGTCGGTCTCGGCGTCGACGGCGAGGTCCCGGCCGACCTCTTCACCCACGGCGCCTGGCTGACCGCGCTCGTGCTCGCGGCGCACGTGACCGTCCGGTTCAAGGCGGCGTACGCGGACCCGATCCTGCTGCCCGCCGTGGCCGCGCTGAACGGCCTCGGGCTCGCCATGATCCACCGGATCGACCTGGCCCGGATCGCCGCGAACCCGGAGCGCTCGGCGTTCGCGCCGACCCAGCTGATGTGGATGACCATCGGCGTCGGCGGCTTCATCGCGGTGCTGGTGCTGCTGCGTGACCACCGCCGCCTCCAGGCCTTCACCTACACCGCGGGGCTGGCGGCCGTGCTGCTGCTGATGCTGCCGCTGCTGCCCGGGATCGGGAGGACGATCAACGGCTCCCGGATCTGGATCCACCTCGGTCCGCTCAGCTTCCAGCCCGGCGAGGTCGCCAAGGTGCTGCTGGTGATCGCGTTCGCCGGCTACCTGGTGCTGCACCGGGACGCGCTCGCCCTGGCCGGGCGCCGGGTGCTCTTCGTCGACCTGCCCCGCGGCCGCGACCTCGGCCCGATCCTCGGGATGTGGCTGGTCAGCCTCGGCATCCTGGTCTTCCAGAACGACCTCGGCTCGTCGCTGCTGTTCTTCGGGCTCTTCCTGGTGATGCTCTACGTCGCCACCGAACGGCCCGGTTGGCTGGTGGTCGGCGGCCTCCTCTTCGTCGGCGGCGCCCTGCTCGGCTACGCCGTCATCGGCCACGTCCAGTCCCGGGTGCACGCCTGGCTGGACCCGTTCAACCCGGACAACAACGCCTACCAGCTGGTCCAGGGCCTCTACGGGATGGCCTGGGGCGGCCTCACCGGCCGCGGGCTCGGCCAGGGCTCGCCGCAGACCACGCCGCTGTCCTGGTCCGACTTCATCCTGCCCTCGCTCGGCGAGGAGCTCGGGCTCACCGGCGTCGTCGCGATCATCCTGCTGTACGGCGTGATCGTGGAGCGCGGCCTGCGCACCGCGCTGATCTGCCGCGACAACTTCGGCAAGCTGATGGCCACCGGTCTCGCCGTGGTCTTCGCGCTCCAGGTCTTCGTCGTCGTCGGCGGCGTCACCCGGCTGATCCCGCTGACCGGCCTCACCACCCCGTTCCTCTCCCAGGGCGGGTCCAGCCTGGTCGCGAACTGGGTGATCGTCGCGCTGCTGCTACGCATCTCCGACCAGGCCCGCAAGCCTCCGCCGGAGTTCTTCGACGAAGGCGCCGACGCGGACGCGACCCAGGTGGTGAACCTGCGATGAACCGTCCGATCCGCAACGTCGCGATCGCCTGCCTGGTGCTCTTCCTGGCCCTGCTGATCAACGCCACGTACCTGCAGTACTGGCAGGCCGACGACCTGACCTCGCTCGCCAAGCACCCCGACAACCGGCGGGTGCTCAACGCCCAGTTCTCCCAGCACCGCGGCGCGATCGTGGTCAAGGGCAGGCCGATCGCGGAGAGCAAGAAGTCCGACGACCAGTACAAGTACCAGCGGATCTACCCGACGGGACGCCAGTACGCGCAGCTCTCCGGCTTCTTCTCCCGCGACTGGGGCGTGGCCGCCACCGAGGCCAGCCAGAACGAGGTCCTCTCCGGCGACGACCCGAAGCTCTTCGTGAACCGGGTCATCGACCTGCTGCGCAACCAGGCGCCCAAGGGCGGCAGCGTCAGCCTGACCATCAACCGGGCCGCGCAGCAGGCGGCGTACGACGGGATCCGGGCGCTCGGCGAGAACACCCAGGGTGCGGTCGTCGCCCTGGAGCCGGCCACCGGCAAGGTCCTGGCGATGCTGTCCAGCCCGACCTACGACCCGAACCGGCTGGCCACCCACGACTTCACCGCGGCGGCACACGCCTACCAGCGTCTGCTGGCCAACCCGCTGCGCCCGCTCGACAACCGCGCCATCGAGGAGACCCTGCCGCCGGGCTCGACCTTCAAGCTGGTCACCGCGGCCGCGGCCCTGGAGAGCGGCAAGTACACGCCGAAGTCCCTGGTCCCCGGCGGACGGGTGCTCGACCTGCCGCAGACCTCGAAGGACCTGATCAACGAGAATGGCCGTTCCTGCGGCGGCGACAAGATCACCCTGACGCGTGCGCTCGAGGTCTCCTGCAACGTCGCGTTCGGCTCGGTCGGTCTCGACCTCGGCGCCGACGCGCTCACCGAGCAGGCCGACAAGTTCGGCTGGGGCCAGCGCTACTTCAACGACCTCGACGACTCGCTGACCCGGCAGGCCGTCAGCCGGATGACGGCGCCGGGGCAGACCGAGATCGATCGCCCGCAGACCGCGCTCTCGGCGATCGGGCAGTCCAACGTCGCCGCGACCCCGCTGCAGATGGCGATGGTCGCCGCGGGGATCGCCAACGGCGGCAAGCTGATGGTGCCGTACCTGTTCGACGAGATCCGCTCCGCCGACCTCGAGGTCGTCGACAAGACCGACCCGAAGGTCCTGAACGCCGACGCGGTCTCGCCCGCGACGGCCAAGGAGCTCACCGACATGATGGTCTCGGTGGTCGACCGCGGCACCGCGACCACCGCACAGATCCCGGGCGTCAAGGTGGCCGGCAAGACCGGCACCGCGCAGAGCGCGCCGTCGCGGCCGCCGTACGCGTGGTTCGTCTCGTTCGCCCCGGCCGACAACCCGACCGTCGCGGTCGCGGTTCTCGTCCAGGACGCCGGCGTCGACCGGGACGCCATCTCCGGCAGCGGCCTGGCCGCGCCGATCGCGAAGGCCGTCATGGAAGCGGTGCTCGACAAATGATCTTCTGCATTAGCTGTGAACCAGTGGAGGGACCCCGTCATGCCTGAATCGATTCCCGGAGCCCACCGTGTCGGCGGCCGGTACGAGCTCGGCGAGCTCCTCGGCCGCGGAGGCATGGCCGAGGTGCGCAAGGGCACCGACGTGCGGCTCGGCCGCACCGTCGCGGTGAAGCGGCTCCGTACCGACCTCGCCAGCGACGCCACCTTCCAGGCGCGGTTCCGCCGGGAGGCGCAGGCGGCCGCCTCGCTGAACCACTCCGCGATCGTGTCGGTCTACGACACCGGCGAGGAGCTCGCGGCGGACGGCACCAACGTCTCCCAGCCCTACATCGTGATGGAGTACGTCGCCGGCCGGACGCTGCGCGACATTCTCCGCGAGGGTCGCAAGATCCTGCCGGAGCGGGCACTGGAGATCACCTCGGGCATCCTCGCGGCGCTCGACTACAGCCACCGCGCCGGGATCATCCACCGCGACATCAAGCCCGGGAACGTGATGCTCACGCCGGCCGGCGACGTGAAGGTGATGGACTTCGGCATCGCCCGCGCCGTCTCCGACGCGCAGAGCACGATGACCCAGACCGCGGCCGTCGTCGGGACCGCGCAGTACCTGTCCCCGGAGCAGGCCCGCGGTGAGACCGTGGACTCGCGCTCGGACGTCTACTCCACCGGCTGCCTGCTCTTCGAGCTGCTCACCGGCCGGCCGCCGTTCGTCGGCGACAGCCCTGTCTCGGTCGCCTACCAGCACGTCCGCGAACAGGCCCCGTCGCCGTCCTCGCTCGACGCCGACCTGCCGCCGGAGATCGACGCCATCGTGGCCAAGGCGCTGGCGAAGCGGGTCGAGGACCGCTACCAGAGCGCGGCGGCGATGAAGGAGGACGTCGACCGGTTCCTGGCGGGCCGTCCGGTCCAGGCGCCGCCGGTCGCCGCCGACCCGGCCACCACGTTCATCCCGCCGACCACCGCGGTCGCCTACGACACCGCCGCCAACGGCGTCGTGGCCGAGGAGGAGAAGAAGCGCAGCACCGCCACCCTGATCACGCTCGCGATCCTGCTGGCGCTGCTCGTGGTCGGCGCGTTCATCTTCATCCCGAAGCTGATCGGCAACTCGCCGGACCAGGTCTCGGTGCCGTCGGTCACCGGCAAGACCCAGGCCGAAGCCACCACCGCGCTCGAGACCGCCGGCCTCACCGTCGGCGAGGTCACCACCGAGGCCAGCGACGAGGTCGACAAGGGCCTGGTCATCCGGCAGGACCCGACCGCCGGCCCCGGCAGCCTGGTCGACCCGGGCACCGCCGTCGACCTGGTCGTCTCCGGCGGCGTCGCCCAGGTGACCATCCCCGACGTGATCGGCGACAACAAGGACTCCGCGTCCGCCCAGCTCACCGGTCTCGGCCTCAACGTCGTCCTGGAGTACAAGTTCGACGACGAGACCAAGGACAACGTGATCTCCTCGAACCCGGACGTCGGCCAGCAGGTCGCGAAGGGCAGCCAGGTCAAGCTGATGGTCTCGAAGGGCCCCAAGTCGGTGCCGAACGTGGTCGGCAAGACCGAGGCCCAGGCGACCAAGCTCCTCGAGGACGCCGGGTTCCAGGTGAGCAGCCTGCCCGACACCGCGTCCACCCAGCCGAAGGGCACGGTCACCCAGCAGAGCCCGAGCGCGGGGTCGCCGCAGCCCTCCGGTACGACGATCACGATCGTGGTCTCGCAGTACGTGCCGCCGACCACCCCGACACCGACCCCGACGCCGACCGACATCCCGACGGACGTCCCGACGCCGTAGCGGGGTTTGTCGGGCCGGAACGAGAAAAAGGGCACGCTCGACCGACCCGAACCGGCATCGGTGTGCCGAACCTGCCTACGCTCCGTCGGTGACGCTGCCTGAGATCGTCCTCGTCGGATCCTGGTTTCAGGAGACCGTGCTCGACGGATCCGTCGTCCTGGCCGTCCCGGTCGCGGCCCTCGCGGGCCTGGTCTCCTTCTTCAGCCCCTGTGTGGTTCCGCTGCTGCCGGGGTACCTGTCCTACACGACCGGGCTCTCCGGCCTGGACCTCGGCGCTGCCCACCGCGGTCGCATGGTCGCGGGGGCCGGCCTGTTCGTGCTCGGGTTCTCGGCCGTGTTCGTCACCTACGGCGCGCTCTTCGGGGCTCTCGGTGACTGGCTCTGGCAGTACCGGAGCACCATCACCGTCGTTCTCGGTCTGGTGACGATCGGCCTCGGCGTGGTCTTCCTGGGCGGATTGCGGTGGTTCCAGACCGACTGGCGCATCCACGCCGTACCCGCCGTCGGCCTGGGGGCCGCACCACTGCTCGGAGTGCTCTTCGGGCTCGGGTGGACCCCGTGCATCGGTCCGACCCTGAGCGCCGTCAGCACGCTCGCCATGCACGACGGGAGCGCCGCGCGCGGAGCCGTCCTGAGCTTCGCCTACTGCCTCGGACTCGGCTTCCCGCTCATCATCGCCGCGGTCGCGTACCAACGGTCACTGCGCGCCGTCGGCTGGATCCGACGGCGTCAACGCTGGGTCACCGCCGCCGGCGGACTCATGCTCATCGTCGTCGGACTGCTCCTGGTCACGGGGCGCTGGGACGCCCTGATCGGCGCGGTCCAGGGCGTGCTGCCCACGGACTTCGCAGCCGGTGTCTAGGCGACGCCGCGGCGCCAGCTGCCGTCGCAGGTGGAGCTGAGCACATCACTTGATCCCACGGATCCGTGCCACTCGCCCTCACAGCTCTTGATGTAGACGACCCGGCCCTCGGCGAGACTCAGGTCGGCATCTGTTGTCGACCCGACGCCTCTGTGGTTCCAGTATTCGATCGAGTTGCTGGAGGTCGAGTCGAGCCGGAGCAGGGTGACCGACGAGTGACCGTCCTCCGCAGGAGGCTCGTGCTTACGCGGTTTCGCGCGGTCCCGTCACCGTGACGGCGGCGATCGCCGTGGTCACCGGGACCGCGAGGACCAGGCCGATGCCGCTGGCCAGGGTGCGGACGATCTCCGCGGCGATGGCCTCGGTGGACAGCAGGTCCAGCACCGGGCGCTCGTAGAGCGAGAGCAGCAGCAGGATCGCCAGCGCGCTGCCGGCGTACGCGAAGACGATCGTGTAGATCGTGGAGGCGATGTGGTCCCGGCCGATCCGCATCGCGCTGGTGAACAGCGTCCGGCGGCTGAGGTCGGGTCCGGCCTCGCGGAGCTCCCAGACCGCCGAGGCCTGGGTGATGGTGACGTCGTTGAGGACGCCGAGGCCCGCGATCACCAGTGCGCAGGTCAGCAGGCCCTGGAACGAGATCTGGTCGGTGAACGCCGACAGCAGCGCCGAGCCCTCGTCGGCGAAGCCGGAGAGCGTGGCGCCGTGGATCGCGAGCTGGCCGACCAGGGCGGTGATCCCGACGCCGAGGAGGGTGCCGGCGAGTGCCGCACTGGTCCGTACCGACGGACCGTGGGCGAGGTAGAGCACCACGAACATGATCGCCGAGGACCCGATCAGCGCGACCGCGATCCCGGAGGAGCCGGACAGCAGCGCCGGCAGCATGAACCGGAAGAGCACCAACCCGCCGACGGCCAGCCCGACCAGGGCCATCAGGCCGCGGACCCGCGCCACCAGCGCGACGGCGACGACGAAGATCGCGACCAGGATCCAGATCGGCTTCAGCCGGATCACGTCGTCGAACGAGTACGTCGCCGGCTGGCCGCCGGTGCCGGGCACGCGCATCAGCCGGACCGTGGTGCCGCTGTCGATCCCGGAGTCCGCGACTGCCGGTGGCACCCCGACCCGCTGCGCCGCCCCACGGTCGGGACCGCCGGTCAGGGTGACCCGGAGCATCCCGCAGTCCGGCCCCGGCGACTCGGTCGGGCAGGCCGGCTCCACCTCGACGACGGTCGCCTTCACGAACGTCACGCCCGGGGCGGCGTACTGGGCCTTCGCGCGGAGCGCGTCGACCTTGCCGGCGTCCGGCCAGAGCGCGACCAGGCCGACGACGGTGACCACCGCGCAGACGGCGAGGAAGCCGAGCAGGACGGCCAGCGGTCCGCGCGCGACGTCGACGTCGGGACTGCCGTGGCGGTGGCTGTGCGCGTGTGCTCCGCCCATCCGGTCAGCGGGCCGCGGGGGTCGCGGCGGCGTTGTCCGGGCGGGCGTACTTCAGCGCAGTGCTGCCCGTGTACGCCGGGAACTCCAGGGAGACGCTCGGGATCACCTCGTAGCCGAGCTCGTAGCTGTCGACGAAGGTCAGGTAGGCGTCGATGTAGTCGCTGTCGTCGAGCGCGGCCTGCAGCTCCGACGGGTCGCCGATGGCGGAGATCCGGTACGGCGGCGAGTACGGGACGCCGTGCAGGATGACGGTGTTGCCGACGCACTTGATCCCGGTCGTCGAGATCACCCGCTGCCCCTGGATGGTCATCGCCTCGGCGCCGCCGGCCCAGAGCGCGTTCACCACGGCCTGGATGTCCTGCTGGTGGACGACCAGCTCCTCCTGGCTGACCCCGCCGGGCTCGGCGGCGGCGTCGATCTCGCTCTTCGGCGCGTCCTGGAGCACGACGGTCAGGCCGGGCCCCTCGACCGGGGCGAAGCCGGCCGGGTCCTTCAGCCTGTCGACCTGGCGGTTGAGCCTGGTGACCTCGGTTCCGCCGACGCGGCGGCTGAGGGTGCCGACCTCCTCGTTGAGCGCGGCGACGCGCCCCTGGAGGTCGTCGGAGCGGGCCCGTTCCTGGCGGACGACGTGGTTGAGGTCGGTGATGCTCGCGGCCCGCAGGTCCAGGCCCTTGGAGCTCAGCGCGCTGGTCGCGAACATCGCCCCGGCGAGCACGAACGCCGCCACCGCCCACGGGCGCCAGCGGCCGCGCAGGCGGATGCGGAACAGGTCCCGCAGACTGTTGCGCCCGTCGCTCACCGTGCCGTGCCTTCCTCGCTCCTGATCATGTCCGCAACCGGCAATTCCCGGCCGATGCCCAGATCCACGGCGGCGGTGACTACGCTAACCGACGACCCGAAACCCCAAGGAGCCTCACCGTGTCCAAGCCCGCCGCCCGTAAGCCCACCCTCTCGGTGAGCGGATACGAGACGTCCTGGGTGCGTTGCGCCGTCGCCGTGCTGCTCGTCCTGGCCGGGATCGCCTGGATCGTCGTCTACACGCAGGTGGCGATGGACGCCGCGAACTTCGTGAAGACCCCCGGCGTCAAGGCTCCCAGCGACCCGCTCCCGTGGATGTCGGACCTGGGCAAGTGGAACTACCTGATCGGCTTCGGCTCGATCTTCCTCGGCCTGATCGTGGCCGCGCACCCGACCACCCCGCTCGGCCGTGGCCGCGGCGTCGTGGTGGGCATGCTCGGCTGCTTCCTGATCGGCCTCGCCTGGATCATCACGTACTACTTCGTCGCCCAGAGCGCGACCGCGCACCTGCCGGTGATGGACCAGCTCGACCAGTCCAACCTGCTCGTCGGCGTCGGCTTCATGGCCGTGGGCTTCGTCTTCGCCACGAAGTGGGAGTGAGACCCGCCCGCACGTAGAGGCTCGAACGGCCGGTCACCGCGCGGTGACTGGCCGTTCTGCTTTTTCCCCAGCTGTGCACCGGGCTGTGGATCCGAGTTACACGCGTGTAGTTCTCCACAGGGTTGTCCCCAAGGTGGGGATAACTTTGGAAGTGGCGTAAGCGGGCGCCTCGCCGGCCGGTCTTACCGGCATGAGCACAAGACGAAGGCCACCAGCGTCCCGATGGTCTCGCATCGGGATCATGGCGACTGCCGCGACCGGCTGCCTTCTTCCCTGGGGGGCAGTGCAAGCGGAGAACGGCCGTCCGTGCGGCGTACCCGCCCAGGGTGTGCTGGCGGTGGGGCAGATGCCTGAGGGCGCCTCCGCCCTCGAGTGCGGCACGCGGGTCTCTGGTGGCGCCCGGCGGTGGATCGAGTCCTGCGGCTTGCACGCGCAGCACCTACAAGCTGTTGAGCAAGTACCCAGAAGTCTCCGTGGGCCTTCTACATCGGTGACGGGGTGCAACCCAGCCGGTGGAACCCAGCAGCAGACGGGGCAGGCCGCCGTGCGTGCGGCAGCCCCGACAGCCTGTCCACGATTGATGCAGGGAACGTGAACCCTTCCTCCGTCATCGCGGTCACCTGCAGTTGGCGCGTCGACAACACCGCGGCGATCGACCCGATTCGACAGTCAGACGTGCGGTTCAACACGACCGACCTCGACTTCACCTACAGTCCTGGAGCCGGTTCTTGCAGCAACGACTTCGACGTCGAAGGCATCCTCACCCACGAGCTCGGGCACGTCTACGGACTCGCCGACCTCTACGCCTCTGCCGACGCGGAGCTGACGATGGCCGGTTACGGGGCCGCCTGTACGGCGAAGGCGCGGACGCTGGGATGGGGTGATGTTCGTGGTCTCGAGAGCATCTACTGACCGGGCTCGTCGTCTGCGCTCAACTCTGGCCGCTGCGGCGTCCGCCGGGATTCTGCTGGCGGTCGCAGGGTGCGGATCTCACGCGAATTCGAGCCACGCCGACGACGCGGGCGACTCCGCGCCGTCATGCGGCGAGCAGGTCGAGTACGAGGGGTTTGCCTACCTCGCAGATCATCGCGAGCCTCGACCGACATCGGTCGAAGAGCTGGGACTCGCCACGATTCCCCACTGCGGGGACAGCCCGCGAAGCGGCGAAACCGTCCGTGTCTACCGCATCACCGGGATTGATACGGGCACGCGGATCTACAGCCCGGACGCGTACGGCGGCACGGTGCTGAACCGCACCGGACCGCCGGACCCCGCCCGCTAGGACAGGAACCCGAGGTCGAGGGTGATGACGTCGGGCACGTCCTCACCCTCGACCCGGTCGAAGGTCACTGTTCGCACGTCCTTCGGAACGAACACCACGGCGTGATTGAACGCCCCCAGTTGAACCGCTCGACCGTCGATGGCCGCGGAACGAACATCGGGATGAAACCAAACATGGACCGTGCCGTGTCCGGCTGGGCTGTCGAACTTTGCCGAGACCACCTCGCAGGGCTGGTCGGTGAAGTTCATGTCCGTCGCCAGGTCGCGGCTGCCCGACCCGCCTCCGTATCCGATGAGCTGCCACCCGTGAGTCCCCCGGGAGAACTCGAGCTCCTTGTTCCCGAACTCGCCGTCCGGCAACGCCTCACGTACGGACAGGAAGCCGTAGTCGCCCATGACCCCGTAGGCGAGCGGGATCGGCGCGCTACCGAGAAGGTCGCGCGGCGTCTGCGGCTGGCTCCGGGTAGCGAGGAGGTCCGTGAACATCTGAGCCCAGTCGGTCACCGGCTGAAAGTAGCATTCCGGACACGCATGAGCGCCACTCCAAGCCACGGAGTGGAGTAACGCGATTTCGAAAGTCTCCAGGTCGAGAAGGACCTACGGGAGCCTAGGAGAGCGCGACCGCGCGCACCAGGATCGCGACGGTGCAGGCCACGCCGAACAGGGCGATCCCGGTCCACTGGAACGCGGCCCGGTTCTGCTTCGGTGCGTAGACGACGATCCCGGCCAGCGCCGCACCGCCGAGCAGGCCGCCGAGGTGGCCCTGCCAGCTGATCGAGCTGGCCCCGACGACGGTGAAGCCGACGTTGAGCACGATCCAGAAGAAGACCTGCTGGACGTTGCTGCCGATCTTCAGCGCCACCACGAGCAGGGCGCCCATCAGGCCGAAGATGGCGCCGGACGCGCCGAGCGTCTGGGTGTGCGGGTCCGACAGCCACATCACGACCACGCTGCCGGCCAGCCCGGACAGCAGGTAGAGCGCCAGGAACCGGGCCCGGCCGAGGATCAGCTCGAGCTGCGGGCCCAGGAAGTACAGCGCCATCATGTTGAAGCCGATGTGCCAGACCTCGATGTGCGTGAACGTCGAGGTCAGCACCTGCCAGATCGCGCCGTCCGAGACACCGCGCACCAGGGTGACGGTGCCGTCCGGCGAGCCGAAGAGCGTGGTCTTCGGCAGCAGCGCCAGGGTGTCGACCAGGCTGGACGACGCGCCGCCGGTCGCCACGATCAGCAGCCAGACGGCCACGTTGATGCCGATCAGCACGTACGACGTGAGCGCCGGGTTGGCGACCCGCTCACCGCCGTACGGGAGCCGCCCCGAGCGGGTGTCCTTGTGTCCGTCCTTCACGCAGTTCGGGCACTGGAACCCGACGGCCGCGGGCTGCATGCAGTCCGGGCAGATCGGGCGTTCGCACCGCTGGCAGCGGATCCAGGTCTCGCGACCCGGGTGCCGGTAGCAGATCGGGGCGGCTTCCGTGGGCTGGTTCAACGCGTCGTCCCGGGTGGTCGATCTGCCCGCGTCAGGCGCGGGTGATCTCCACCGACTCGATCACGACCGGGTCGATCGGGCGGTCGCCCGGGCCGACCGGGGTGGTGCCGATGGCGTCGACCACGTCGCGGCTGGCCTGGTCGGCGACCTCACCGAAGATGGTGTGACGGTTGTTCAGCCAGGTGGTCGGCGCGGTGGTGATGAAGAACTGCGAGCCGTTGGTGCCCGGGCCGGCGTTCGCCATCGCGAGCAGGTACGGCTTGGTGAAGGCGAGCTCGGGGTGGAACTCGTCCTTGAAGGTGTAGCCCGGGCCACCGGTGCCGGTGCCGAGCGGGCAGCCGCCCTGGATCATGAAGTTGTCGATGACACGGTGGAAGCCGAGGCCGTCGTAGAACTTGCCGGTCTTGCCGCCGTCAGCCTGGTACTCCTTGGTGCCCTCGGCGAGCCCGACGAAGTTCTCGACGGTCGCGGGTGCGTGGTTGGGGAACAGGTTGAGCACGATGTCGCCACGGTTGGTGTGCAGCGTGGCCTTCAGGTCCGACATGTCTTGCCTTCCAACGAGAGTGTTTTCACGATCCTCCCATGACCGGCAAGGTTCCCTCAGCGCCGGGCGCACGGCATGATCGCGGAAGAGGACCGGAGCAGGCCGGCACGACGGAGAGGGAAGCCATGGGCAGCAAGTCGGGCTCGCAGGACCAGCCCCAGCAGGCGCTGGCGGACGTCAAGGCGGACATCGTGACGCAGGTCGACGCGGCCAGGCACGCCGGCCGCAAGGCGCGCCGTCGGGCGAAGGCCGCCGCCAAGGCCGCGGTGGTCGCCGCGGTCGCCGCCGCCGCCGAGGAGCGCGCCGCTGAGAAGTCCGCCGGCGAGGCCCCGCGGAAGAAGCGCCGCGGTCGCAAGCTCCTCGTGCTGCTCGTCCTCGCCGGGATCGGCGGAGCGGTCTTCGCGAAGCTCCGCGCCCAGCAGGCCGGCCCGCCGCCGGTCCCTGCCGCCCCGCCGCCGCCCCCGCGTCCGGCGCCCGCTGCCGAGGCCACCCCGGACCCCGAGCCCGTCGTCGAACCCGAGCCCGTCGTCGAACCCGAGGCCGTCGTCGAACCCGAGGCGCCGTCCGCCACGCACCTGGCCGACACCGTCTCCGACCCCGAGATCGACCCGCTCTCCGAGGGCAGCCCAGTCCCGCCGGACACCGACTCCACCGGCACGTTCTTCGACCAGGTGATGGCCGAGTCGAACGCGGAGGTCGCGGCCGGGAGCCGCAAGGAGAAGAAGCCCTAGCGGCGCGGGAGGTCGACGGGTTTGTGCTCGTCGATCCAGGCGTCGATGGTCGCCCACCAGTCGAAGAGCCAGACGATCCGCTCCTCGCGGCCCTCGGGGATGTCCTCCCGGGGGATGCGCCACCAGCCCATCAGCAGCTTCTTGTCCATCGGCAGCTCGCGCCAGAGGTCGCCGAGACCGGTGAAGTGGTCGAGGCCGGTGTGCGCGACCAGCAGCACGTCGGCGTCCGGGTTCGCGTCCAGCGCGGCCAGCGAACCGCCCGGCTGCGGCGGCAGCACGTTGGTCAGGCTCTCCGCGCGCACCGCCATGTCCTCGCGGCCACGCGAACGCAGCTTCTCGATCGCGCGGGTGCGGCGCCGGGTGGTGAAGTTGCCGCCCTCGGGGAAGATCACGAAAGCGTCGTTCTCGTCGAGGTTGCTGGCCAGCTCGCCGATCTGGGCCTCGAGCTCGGGGCCCTTCTCCTTGTGCACGAACCGGTTCGGCAGCCGGGTCAGCATCACGCCGATGGCCGGGTCCCAGGCGAGCATCGCCTTGAGCACGATCCGCGGCTCGCGGTCGTACCAGTCCATCAGCGCGTACATCAGGATGAACGAGTCGCCGATGCCGGCGTGCCGGCAGAAGACCAGCAACGGGTGCCCGGGCATCGCGTCCGGCGTCGGCCCGACGGTCTCGATCTTCAGCCGAAGCACCCGGCGCGCCTCGCGGAAGAACACCACCAGGTAGAACTGCATGATGTCGTAGTGGATCCGCTCGAAGAACGGGCGCTTGAGGAACAGCCCGAAGCCCGACGCGATCCAGAGGCCGAACATCTCGATCAGCAGGATCGTCTCGAGCGTCATGTGCAGGACGCCGATCCACAGCAGCCGGATCGGGCGCAGCCAGCCGGGGACGAACGCGGACGCGATCCCGCCGACGAGGAGCGTCACCGGCAGCGTCACCCAGAGCAGCACGGTGGCCACGATCATCAGGGGCGCGACGACGCACCTCTGCAGGAACCACGTCAGCGCGGGGTGCACAGGCTCAAGTCTGCTGCAGATAGGCGGCGGAGGCGTGGTACGCCGCCTCGACACGCGCGGCGACCGCGGAAGCGTCCTTGTACGCCAGCGGCGCGTCGTCCGCCGCCGTGCCCGCCGACGGCAGCACGTGCGCGACCACCCCGTCCGGCAGCTCGTTGATCTCCTTGTTGAACCGGTGCCGGCGGGCGATCTCGAACGAGACCCGGGCGACGTCCCACGGACGCTTCGGCGCGACCAGCGGACGCTCGACCCGGCCGACCTGGAGCACGTAGATCACCTCGGCGCCGAGCTCGACGGCCCGGCCCACCGGGATCGAGTTCACGATCCCGCCGTCGAGGTAGTGCTCGCCGTCGACGACGGCCGGCGGCAGCAGTCCGGGCACGGCCGCGGAGGCGAGCACGGCCGGGACCACGGGGCCCCGGGAGAACCAGGTCTCCGCGGCCCGCTCGATGCTGGCGGCGCAGCACTGGAACGGCACCGCGAGGTCCTCGAAGCGGGTGTCGCCGAACTCGCTCACCAGCCGTTCCTTGAGTGCGCCGACCGAGTAGACGTGCGTCCCGGTCCGGACCGCGCGGCGTACCTGCTTCCAGGGGCCGTCGGAGTACACCGCGTTGGACTCGGCGATGTCCTTCCACAGCCCGAGCAGCCGGTCGACGCTCGCCGGGCCGGGGTCGGTGGCGACGGTGAGCCCGTTGAGGGCGCCGATCGACGTGCCGAGGATCAGGTCCGGCTTCACCCCGTGCTCGAAGAGCGCCCGGAGCATGCCGACCTCGACGGCCCCGAGCAGCCCGCCGCCACCGAGGACGAACGCGGTGCGGGGGGCCATCGCGCGGCCTTCGTCAGACCTGCGCCGGGGCCGGCTTGGCGGCCAGCTCGGGGAACTGCGCGCGGAGCCGCGCGGTGACCTGGTGCTCGACCCAGAAGATCAGGATCGGGACCAGGCCGGCGGCCAGCACCAGGAGCGTGAACGGCATCGACCAGCGGGCCCGGCGGGAGACCAGGAAGGCGACCACCAGGTAGGCCATGTAGATGTAGCCGTGGCCGATCGCCACGATCATCGTCAGGGTGTCGCCGAACTGCTGGAGCGAGGAGCCCTCGGTCGCGAAGTACTTCAGCGGCATCGCGACGAAGACGAGGACGGTCAGCAGGACACCGACCACCAGGGCCAGGATCCGGTAAGCGGGGAAGAGCTTGTTCACGCCGCTCACGGTACCTGGGCGCCGGAAGCGCCCCGACGGAGCAGGTAGGTGTCCATCACCCAGCCGTCGGCGCTCGCGGCGGCCGCGCGCTCGGCCTCGATCCGCGGCAGCACCTCGCCGAGCGGGCCGTGGACCAGCCGCTGACCCGGCGTACCGAGGTTGGCCCCCCACCAGATCTCCCACGCGTCGGCGTCGAGGTCGCGGCAGGTGAGCGCCCCGTCGAGCATCACGAGGACGTTGTCGTGCCCGGCGGCCACCTCGCCGGCCAGCCGGCGGCCGGTGGTGAAGAGCACCGGCTGGCCGACCCGGTGGAGCACGATCCGGTGCGCCGCGGCGAGCAGCTGCGGGCTGGAGATCCCCGGCACGACGTCGTACGTCGCGCCGGTGGTCGCGGCCAGCCGCTCGACGATCCGCAGGGTGGAGTCGTAGAAGGCGGGGTCGCCCCAGACCAGGAAGCCGACGTCGCCGGGCCGCTCGGCGAGCACGTCGGCGTACGCCGCGACCCGGGCGGCGTGCCAGTCGCGGACGGCCCCGGCGTAGTCGGCAGGGTCGTCGCGGTCGCGCTCCGGGTCCGGTACGGCGACCAGCGGGACGTCGAGCTTGGCGCAGAGCCGGCGCCGGACCTGCAGCAGCGGGTCGTCGGCGCTCTTGCGGGCCGCGACCACGTAGTCGACCGAGGACAACGCGGTCCAGGCCTCACCGGTGAGCTGCTCGGGGTGGCCGGAGCCGATCCCGATGACGCGGATCCGGCGGGGGTCAGCCACCGTGGCGGTCCTCGAGGTCGCCCTCGGTCTCCAGGTAGACCGCGCGCAGCCGGTCGAGCGTCCCCGGGTCCGGCTCGGCCCAGAGCCCGCGGTCGACGGCCTCGTGCAGTCGCTCGACGATCCCGCGCAGCGCCCACGGGTTGGCGTCCCGGAGGAACTCCTGGTTGGTCGCGTCCAGGACGTACTCCTGGGCCAGCGACTCGTACATCCAGTCGTGCACCACGCCGGCGGTGGCGTCGAAGCCGTAGAGGTAGTCCACCGTCGCGGCGAGCTCGAAGGCGCCCTTGTAGCCGTGCCGGCGCATCGCCGCCATCCAGCGCGGGTTCACCACCCGGGCCCGGAAGACCCGGGCGGTCTCCTCGGCCAGCGACCGGGTGCGGACCGCGTCCGGCGCCGTCGAGTCGCCGACGTACGCCTTGGGCTCGGCCCCGGTGAGCGCGCGGATCGTCGCGACCATGCCGCCGTGGTACTGGAAGTAGTCGTCGGAGTCGGCGATGTCGTGCTCGCGGCTGTCGATGTTCTTCGCGGCGACCGCGATCCGCCGGTAGTTGGCGCGCATGTCGTCCGCGGCGGTGACGCCGTCGAGGTCGCGCCCGTAGGCGTAGCCGCCCCACTGGGTGTAGACCTCGGCGAGGTCGGCGTCGTCGCGCCAGTTGCCGGCCTCGATCACCTGGAGGATCCCGGCACCGTACGTGCCGGGCCGGGACCCGAAGATCCGGGTGGTGGACCGGCGCTCGTCGCCGTGCACGGCGAGGTCGGCCCGGGCGTGCGCGCGGAGGTAGTTCTGCTCGTCGGTCTCCTCCAGCGCGGCGACCCGGCGGATCGCGTCGTCGAGGAGGGCGACCACGTGCGGGAAGGCGTCCCGGAAGAAGCCGGAGATCCGCAGCGTCACGTCGATCCGCGGCCGGCCGAGCTCGGAGAGGTCGATCACCTCCAGGCCGTCGACGCGGCGGGACTGCTCGTCCCAGGTCGGCCTGACCCCGATCAGGGCGAGCACCTCGGCGATGTCGTCCCCGCTGGTCCGCATCGCGCTGGTGCCCCACGCCGACAGCCCCACCGAACGCGGGTACTCCCCGGTCTCGGCGAGGTGCCGGGCGAGTAGCGAGTCGGCCATCGCGACGCCGGTCTCCCAGGCCAGCCGGGACGGGACCGCCTTCGGGTCGACGGTGTAGAAGTTCCGTCCGGTCGGCAGCACGTTGACCAGCCCGCGCAGCGGCGAGCCGCTGGGCCCGGCCGGGACGAAGCCGCCGTCGAGCGCGTGCAGCACGGCGTCGAGCTCGTCGGTGGTGCGCGCCAGCCGGGGCACCACCTCGGTCGCGGCGAAGACGAGCACCCGGCGGACCTCGGGGTCGGGGTGCAGGTCGTCGACCGCGGCCGGGTCCCAGCCGGAGTCCTCCATCGCCTGCACCAGGGTGCGGGCCTGCTCCTCGATCGCGTCGACGGACCTGGTCTCGAGACGGGCGTGCCCGCCCTCCTCGACCAGCGAGATGTCCGACTTCAGCCCGAGCGCCGCCCGGAGTCCCGGCACCGCACCCCGGTCCCCGCCCCAGACCTGGGTCGCGCGCAGGATCGCCAGCACCAGGTTCACCCGGGCCTCCCCGACCGGGGGCTGACCGAGGACGTGCAGGCCGTCGCGGATCTGGGCGTCCTTGACCTCGCAGAGCCAGCCGTCGACGTGCAGCAGGAAGTCGTCGAACTCGTCGTCGCCCGGGCGCTCGTCGAGACCGAGGTCGCGGTGCATCTGCGCGGCCTGCATCAGCGTCCAGATCTGCGCGCGCAGGGCCGGCAGCTTGGGCGGGTCCATCGCGGCCACGTTCCCGTACTCGTCGAGCAGCTGCTCCAGGCGGGCGATGTCGCCGTAGCTCTCGGCGCGGGCCATCGGCGGGACCAGGTGGTCGACGATGGTGGCGTGCGCGCGCCGCTTGGCCTGCGCACCCTCGCCCGGGTCGTTGACCAGGAACGGGTAGATCAGCGGCAGGTCGCCGAGCGCGGCGTCGGTGGCGCAGGAGGCCGACAGCGCGGCGGTCTTGCCCGGCAGCCACTCCAGCGAACCGTGCTTGCCGAGGTGCACGACGGCGTGGGCGCCGAAGCCGCCGTCCCCGGTGCGCGCGGCCAGCCAGCGGTACGCCGCCAGGTAGTGGTGGCTCGGTGCCAGCTCCGGGTCGTGGTAGATCGCGACCGGGTTCTCCCCGAAGCCGCGCGGCGGCTGGATCAGCACGACCACGTTGCCGGCCCGCAGCGTGGCGAGCACGATCTCGCCCTCGTCGTTGACGAACAGCCTGCCGGGCGCGGGACCCCACGCCTCCTCGACCTGCGCGCGCAGCTCGGCGGGCAGGTCGGCCGTCCAGCGGCGGTAGTCGTCCGCGCTGATCCGGGCGTGCGCGTCGGTGAGCGCGGCGGTGGTCAGCCACTCCTCGTCCTGACCGCCCGCCTCGATGAGCGCGTGGATCAGCCGGTTGCCGGCCGCGGTCTCGTCGGGCTCGTCCACGAGCACGGCAACCTCGGAGCCGGCCCCCGGGCCGGCCCCCGGGTCGCCGATGTCGTAGCCGGCGTCGCGCAGCCGGCGCAGCAGCCGGATCGCGGAGACGGGGGTGTCCAGGCCGACCGCGTTGCCGACCCGGCTGTGCTTCGTCGGGTACGCCGACAGCACCAGCGCCAGCCGGCGCTCGGCCGGCGGGACCCGTCGCAGCCGGGCGTGCGCGACCGCGATCCCGGCGACCCGGGCGGCGCGCTCGGGGTCGGCGACGTACCGGGGGAGGCCGGCGGGGTCGTCCGGGTCGACCTCCTTGAAGGAGAACGGCGCGGTGATGATCCGGCCGTCGAACTCGGGGATCGCGATCTGCGTCGCCGAGTCGAGCGGCGTCACGCCGTCGTCGCTGGCCGCCCACTCCTCGCGGCTCCAGGTGAGGCAGAGGCCCTGCAGCACGGGGATGTCGAGGGCGGCGATCCGCTCGACGTCCCAGCCGCCGTCGTCCCCGCCCGCACTCGCGGTCCCCGGCGTGCTGCCCCCCGCGGCGAGCACGGTGACGACGAGCGCGTCGAGCGTGCCGAGGGCGTCGTACAGGTCGTCGGGGGCGGTGCGCAGGCTGGAGGAGAAGACCGGCAGCCCGACGGCCTCCCCGGTCGCGTCGATCGCGTCGGCGAGCGCGTGCGCGAAGCCGGCGTTCCCGCTGGTCTCGTGGGCGCGGTAGTAGAGGACGCCGATGCGCAGCGGGCCACCCGCTGGTTGAGGAAGGCGCTCTGCGCCTGTCTCGAAGCCACCGGGCCGACCGGGGTTTCGAGACGGTTGCTGCGCAACCTCCTCAACCAGCGGGAGCGGCCGCTGCGCCCAGCCCCAGGCCGGCACCTCCACCGGCGGCTCGAAGGCGTCGCCGGTGAGCAGCACCGTGTCGGAGAGGAACCCGTGCAGACCGGTCAGGTTGGCGGGCCCGCCGTGGGCCAGGTAGGCGTGCGCCTGCGCGGCCGTCCCGACCGGGACCGTGGAGAGCCCCATCAGCGCGGCGTCCGGGGTCTGCTCGCCGCCGAGCACCACGACCGGGCGGCCGCTGCCGAGCACGGCGTCGAACCCGTGCTGCCAGGAGCGCGGTGTCCCGAGCAGGCGCACCACGACGAGGTCGCAGCCGGCGACCAGGTCGGCGACCGCGGCGACGTCGGTCCGGGCCGGGTTCGCCAGCCGGTAGTCGGCTCCCGACGCGCGGGCGCTGAGCAGGTCGGTGTCGGACGTGGACAGCAACGCGATACGAGCCACCGGAGGCCTCCTGAGGGTTCTCGCCCTCGTCGTAGGTCATCCCGTGGCCAGTGTCTGGCTGGGCCGCTCGTCCCCGGGGGAGCAGCGGCCTCACAGTGGCGGAACCGCCCCGGACTCGCACCGGGTTCCTGGATCCACGAGACGTGAAGGGCCCCAGACTAGGGCACGGCTAGGACCGGGCCGCGGACCACTCCTCGGCGAGCAGCGCGTAGGTCATCCCGTCGCGCCAGGTGCCGTCCCGGTGCAGCGAGTCCTGCCGGTGGTAACCCTCGCGGCGCATCCCGATCCGCTCCATCAGCCGCCAGGAGGGCTCGTTCTCGGCGAAGCAGAGCGCGACGACGCGGTGCAGGCCGAGGTCGGCGAAGGCGATCCGGAGCAGCTCGCGGGCCGCCTCGGTGCCGTAGCCGCGGCCCTCGTACGCCGGGTCCAGGCACCAGCCGATCTCCGCCTGGACGCCGACCACCCGGTCGGCCACCTCGCCCTGACCCCAGGCGTCCTCGATCTTGAGCATCAGGTCACCGACGAGGACGCCGTCGTCCTCGACGACCAGCGTGTCCGGCAGCCGGTTCACCTCCCGCGACTTCGCGACGAACGCGTCGAGGTCCTTCGACGCGTCGGTCATCCAGCGCCCGACCGGGTCCAGCCGGCGGTAGCGCCAGATCGGCTCGAGGTCGGCGTCGACGGCCGGGCGCAGCAGCAGCCGCTCGGTGGGCCGCGGCCAGGTCAGGTCGGCGAGTGCGGGCATGGCCCGATCATCCCTTCGAGACGGTCGGCGCGCGACCTCCTCAGGACGAGCGCCGTCGTAGCCGGTGCGCCGCGACCGGATTGCCGTCGAGCAGGTGCTCGGCCACGATCCGCTCGCCGACCTGAGGGGTGACGGCGCCGTACCAGACGTCGTCGGGCTGGATGCTCACCACGGGCGCCTGGTTGCACGGGAACTGGCAGCCGGTGTGGGTGACCAGGACGTCGTCGTCGCCCTGGCCGGCGCGGACGAGCGCCAGCACCATGGCCTCGGCGGTGGCGTCGGACCCGAGCGCCGTGCACCGCGGACCGCGGCAGACGAGCAGCTGGTGCCGGTGGCCGGGGACGTGCTCCCAGGCGGCCGAGGTGAGCCCGGGCTCGTCGCCGGTGAGCGGGCGTCGTACGTCGCGCACCAGGTCCAGCTCGACCGGGTCCGCCGACTTCAGCAGCGCGGTCGCGACCTCGACCACCGGCGCGTCCGCCCCGCGCTCGCGCCACCAGTGCGCGGCGATCCGGCGCAGCCACGAGGCCGCCGGCGCGAGGCTGCCGAGGCTGACCCCGACCAGCTCGACCCGCTCGGCGCCGTCGTCGGCGAGCCGGGTGAGCTCGCGGTGCAGGCCCGGGTCACCCTGCTGGAGGAACGCCACCGAGGCGCCGCGGCGGTCGGCGAGGGCGCGGAGCTCCGCCCGGGCGTCGACCTCGCGGACGGACATCCCGACGAGGACGAGGGCCGCGGGTTCCATGGCCAGGAACCGTAGCGAGTCCGACACCACAGTCTCGAATTCGTGGATATGGACCCGCCGCGCTCGCGGACCGGCGAAGATGCCGAGGGATTTGCGCCGCGCGCCGGGGCCGGCGCGCGACAAGTGGGGACATGATGCGCAGACTTCTCGCCGGGTTCATGCTCGGGACGATCGCCGCCGCCGGCGTCGTCCTCGGCCTTCCGGGAGCGGCCTCGGCGGCCAACGAGCCCAGCATCTCGGTGTCCAGCACGTCGTACTCCGGCCAGCCGAGGCCGTTCACCGTCCAGGTGAAGAACAACCTCTCCGGCGGCCGGATCATCGCCTCGGTCACCAACGGGAACTTCAGCAACGTCTCGATGGGCTGCTCGGGCAGCGGCACCGGCACCTGGACCTGCTCGCTGTCCAGCAGCCGCGTGCTCAGCCCCGGCTCGGTGCGGGTGCACGCCCAGGCCGTCGACTCCGGCGACCCGAGCCGCAACACCGACGTGGTCACCCGGACCGCGTCGGTCAGCAGCCGGTTCTCCGCGAGCGGATCCTCGACCACCGAGGGCCAGCCGTTCACCGTGTCCGGGCGCTACGACCACCTCAGCGGCGTCAACGACTACCGCGTCGCCGCCCGGGTCACCGACGGCGGCCGGGTGGTCCTCGGCCAGGGCAACGTCGGCTGCGCGCTCAGCCCGGCGTCCGGCACCTACCGGTGCTCGCTGAAGTCCGCGACCGGCGCGAGGACCCCGTCGTCGCGGTACAGCGTCACCCTCACCGAGGTCTCCGCGAGCACCGGCGACCGGCGTACGACGGGCACGTCGGTGACCGTCAAGGCCACCCCGGCGCCGGCCGCGCCGGCGATCCTGAGCCCCAGCACGGTCGAGGAGAAGGACCAGCCGGTGACCGTCACCGGATCCGCCGGCGCCGCCGGCCTGCGCGTAGAGGTCACCGTCGACTCGACGAACTTCGCCAGCCCGGCCGCGGTCTGCGTCACCGGCAGCACCGGCGCGTGGTCGTGCCCGCTGCCGTCGCAGTACGACGGCGGCACGCACACGATCCGGGCCCGGGTGGTCGACACGGCGGCGCAGAACAAGGCCTCGACCGTCGCGCTGCGGTCCTTCGTCGTGAACGCCGACGAGACGCCGAGCCCCACGCCCACGCCGACCCCGACGCCCACCCCGACGCCGACCGCCACCGCGGTCCCCACCCCGACCCCGACCGCGTCCCCGACCGCGTCCCCCACCGAGGAGGCCGCGCCGAAGCCGGTCGCCGGGAAGCCGGGCGCGTCCGCCGGCAAGGGCGGCAAGCTGCCAGGAGGCCGCGACGCCCTGGTCGGCCTGCTCATCCTCGGCCTGGCGCTGGTCACCGTGGTCCGGCCCCGCACCCTCGCCCTGGTCGACGGCGGCAGCTCGGCCGCGTTCACCGACGGCGACGCCGTCACCGACGACGGGCCGGGCATCGGTCCCGGCGACCAGGTCCCCACCTGGGCGTTCCCGGGTCACGAGCTCCTCGACGAGCTGAGCCGGACGGTGCCGCTCGCGGTCGCCTCGCGGAGCCCGTTCCTGGCCCGCCTGCTGACCGACGGCTCCGACGTGCGCGCGGTCTTCGGGTCGCTCTGGTGGCTGCTCGTCGCCGGTGCGGCCGGCGTCGGCGGCTGGATCGGCTCGGAGGCGGGTGTGCTGCCCGACCAGACGAAGCTGGTCGCGGTCGTGCTCGTCCTCGGCGCCCTCGACGCCGCGGCAGGCTTCCTCGCGTCGGTCGCGTTCGGCGTGCTGGTCCTGCTCGGCGGCCCGGCCAGCACCGAGAACGCCCTGCTCGCGATCCTCGGCTTCGGCATCCTCTGGACGGCCCCGGTGATCGTCGGCAGTGCGCTGCGGCCGTTCCGCCGGCGCGGGGCGTTCTCGGCCGAGTACCTGTGGGACCGCGTGGCCGACGCCGTCATCGCCGGGGTGGTCGCCGGCTGGCTCGTCACCCTCGTCGCCGGCTCGATGGACGCGCTGGCCGGGACCGCGACCGGGCTGCCGGAGCACGACACCGCACTCGGACTGATCGCCTTCGGGGCGGTCGTCGTCCGGGTCGCGCTGGCGCACGTCACCGACCTCTGGTTCCCCGAGCGCCGCCGGCTCACCGACCTGGCCGACGACCTGCCCGAGCCGACCACGCTGGCGACCGTCGGCGGGATCGTCGTCCGGACCGGGCTGCTCGCCTTCGCCGCGCACGCCTTCACCGGCACCTGCTGGCAGTGGGCCGTCGGCGTGCTGCTGTTCCTGCTGCCCGACGTCGTCTTCGCGCTGCCGGACGCGGTCTTCGACCGGCTCGTGCACCGGCTCCCGCTGCTGCGCGGCATCACGGCGGTGTTCCTGCTCGTGGTCGTCTCGACGCTGCTGGTCGCGGTCGTGGTCAGCGGCACGCACTCCGAGCCGAGCGCGCTCCGGATGGCGTTCGTCGCGGCCGCGCTGGTGCCGTTCGGGACCTCGCTGGTGCAGGTCCTCGGCGAGGAGCGGCCGACGCGCGCCACTACCTGGGCGTTGCAGGCGGCCGGCGCCGCGGTGGTCGTGGCGAGCGCCGTGCTGGCCCTGACCGGCTGGGACTTCTGAGTCCGGCCGGGTCTTCTTCTTCGACCACACCGGGTCAGCCACACTGGGCCGGTGAACGATCCGGCACCGACCCGCACCCGGGGCGACCTCTGCCCGGGAGTCGTCCGGCCCTGGGGTGCCGCGGACGGCGCCCTGGTCCGGCTGCGGCTGCCCGGCGGGGACCTCCCCGCCGAGGGGCTGGTCCGGCTCGCCGCGCTCGCCCGCCGGTACGGCGACGGCACCGTCCACCTGACCAGCCGGGCCAACATCCAGGTCCGCGGACTGCCGCTCGCCGGCGGCCGGCTGCCCGCCGAGGTCGAGGCCGCGCTGCTCGCGACCGGGCTGGTGCCGAGCCCGACGCACGAGCTGGTCCGCAACGTGCTGGTCTCGCCGCTGACCGGGGTCGCCGGAGGCCGGGCCGACCTGCGCCCGGTCGCCCGTGACCTCGACCGCCTCGTCTGCGCCGAACCGGCCCTGGCAGGGCTCTCGGCGCGGTTCCTGTTCGTCCTCGACGACGGCCGCGGCGACGTCGCCGGGCAGCGGCTCGACCTCGGGGCGGTCGCCCTCGACCACGGCACCGCGCAGCTGCGCGCCGGGTCCGGCTGGGGCGGATGCGTCCCGCTGGGCGGCGTACCGGAGGCGCTGGTGGCGCTCGCGCACGACTTCCTCGCGGCGCGCGGTGACGGACCGACGGCGCCCTGGCACGTGGACGAGCTCCCCGGGGCGCTCGTGGCGGGGACCCCCGACGCGCGGGCGCTGGTCCGCGGCGACCCGGTGCCGTACGGGCCGGTGCCGACCGGAGTCCACCTACCCGCGCCCGACGGCGTGCTCGCCGACGCGCTGCTCGACGAGGTGATCGCCGCCGCGGCCGCCGGGAAGCGGCTCGTGGTGACGCCGTGGCGCGGCGTGCTGGTGCTGGAGCCGGCGCGTCCCGGACATGACGCGACATGACCTAGGCTGAGCGTCCTACGATCCGCGGATCCAGGAACCCGGTGCGTCGTCGCCTCGTGCGGCGCCCAGTCCGGGGCGGTTCCGCCACTGTGTGCCGGCTCCTTCGGGAGGCGGTGAGCCAGACACTGGCCGCGGGTCGTCCACCGACCAGGGGCGAGAACCCCGAGGAGTGACGATGGTTGCTGCTGACCTGCTTCCGGCCCGCCCACCGCGGCGCTACGCGTACGTCGACGACGGCGCCGCGATCTACCTGGACTCGTTCGCGACGATCCGCCGCGAGGCCCGCTTCGACCACCTCCCCGCCGACGCCGAGAAGGTCGCCGTCCGGATGGTGCACGGCAGCGGTCAGACCGACCTCGCCGCGGACCTGGCGATCCACCCGGGCCTGGTGGCCGCGGCCCGGACCGCCCTGGAGGCCGGGGCGCCGGTCCTCACCGACGCGCACATGGTCGCGTCCGGGGTGACCCGGGCGCGGCTGCCCCGGGACAACGAGGTGCTCTGCCTGCTCCGCGACCCGCGGGTGCCCGGGCTCGCCGCAGCCATGGGGACGACGCGGTCGGCGGCGGCGGTCTCGCTCTGGGCCGACCGGCTGGAGGGCGCGGTGGTCGCCATCGGCAACGCCCCCACGGCGCTCTTCCACCTGCTGGAGCTGCTCGCCGACGGGGCACCGCGCCCGGCGGCGGTGCTCGGTGTCCCGGTCGGCTTCATCGGCGCCGCGGAGTCGAAGGAAGCCCTGATCGGCTTCGCCGCCGAGACCGGCATCGACGTGCCGTACCTGACCGTCCGCGGCCGTCGCGGCGGGTCGGCGATCACCGCCTCGGCCCTCAACGCCCTGGCCCAGGAGGCGGAGTGAGCGCGCTGGCCGCCCGGGCCCGTTTCTACGGCGTCGGCGTCGGCCCGGGCGACCCGGAGCTGACCACGCTCAAGGCCGCCCGGCTGATCGCGGAGGCGGACGTCGTCGCGTACCACTCCGGCGCCGGCAAGGAGTCGCACGCCCGCCGGATCGCGGCGGACCTGATCCGGCCGGGGGTCCGCGAGGAGAACCTGGTCTACCCGGTCACCACCGGGACCACGCCGCACCCCGGCGGGTACGCGGGTGCGATCGCGGCGTTCTACGAGGAGAGCGCCGACCGGCTCGCCGCGCACCTGGCGCTGGGCCGCACGGTGGTGCTGCTCGCCGAGGGCGACCCGCTGTTCTACGGCTCGTACATGTACATGCACGACCGGCTCAGCGAGCGGTTCACCACCGAGGTGGTGCCCGGGGTGCCGTCCTTCGCGGCGGCGACGGCGAGCGTCGCCTCGCCGCTGGTGCGCCAGACCGACGTGCTCACGATCCTGCCCGGGACGCTGCCCGGTCCCGAGCTCGCCCGCCGGCTCGCGGACACCGACGGCGCGGTGATCATGAAGCTCGGCCGGACGTTCCCGAAGGTCGTCGACGCGCTCGCCGAGTCCGGTCGCCTGGAGCACGCGATGTACGTCGAGCGTGCGTCCATGCCCGAGCAGCGCTGGCTCCCGGTGACCGAGGTCGACCCCGCGACGGTGCCGTACTTCTCGCTCATCGTGGTGCCCGGGGACTCGCGGGCGGCCGATCCCGGGGGCCGCCGCGACGCCACCCCGGTGTCGTCGGTCGGGGAGGGCCGTCAGCGCAGGTCCCGAAACCCGGTGCACTCCGCGCCCGGCGAGGTCGTCGTCGTCGGGCTCGGTCCCGGTCCCGACGAGTGGCTGACCCCGGAGGCGTCGCTCGTGCTCGCCGAGGCCGACCACGTCGTCGGCTACGCGCCGTACGTCGCCCGGGTGCCGCAGCGCCCCGGGCTCAGCCGGCACGCGTCCGGCAACACCGTCGAGGTGGACCGCGCCCGGGTGGCGCTCGACCTGGCGCTGGCCGGGGACCGGGTCGCGGTCGTGTCCGGCGGCGACGCCGGCATCTTCGGGATGGCGGCCGCGGTCTTCGAGGCCGCCGAGGACCCGGCGTACGACGCCGTCCCGGTGCGGGTCGTCCCCGGGGTGAGCGCGGTCCAGGTCGTGGCGGCGCGGGCGGGCGCGGCGATCGGTGGCGACTTCGCGGTGATGAGCCTGTCCGACCGGCTGAAGCCGTGGTCGGTGATCGAGCGGCGGCTGCGCGCCGCCAGCGAGGCCGACCTGGTGCTGGCGCTCTACAACCCGGCCTCGCGGACCCGGACGACGCAGGTCGCCGAGGCGCAGAAGGTGCTGCTCGAGTCGCGGCCGGCCGACACCGTCGTGGTGGTCGGCCGGGACGTCGGTCGCGCCGAGGAGTCGCTGGTGGTCACCACGCTCGCCGAGCTGGACGCCGCGTCGGTCGACATGAAGTGCCTCGTCCTCGTCGGCGCGCGGGGCACCCGGGTCAGCCGCACCGGCCGCGTCTGGACCGCCCGGTCGGTGCCGTAGCCTACGTCTCCCAGCGTCGCCGAACCGGGAGGAAACAGACATGCTGGCCGTGGCCGTCGCCGTGCTCTGCGTCCTCGCCGGGCTCAGCTGGCTGGTGCTCCTGGAACCGCACCTGACCGTGCGCCAGCGCTTGCACCACCTCGGCTACGGCGGCGACAGCTTCACGCTGCTGGCCGCGGGCGCATTCCTCGGCGCCGGGATCGGACTGCTGGTCGGGTCCTGGCGCGACGCCCCGGTGACCGGAGCGCTGCTCGGGGCCGGCGCGATGGCGCTGGTCTGGGCGTTCCTGGTCGCGGCGACGAGCTCGCTGCGGCGACCGGCGCCGGACGGCCACCACCGGCGCGGCCGCTGAGCTGGCTACCGGCGCTTCGCGCCCCGGTCGCGCGCCGCGTCGTACAGGAACGACTCGGCGGCGACTTCCCGGGCCAGCGCCCGCCCCACCAGGATGATCGCGGCCTGCCGCAGTCCCGCGGCCTCGACCTGGTCGGCGATCGTGGCCAAGGTGCCGCGGAGGACCTGCTGCTCGGGCTGGCTGGCCCGGTACACGACAGCGACCGGGCAGTCGGGCCCGTAGTCGGCGACCAGCTCGGCGGCGAGCTCGCGGATCCGGGTGATGGCCAGGTGCAGGGCCAGGGTCGCGCCGGTGGCGGCGAACGCGGCCAGTGACTCGCCGGCCGGCATCGCCGTCGACCGTGCCTGCGTCCGGGTGAGGACCACCGACTGCGCGACCTCCGGCACGGTCAGCTCGCACCTGAGCACCGCGGCGGCCGCGGCGTACGCGGGCACCCCGGGGGTGACGTCCCAGGCGACACCGGCCAGGTCGAGCCGCGCGGTCTGCTCGGCCAGCGCCGAGTACAGCGACGGGTCGCCGGAGCAGAGCCGGACCACCTGCTGCCCGGCAGCCGCAGCCTCGACCAGCACCGCGGTGATCTGGTCGAGGTCGAGGTCCTGGGTGTCGACCCGGCGCACGTCCGCGCGGCAGTGCCCGAGCACGTCCGCGTCGAGGTAGGTGCCGGCGTAGACGACGACGTCGGCGCGCGCCAGCAGGGTCGCCGCACGGACGGTGATCAGGTCGGCGGCACCGGGCCCGCCGCCCACGAAGTGGATGGTCACGAGTGCTCCTCCGAAGCCGGTTTCGTCCACGCCCACTGGGTGATCGCGCGTGCGGGGGTCCAGCCGGTGAAGCCGCCGACGGGCGCGGCGGTCTCGGTCTGGATCCGGGTGAGCTCGCCGCCGAGGGCGGCGTACCGGGTGGCGAGCAGGGTGCTGGTCTCCAGCGTGACGCCGTGCACGACGACCCGACCGCCGGTGCGCAGCGCGGCCAGGCAGGCGTCGAGGACACCGGGCCGGGTGGCGCCGCCGCCGACGAAGACCGCGTCCGGCGCGGGCAGGCCGGCCAGCGCGTCCGGCGCGCGGCCCTCGACCACGCGCAGCCGCGGAACCCCCAGCGCGCGGGCGTTCCGGGCGATCCGGTCCGCCCGGTCGCCGTCCGCCTCCACCGCGACGGCGGCGGTCGTCGGATGCGTCCGGAGCCACTCGATGCCGATCGAGCCCGCGCCGGCACCCACGTCCCAGAGCAGCTGTCCCGGGCCCGGGGCGAGCCGGGCGAGCGCGGAGGCACGGGCGTCCCGCTTGGTCAGCTGGCCGTCGTGCTCGTACGCCGCGTCGGGCAGCCCGGGCGCCCAGCCCCAGCCGGTGCCGACGCACTCCACGGCGAGCACGGTCAGCGCCGGGGTGTCGCCCGACCAGGCCGCGGCCGTCTCCGTACGCCGGGACTCCGCCGCGGTACCGAGGTCGCCGAGCGCGGTCAGCCGGCTCGCCCCGAAGCCGTGCTCGGCGAGCAGCGCGGCGATCGACGCCGTCGTGCCGCCGTCGGAGCAGAGCACCAGCAGCCGGTGCCCGGGAGCCAACGCGCGCAGGACGGCGTACTCGTCGCGGCCGACCAGGGTGAGGACCTCGACGGTCTCGGCGGGCCAGGCCATCCGCGCCCGGGCCAGCGCCACCGACGAGATCGCCGGCTCGATCCGGACGCGGTCGGCGCCGAGGCGCTCGGCCAGGATGCTGCCGACCCCGGAGACCAGCGGGTCGCCGGAGGCGAGCACGACGACGTCCTGGCCGGCGTGCTCGGCGAGCAGGTCGAGCAGGTGGTCCCGCAGCGGCCGCTGCCAACCGACCCGCAGCTGACCGTCGACCGGGGGCACCATCGCGAGGTGCCGCGCGCCGCCGACGAGGACGTCGGCGGCGAGAATTCCCTGCTGGGCAAGGGGATTCAGCGCATCCCAGCCGTCGGCGGCGATGCCGTGGACGGTGACGAAGGGCTCCATGGGGACGACACGCTATCGTGGGCGCCCCCAGGCACGAGGTGCCCCGGAGGTCGTCGGCAGCAGCACGCCGGTGGACGAAGGGGAGAATCAGGGAAGCCGGTGAGAATCCGGCACAGGGCCCGCTGCGGTGACCGGAGCGTTCTGCTGGCAGAGCGACTCCGGAAGTCCGAAGACCGGCCTCGCGCCGCAGACGAACATCCATGGCTGAAGCGCGGGAGCCCCTATGCCACTGCAGTTTCCTTTCAGTGCCGTCGTCGGTTCGACCGACATGACCCTGGCGTTGACGCTGAGCACGATCTCGCCCGAGATCGGCGGCGTCCTGGTCCGCGGCGAGAAGGGCACGGCCAAGTCCACCGTCGTACGCGCGCTCGCCGCGGTGCTGCCGCCGATCGACGTCGTCGCCGGCGACCGGTTCTCCACCGACCCGCGCGACAAGGACGACGCGCTCTCCCCGGACGGCCCGTTCGGTCCGGACGCCGCGACCGAGACCCGGCCGGTACGGCTGGTCGAGCTCCCGGTCGGGGCGACCGAGGACCGGGTGCTGGGCTCGCTGCACCTGGAGCGCGCTCTCCGCGACGGGCGTGCCGAGTACGAGCCCGGGCTGCTCGCCCGCGCCCACCGCGGGATCCTGTACGTCGACGAGGTGAACCTGCTCCACGACCACCTGGTCGACCTGCTCCTGGACGCGGCCGCCACCGGCCGCGCGACCGTCGAGCGCGACGGCGTCTCGGTGACGCACGCGGCCCGGTTCGTGCTGGTCGGGACGATGAACCCCGAGGAGGGCGAGCTCCGCCCCCAGCTGCTCGACCGGTTCGGGCTCACCGTCGAGGTGGCCGCCCCGCGCGACCCGGCCGTCCGGGTCGAGGTGGTCCGCCGGCGGATGGCGTTCGACGCCGACCCCGCCGCGTTCACCGCCGCGTGGGCCGACCAGGAGCGCGCCTTCACCGACCGGGTCCGGGCCGCCCAGGAGGCGCTGGGTTCGGTGGTCCTGGGCGACGCCGCGCTGCTGACCATCGCCGAGGTCTGCGCGGCCTTCGACGTCGACGGGATGCGCGCCGACCTGGTCACCGCGCGCACCGCGATCGCGCACGCCGCCTGGCACGGCCGGACGACCGTCGAGCTCGAGGACATCCGCGCGGCCGCCCGGCTCGCGCTCCCGCACCGGCGGCGCCGCAACCCTTTCGACGCGCCGGGCCTGGACGAGGACCTGCTCGACGAGGTGCTGGGGGAGCCGGACCCCGAGCCTGACCCCGACGGCCCGGGAGACGGCGGTTTCGAGACGGGCCCTGACGGCCCTCCTCAACCACCGGATTCCCCGCTGGTCGAGGATTCCCCGTTGGTCGGGGATTCCCCGCGGGTCGGGGATTCCCCGCGGGTCGAGGATCCTCCGCTGGTCGAGGATTCCCCGCTGGTCGAGAATTCCCCGCGGGTCGAGGATCGCCCGCTGGTTGAGGAAGGCGCGCAAGCGCCTGTCTCGAAACCAGCGGAGGCAGTCGCCCCCGCCACCCCGTTCCGACCGCGCGCCCTCACCGTCTCCGGGCTCGGCACCGGCGAGGCCGGGCGACGGAGCCGGGCGGTCACCAGCACGGGCCGCCGGATCGGCGCCCGGGTCCCGCACGAGAAGGGCGGGGCGATCCACCTGGTCGAGACGATCCGGGCCGCGGCGCCGTACCAGGGGGCGCGGGAGCGCGACGGTGACCGGCTGGCGCTGCGGGGTTCGGACCTGCGCGTGGCGGTCCGCGAGGGTCGCGAGTCGAACCTGGTGCTGTTCTGCGTCGACGCCTCCGGATCGATGGCCGCGCGCACCCGGATGGAGCCGGTGAAGACCGCGATCCTGTCGCTGCTGCTGGACGCCTACCGCCGGCGCGACAAAGTCGGGCTGGTGACGTTCCGGGGAACCGACGGCAGTCTCGTGCTGCCGCCGACCTCGTCGGTCGACGTGGCCGCCCACCGCCTCGACGCGCTCGCCGCCGGCGGCCGGACGCCGCTCGCCGAGGGACTCACCGTCGCCGCCGAGACGCTCCGGATCGAGCAGCTCCGCGACCCGCGGCGCCGGCCGCTGCTCGTCGTGGTGACCGACGGCCGGGCCACTGCCGGCACCGACGCCGTCGCCCGCGCCCACCACGCGGCGCGCGGCCTGGCCGGCACCGGGGTGGCGACCGTGGTCGTCGACTGCGAGTCCGGCCGGATGCGCCTCGGCCTCGGCCGGGAGCTGGCGACCGCGCTCGGCGCCGAGCACCTGCCGCTGGAGCACGTCGAGGCCGCCGCGCTCGCGGGCATGGTCCGGGACCGGAGGGCCGCCTGATGCCGCAGGGACAGCCGACCGCCGTACCCGAGGACGGGCTCACCACCCGGCAGCGCCGCAACCGGCCGCTCCTGGTCGTCCACACCGGCGACGGGAAGGGCAAGTCCACGGCGGCGTTCGGGCTCGCGCTGCGCGGCTGGAACCAGGGCTGGGACCTCGGGGTGTTCCAGTTCGTGAAGTCGGCGAAGTGGCGCCTGGGCGAGCAGTCCGTCTTCGAGCAGCTCGGCTCGCTGCACGCGAGCACCGGCGCCGGCGGACCGGTCGACTGGCAGAAGATGGGCTCGGGCTGGTCGTGGTCCCGCAAAGCCGGCACCGAGGACGACCACGCGGTCGCGGCGGCCGAGGGCTGGGCGGAGATCAAGCGGCGGCTCGCGGCCGAACGCCACGACCTGTACCTGCTCGACGAGTTCACCTACCCGATCGCGTGGGGGTGGATCGACGTCGACGACGTCCTGGAGACGCTGGCGGCCCGGCCCGGACACCAGCACGTGGTGATCACCGGCCGGCGCGCGGACCCGCGGCTGCTGGAGGCGGCCGACCTGGTCACCGAGATGACCAAGGTGAAGCACCCGATGGACGCGGGCCAGAAGGGCCAGCGCGGGATCGAGTGGTAGGCCAGGCATGAGTACCGCGCTCCCGCGCCTGGTGATCGGCGCGCCGGCCTCCGGGCACGGCAAGACCACGGTGGCGACCGGGCTGATGGCCGCGCTGCGCCGTACCGGGCACGTGGTCAGCGGCCACAAGGTCGGCCCGGACTACATCGACCCCGGCTACCACGCTCTCGCCACCGGCCGGCCGGGCCGCAACCTGGACCCGCACCTGGTCGGTGAGGACCTGCTGGTCCCGTTGCTGCTGCACGGCGCGGCGGGTGCGGACCTGGCCGTGGTCGAGGGCGTGATGGGCCTGTACGACGGCAAGCTCGGCGGGGACGGGTTCGCCTCCACCGCGCACGTCGCCGCCGTGACCCGGAGCCCCGTGGTCCTGGTCGTCGACATCTCGCACGCCTCCCGCTCGATCGCCGCGACGGTGCACGGGATGGCGACCTTCCCTTCGAGGCTCGCAGGCTCGCACCTCAGGACGAGCGACGACGTCGACGTCGTCGGCGTCGTGCTCAACAAGGCAGGCTCGGTCCGGCACGCCGACGAGGTCCGCCGGACGCTGGAGCAGACCCTCGGCGACCGCGTCGCCGTCCTCGGCGTGCTGCACCGCGACGACGGGATCGCCGCCCCCTCGCGCCACCTCGGCCTGGTGCCGGCGGCCGAACGCGCCGACGCCGCCGCCGCGCTGGACCGGCTCGCCGCCCAGGTGGCCGAACGCGTCGACCTGGACGCGGTGCTCCGGCTGGCGCAGCGGGCTCCGGAGCTTGCTGGGGCGGCCTGGGACCCGGTCGCGGCGCTGCGGAATCCCCTCTTCCCTTGGGAAACTGTCGCTTCCGACCCGATGCATCAGGCTGGAAGCGACAGTTTCGTACTGCAGGCCCGCCCCCGGATCGCGGTCGCCGACGGTCGCGCCTTCACCTTCCGGTACGCCGAGACGACCGAGCTGCTCGCCGCGGCCGGCTGCGAGGTCGTCCCGTTCGACCCGACCACCGACGCCGCCCTGCCGGACGGCACCCAGGGGCTCTACCTCGGCGGCGGCTTCCCCGAGGTGCACGCCACCGAGCTGGCCGGCAACGGCACCCTGCGCGCGCAGATCCGGGACGCGGTGGCGGGCGGCCTGCCGACCGTGGCCGAGTGCGCGGGCCTGCTCTACCTGTGCGCAGGCGTCGACGGCGCGCCGATGGTCGGCGCCCTGGACGCGCACGCCGCGATGGCCCCGCGGCTGACGCTGGCCTACCGGTCCGCCACCGCCGTCGCGGACTCGCTGCTCACCCGCGCCGGGGAGATCGTCCACGGCCACGAGTTCCACCGCACCCGGCTGCTCGACCCTCCCACGAGCCCGGCCTGGGACCTCGGCCCGGGAGGCCACGAAGGCACCGGTACGCCGACCCTGCACGCGTCGTACCTGCACACCCACTGGGCCGGCTACCCGCACCTCGCCGCCCGGTTCGCCGCCGCCGCCGCGCGCGCCGAGCCGCACCCCGGCATGCACCCCGGCATGCACCCCGGCATGCAAAGGTCGCGCGTGGTGCCGGTGGGGCTCGCACCCGTCCCGCCCGCGACATTCGCATGCCTGCCGGCGGAGCCGCTGCGCCACCACGGCGACCGGGAGACCGGGCCGGGCCTGGTCGACCTCGCCGTCAACGTGTACGACGAACCGCGGCCGGCCTGGCTCGACGACGCGCTCGCCGGCGCGGACCTCGGCCGCTACCCGGACCCGGCGCCGGCCCGGGAGGCGCTGGCCGGGCAGCACGGCCGTCGCGCCGACCAGGTGCTCCCGACGGCCGGTGCGGCCGAGGCCTTCGGTCTGGTCGCCCGGCTGCGGCCGTGGCGGCGGCCGGTGGTGGTGCACCCGCAGTTCACCGAGCCGGACGTCGCACTGCGCGAGGCCGGCCACCGGCCGCACCACGTGATCCTCACTGCCGAGGAGGACTTCGTCCTGGACGCGCGGCGGGTCCCCGCGGACGCGGACCTCGTCGTGGTCGGGAACCCGACCAACCCCACGGGCGTGCTGCACCCGGCGGCCACGCTGCGGGCGCTGCTCGCTCCCGGCCGACTGCTGGTCGTCGACGAGGCCTTCGACGACGACGGCGCCGAGACGCTGGCCCACGACCACGAGAACGGCCTGCTGGTGGTCCGGAGCCTCACCAAGATCTGGTCGGTGCCGGGGGTGCGGGCCGGGTACCTGCTCGGCGACGCGGAGACGGTCGCGGCCCTGGCCCGGCAGCAGACGCCGTGGTCGGTCTCGGCGCAGGCGGTCGCCGCGCTGGTCGCCTGCAGCACCCCGCAGGCGCTCGCCGAACGGGACCGCCGGGCCGCCAGGATCGCCACCCACCGGGCCCACCTGGTCGCCGGGCTCGACCGTCGAGGTGTCCGCCAGGTGGCGGGGTCGCGGGCGCCGTTCGTGCTGGCGGAGATCGGCGAAGGAACCCGGATCGCCTTACGGGCAAGGGGATTCGCGCTCCGCCGGGCCGACACGTTCCCGGGCCTCGACGACCGTTGGGCGCGGATCGCGGTCCGCTCGCCGGCGGTCACCGACGCACTGCTCGCCGCCCTCGACGACGTCCGGGGCGCCCGGACCGGTGAGACCGCGGCCACGGCACGGACCGATTGACGCGACACCCTCCGGACCCCCTACGATGCACTCACCAGGTACGAGGAAGCCGGTGGGATTCCGGCACAGTCGCGCTACTGTGACGTCGCCCAGCCAACAACGCTGCGGCGGCGGAGTCAGACCCGAGGGCCTGGATGAACCCCATCAACCGGGACGCATCATCCCGAAGGAGGACTCCATGGCTGCCGCCATTCCTGCCGCTGTTCCCGCTCCCGTCGAGCTGCCCACGATCCCGCTCCGCGAGCTTCTTCCCTGGCTGGCGATGTTCGGTCTGCTGGCGCTGCTGACGATCTTCTTCGTCAGCGCCGACCAGGGCGCGATCTCGATCCCGGCCGGGACCGCGATCCACGAGTGGGTCCACGACGGACGCCACCTGCTCGGCTACCCCTGCCACTGAGCCGTCCGAGCCGTCCGAGCCATCCGACCGTGCGGGCCGTCGGGCCCGCGCGCGTCCCGTCGTACCCGAGGACTCCTGTGAACGCCCGTACTTTCCTGATCCACGGCCTCCTGGCCGGACTCCTGGCGGGGTTCGCCGCCTTCCTCGTCGCGCACCAGATCGGCGAGCCGCCGGTCGACGCGGCGATCGCGCTGGAGGAGGCCGGCGGCGCGGCCGGTCACACCCACGACGCCGGCGGACCCGCTGACCACCACCACGACGCGGACGAGACCGTCGTCTCCCGGCAGAACCAGTCCACCTGGGGCCTGCTCACCGGCACGCTCGCGATCGGCACCGCCCTCGGTGGGCTGGTCGGGCTGGCCGCGGCTGCCGCCGCGGGCCGCTTCGGCCGCGCGCGCATCGGGCAGACCACCGCGCTGGTCGCGCTGGTCGGCTTCGTCGCGGTCGCGCTGGTGCCGTTCCTGAAGTACCCGGCGACCCCGCCGGCGGTCGGCAACGCCGAGACGATCGGGCACCGCACCGGCGTCTACTTCACCTTCCTGGCGATCTCGGTGCTGGCCGCGGTCGTCGCCACCGTGGTCGCGTCCCGGCTGCTCCCCGCGCTGGGCACCTACCGGACGGTGCTGGTCACCGCCGGCGGCTACCTGCTCGTCGTCGCGGTCACCGCCGCACTGATGCCGGCGGTGAACGAGATCGGCGACTTCCCGGCGGCGACGCTCTGGGAGTTCCGGCGCGCCTCGATCACCACGCTCGCCACCCTGTGGGGCGTGCTCGGGCTCGTGCTGGTCGGCCTGGTGGGCCGCACCGAGACTCAGGTCGCGGTCGCGAACGCCCGGCGTGAGCTGGCGGCGAGCCTGTGAGCGGCCGGGCGGTTGACCGGCGGAGCGCGCTGACGCCGCCGAGCGCCGAGGCCCGCACCGCGGCGGCCGAGCGGCTCGCCGGCCTGGCCACCCCGGCCGGCGCGCTGGGCCGGCTCGGCGAGCTCGGCGTCTGGCTGGCCGCCGTACAGGGCCAGTGCCCGCCGGCGGTCCCGCAGCGGGTGCACGCGGTGATCTTCGCCGGCGACCACGGCGTCGCCGACTACGGGGTCTCGGCGTACCCGGCGGCGGTCACGCCGGCGATGGTCCGCACCTTCCTCGCCGGTCGCGCCGGGGTCTCCGCGCTGGCCGCGGCCCACGGCGTCCGGGTCCGGGTGCTCGACCTCGCCGTCGACGACGACCTGGACGGGGTCGGCCCAGAGGTCGGCCGGTTCAAGGTACGCCGCTCCAGCGAGCCGCTGCACCTGCGCGACGCGCTGACCCGCGCCGAGGCCGAGCAGGCGATCGAGGCCGGGGCGACCGTCGCGGCCGAGGAGATCGCGGCCGGCGCCGAGCTGTTGATCAGCGGCGACATGGGGATCGGGAACACCACCCCGGCGACCGCGCTGATCGCCGCGGTGCTGGGCCTGCCGGCCGCCGAGCTCACCGGCCGTGGCACCGGGATCGACGACGTCGCGCTGGTCGCGAAGCAGGAGCTGATCCAGCAGGCGCTCGACCGGGTCAGCGACCGGGTCCGCGACGGGGACCCTGCCGGCGACCCCGCCGGTGACCCCGTTGGCCTGCTCGCCGCGCTCGGTGGCGCCGACCTGGCAGCGTCGGCCGGGTACCTCGCCGCCGCCGCACGGGCCGGGGTGCCGGTGCTGCTCGACGGCGTGATCGCGGTGGCCTGCGCGCTGGTGGCCGACCTGCTGGAGCCCGGGGCGGCGGCGTGGTTCGCGGCCGGCCACCGGTCCACCGAACCGGCGCAGTCGTTGGCGCTCGACAAGCTCGGCCTGGTCCCGCTCCTCGACCTGGGGATGCGGCTCGGCGAGGGCAGCGGCGCGGTCGCAGCCGTCCCGGTCGTGCGGTCCGCGGCCGCGCTGCTCCGCGACGTCGCGCTGCTCTCCGAGCTCCAGCTCTGAGACGTGCGGGTCCTGGTCACCGGCGGCGTCCGGTCCGGCAAGTCCCGGCACGCCGAGGAGCTGCTGGCCGACCGGGACCACGTCACCTACCTCGCTCCCGGCCCGGCGCCCACGACCGAGGACCCGGAGTGGACGGCCCGGGTGGCGGCACACCGGCAGCGCCGTCCGGCGCACTGGACGACGGTCGAGAGCACCGACCTGGCCGCGGCGATCGCGGCGGTCCCGGGGGCCGCGATCGCCGACTGCCTCGGCACCTGGGTGACGGCGCGGGTGGATTGGACCTCTCCGCACCCGCGGCTGCCGGACCGCGACCTCGATGCCCTCACCGCCGCCGTGGCCGCGGCCGACGACCTCGTCGTCGTCACGAACGAGGTCGGGCTCGGCGTGGTCCCGGCGCACGCCTCCGGCCGGCTCTTCCGCGACCTGCTCGGCACCGTCAACCAGCGCGTCGCCGCGGTCTGCGACGAGGTCCACCTGGTCGTCGCCGGCCGGGTCCTGGTCCTGTGAGACCGGTCCTGTGAGACCGGTCCTGTGAAACCGGTCCTGTGAAGGCACGCGCGGCCGGTCTCCTCCTCGGGTACGCCGCCGACCGCCTGCTCGGCGACCCGCGGCGGTTCCACCCGGTGGCCGGCTTCGGCACGCTCGCGGCCCGCGCCGAGCAGACCTGGTACGCCGACCGCCGGACCCGCGGCATCGCGCACACTCTCGTCCTGGTCGGCGGCGCGACCGTCACCGGCCTGGCCGCGGAGGCCGCCATCCGGCACCGCCCGGTCGCCCGCACCCTGGTCACCGCGACCGCCACCTGGGCCGTCCTCGGCGGCCGGTCGCTGGAGCGGGAGGCCGACGCGGTCGCGGACCTGCTGGCGCACGACCTGCCCGCCGCGCGCCGCCGGCTCATCCACCTGGTCGGCCGCGACACCACCCGTCTCGACCCGGACGAGGTCGCCCGTGCGGTGGTGGAGTCGGTCGCCGAGAACACCTCCGACGCCGTCGTCGCGCCGCTGCTGCTCGGTGCCCTCGCCGGCGCCCCGGGGCTGCTCGGCTACCGGGCGGCCAACACCCTCGACGCGATGGTGGGGCACCGGTCGGCGCGCTACCTGCGGTTCGGCTGGGCGAGCGCCCGGCTCGACGACGTGCTCAACCTGCCGGGCGCTCGGCTCGCGGCCGCGCTCGCGGTACTCCTCGGCGACCGGCCCGGTGACGCCGCCCGGGCCTGGCGCCGCGACGCCGCCCAGCACCCCAGCCCGAACGCGGGTCCGGTGGAGGCCGCGTTCGCCGGGGCCCTCGGGGTCCGGCTGGGCGGCGCCAACGTCTACGGCAGCACCGTCGAGGACCGCGGCTTCCTCGGCGACGGCCGTCCGGTCACCCCAGCGGACATCCCGCGCGCCACCCGGCTCGCACGCCGGGTGGGGACCGGCGCGGCAGTGGTGGCGACGGCGGTCAGCCTTGCCGGCGCACCCAGGCGGCGGCGTCGGCGGGAGTGCTGACCAGCTCGACGCCGTGCGGTCCGGCCGGGCGGCGCACCACGACGACCGGGATCCCGAGCCGGTCCGCGGCGTCGAGCTTGGGCCGGGTCCAGGTACCGCCGGAGTCCTTGGTCACCAGCACGTCGGCCCGGTGCGCGGTGATCCGCCGCTCCTCGCCGGCGAGGTCGTAGGGCCCGCGGTCCTCGAGCACGGTCCACGTCGCCGGGACCTCGATCTCCGGCGGGTCGACGACCCGGACCAGGGCGGCTCGCTCGGCCAGCGGGGCGGCGTACGCGGCGAGGCCCTGGCGGCCGACGGTGAGGAACGGACGTTTCCCGAGCTCGGCGGTGAGCGCGGCGGCGGCCGCGTTGTCGTCGACCCAGTGCCAGCGGGCGGCACCGGGTTCGCCGGACCAGCCGGGTCGTTCCAGCCGGAGGAGCGGGGTCGCGGTCGCGGTGCAGGCGGCGTACGCGTTGCCGGAGATGACGGCGGCGAACGGGTGCGTCGCGTCCACCACCGCGGTGACGCCGGCGCCGCGCAGGTGCTCGGCCAGCCCCTCGACGCCGCCGAAACCGCCGACGCGGACCTCGCCGACGGGCAGCCGCGGCCGGGCGACGCGTCCGGCGAGCGAGGAGACGACCGGGACACCGTCCTCCACCAGCAGGGCAGCGAGCGCGCGGGCCTCGGCGGTGCCGCCGAGGACGAGGACGGTCACCGGGCCGACCCGGGCGGCAGCAGCGGCAGACCCGCGGGCGCGCCGGAAGCCGCGAGGTCGAGGAGCGCGTCCACGTCGAGGTGCTCCTCGACGAGGTCGCCGAGCAGGTCCAGCCGGGCCTCGCGGCGGGCGGCGAACACGACCCCCGACGAGGTCCGCTCCTTGCCGACCGCGTGGGCGACCTCGCCCAGGAACGCCTGCCGGAAGCCGTCGCTCTCCAGGCTGCCGTGCCACATCGTCGCGAAGACGGCCGTGCCGGCGCGGACACCGCCGGGGAAGGCGGTCCCGCCGTCCGGGGTGAACCGGCCGTGGTGGATCTCGTAGCCGGAGACGTCGGCGCCGAGGCCGTGCCCGGTGGGCAGGCGCAGCACCTTGTCGCCCCCGAACCGGGTCTGCGCCGGGACCAGCGCCAGGCCGGCGGCGAGGCGGCCGGCCGGGCCTTCGACACCGTCCGGGTCCTCGATCAGCTCGCCCAGCATCTGCGCACCGCCGCAGATCCCGAGCACGGCCTTCCCCGCGCGGGCGTGCGCGACGACCGCCCGGTCGAGGCCGCGGGCGCGGAGCCAGGCGAGGTCGTCGAGGGTCGCCCGGGTGCCGGGCAGCACCACCAGGTCGGCTCCGTCGAGGTCGCCGGGAGAGGCGGCGAAGGTGACGTCGACGTCCGGCTCCAGGCCGAGCGCGTCCACGTCGGTGAAGTTGCTGATCCGCGGCAGCCGCACCACCGCGACGCGGAGCACCTCTCCGGGGACGTCACCCGCGGCGGCAACCGCCCGCCGGCCGGCCAGGTCGAGGGCGTCCTCGGAGTCGAGCCAGAGGTCGGGGTGCCACGGCAGCACCCCGTACGTCGGCCGCCCGGTCAACCGGGTGAGCTCGTCGATCCCCGGCCGGAGCAGACCGAGGTCGCCGCGGAACTTGTTCGCCACGAAGCCCGCGACCAGCACCTGGTCGGCGGCCTCCAGCAGCGCGACGGTCCCGTGCAGCGCGGCGAAGAGTCCGCCGCGGTCGATGTCGCCGACCACCACGACCGGCAGCCCGGCGTGCCGGGCCAGCCCCATGTTCACGTAGTCGCCGGCGCGCAGGTTGATCTCGGTCGGGCTGCCGGCCCCCTCGGCGATCACCAGGTCGTAGCGGCCGGCGAGGTCGTCGTACGCGTCGTGGGCGGCCTTCGCCAGGTGCGCGCGGCCGGACTCCCAGTCCTGCGAGGAGACGGTCCCGCCGGGCCGGCCCATCACGACGACGTGGCTGCGGGTGTCACCGCCCGGCTTGAGCAGGACCGGGTTCATCGCGGCCTCGGGCTCGGCCTTCGCGGCCCGGGCCTGGACCCACTGCGCTCGGCCGATCTCCGCCCACGAGTCCGGGCCGGCGGCGCAGACCATCGAGTTGTTCGACATGTTCTGCGCCTTGTACGGCGCCACCCTGATCCCGCGGCGGACGGCGGCTCGGCACAGCCCGGTGGTGACCACGGACTTGCCGGCGTCCGAGGTGGTGCCGGCGACGAGCAGCCCGCTCACGTCTGCGGCTCCGGCTCGGGCTCCTCCGGCGGGTTGAGGGTGTCGCGGCACCAGCGCACCCAGACGAACAGCGCGAAGGCGGCGAAGACCCACCACTCGATGGCGTAAAGCAGGTTCCGCAGCGCGGTGAACCCCGAGACGGGAGGAACGGCGTCGGGGGTGACGGGCTTGAGCGCCAGGTCCGGCGGCGCGGCGTCGCCCTCCACGACCGTCTCTCCCGAGTAGGCCTTGGCCACGACGTAGCCGCTGTACAGGTCGGAATCGACCTTCTCGACGAGGCTGGCGATCCGCATCGTCGGGATCACCTCGTCGGTCGGGTCTTCATCGAACGGCCCGCTGCCCTCAGTCGCCTGCAACCAGCCGGTGACCTTCGCCTGCCCGGTCGGGGCCGGCACGTCTGGCTTCGGCGACCAACCTCGTACCACCAGCATCGCTGAGTCGCCACCGTCAACCAGGACCGGCGTGACGACCCAGTAGCCGCGCTTGCCTTCGACGTACCGGTCGGCGACGTAGGCGTTGCCGCCGATCCAGGTGCCCTTGAACGTGACAGGCCGCCCGAGGTCCCGGCCGGGGAACGGGCTGTCGCCGGTCATCACCGTCGCCAGCGCGACGGCCGGGTTCTTCGAGACGTCGCGGGCGGCGTCGTCGCGCCGGGTCTGCCAGGCGTCGAACTGCCAGAGACCGAGCCCGGTGGCGAGCGCGACGCACACCAGCATCGCGAGGTGCCCCGGCCAGTACCGCGGCCGGAGCAGCGTCATCACTCGACCAGCGTACGGGTGGGCTGTCACGATGCTTCCGTGACCTCCCAGATCCGGCACCTCAACTGCGTGACCATGTCCCCGCGCGCCCCCGGCGGCCTGACCCCGGCCCGGATGGTCGCGCACTGCCTGCTGGTCGAGGGGCCGAACGGCCTCACCCTGGTGGACACCGGCTTCGGCACCGAGGACCTCGCGCAGAAGCGGATGGGCAAGCCGTTCATCGCGCTCATGGGCGCGGCGCTCGACCCGGCCGAGACCGCGGTGGCCCAGGTGCGCGCGGCGGGGTACGCCGTCGAGGACGTCACCGACATCGTCGTCACGCACCTCGACCTGGACCACGCCGGCGGCCTCGGCGACTTCCCGACCGCCCGGGTGCACGTCTTCGCCGACGAGCTCGCCGCCGCGAAGGCCCGGAAGTCGGTCAAGGAGAAGAACCGCTACATCGAGGCGCAGTGGGCGCACGGCCCGAACTGGGTCGAGCACACCGTCGCCGGGGAGACCTGGAAGGGCTTCGACGCCGTCACCGCGGTCAGCGACGACGTCCTGCTGGTGCCGCTGCGCGGGCACACCCGCGGCCACTGCGGCGTCGCGGTGAAGCGGCCGTCGGGCGGCTGGTTCCTGCACGCCGGGGACGCGTACTTCTCCCACGGCGAGAAGGAGACCCCGCCGACCTGCCCCGGCGGGCTGGCGATGTTCCAGACGTTCGTGCAGATGGACAAGAAGGCCCGGTACGCCAACCAGGACCGGCTGCGTTCCTTCCACGCCGAGCACGGCCCGGAGGCCGGGACGACCGACCCGGTGACGGTCTTCTGCGCGCACGACGCCGTCGAGTTCGACGCGCTCGCGGACGTCACCGACTAGGCGGAGCGGCCTGCGCCGGGCTCGGACCCGGGGGCGGCAGGTGTAGGCATTCTGCGGATGTGCCGGCGACGTCTTAGCCGGAGTGTTCCGGGTGTCAGCACCACCAGCCGCATCCCGGAGGACACCATGAACATGCTCGCCCCGTCGCTCGCCGTCGACGTCAGCACCCGGATCCGCCTCGACCGCCAGGCCGCCACCGAGCAGCGCGCGCTGGCCCGCCGCCTGCGCCGGGAGGTACGCGCCGCCCGCCGCTCCACCCGCACCCCGGAGCCGTCCCCCGAGCCGGCCCCCGAGCCGGCCCCCGCCACGCTCACCGGCCCGCGGCTCGCCCTCGGCCACTGACGACGGTGACGCGCCCGTCATCGGCTGCGCAGGTCCGGCCGACCTGCGACGATCGGTCCATGCCGCGCAGCCGCAGCAGCGTCATGGTCGGCCGGGACCGTGAGCTCAGCACCCTGCTCGCACGAGCCCGCACCGCTGCCGACGGCGAGGTCCTGCTGGCGCTCGTCACCGGCGAGGCCGGCATCGGCAAGAGCCGGCTGGTCGCCGAGCTCCTCGGCCGGGTCCGGGAGGAGCATCCCGACGCGCTGGTCCTCACCGGCCACGGCGTCGACATGTCCACCGGCGAGATCCCCTACGGCGTCGTGGCCGACACGCTGCGCGACCTCCGCCGCCAGCCGGGCGCACCCGGGCTGACCGAGGAGGAAGGAGCCGCGCTCGCCCCGCTGCTCCCGGGCCGGCTCGGCGACGTCGAGGCGAGCGGCCCGGTGCTCATGGGCACCTCCCTCGGACTTCTGGAGCGGCTCGCCAGCGACCGCCTGGTCTGCTGGGTCGTCGAGGACCTGCACTGGGCCGACGCGGCCACCCGCGACCTGGTGAACCTGCTCGCCCGCACCGGGCACGGCTCGATCCTCGTCGTCGCCAGCGTCCGCACCGACGATCCCGACGCGGATCCGGCACGGCAGGCGGCGACCACCGGCTACCTCACCGAGCTCGGCCGGCTCCCCGCGACCGAGGTCGTCGGGCTGGACCGTCTCGGCGTCGCCGACGTGCACCGCCAGCTGACCGGACTGCTCGACGACACCCTGGGCACCGAGGTGGTGCAGCGGATCGCCGACCTGAGCGACGGGCTGCCCTTCGCGGTCGAGGAGCTCGCCGCCGGTCACGGCCGCCCGGAGCTGACCTCGGTCGCCGCCGTGGGCACCGCCCGGATCGCCTCGCTGTCGGCCGGCGCGCGGCGCGTGGTCGAAGCCGTCGCGATCGGGGACGGCCACCTGCGGGTCCGGCTGCTCGAGGACGTGCTCGAGCAGACGGCCGACAAGGTCGACACCGGGATCCGCGAGGCGGCCGACGCCGGGATCCTCGTCGACGTCGCCGGCGACGAGCTCGGCTTCCGGCACGCGCTGCTGCGGGCGGCCGTGGACCGGACCATCCCGCCGGGCGCGCGGCGTACCTGGCACCGGCGGTGGGCCGAGGCGCTCGAGGCGCACCCCGACGCGCTGCCCGCCGACCCGGCGACGCTCGCGGTCGCGCACCACTGGCACCACGCCGGCGACCCCGGCCGCGCCATCGTCGCGGCGTGCGCGGCCACCGCCGCGGCCCGTCGTACCGGGGCCGGCGGCGACGAGTTCGCGCTCTGGCGCCGGATCCTGGACCTCTGGGACGAGGCGGGCGCCGACGCCGAGGCCGTCGGGGTCACCAAGCGGAAGGCACTCGTCGAGGCAGCCCGGCTGAGCTCGCTCATCGACGACGGGTTCGCCTTCATGGACCGCCAGCTCCAGCTCGTCGACGACCCGTCGGCCGCCGCCGCCATCGACGCCCGGCGGCTCGCCTTCAGCCGGGCCAAGGGTGGGCTCTCCGCGATCGACCGGTCCCGCGACGACCTCGCCGAGCTCGAGGCCGCGCTGCGCGGCGGGCCGCACGACGAGCTCTTCGCCGACGGCCTGCTCGGGCTCGCCTCGCTGCTGCCGTTCGACGACGAGCACGGGGACGCGGTGCTCGAGGAAGCGCGGGCGGCAGCGGTTGCCGAGGGTTGGCTCCGCACCGAGCTGCTCACCTGGACGGTCGGGTCCTGGCGGGCGCAGATCCGCGGCGAGGTGGAGCTCGGCGCCGACCAGCTGACCGAGGTGCTCGGCCGGCCCGGTCTGGTGGTGAGCTTCGACGCCTGGGGCCTCGAGGGCAACCTGATGTGGTGCCTGATCTGCAGCGGCCGGCACGACGAGGTCGAGGCGGTCGCCCAGCGCGCGATGCGGCGGGTCCCGGACCCGCGACCGATCGGCGCGTTCTGGGAGCACATCGTGGAGAACGTGACCTTCAGCTGGTTGCAGACCGGCCAGTGGGACCGCGCCCTGGACCTGATCCGCACCAGCCGGCCCTTCTGGGGGGACAGCCTGAAGACGGCCGACCTGCGCGAGACGTCGATCCTGCAGCGGCGCAACGGCCGGAGCGAGGCGGCGGCGTGGCGGGAGAGCCTCGACCACCCGGACGTCCCCAACGGGGCTCACCGGCTGGGCCGGGTCGAGGTGGTGGCGCACGACCTCGGCACCGCCGGTGACCTGCCGGCGATGCGCGCGGTGCTGGCCGAGGCCTGGGACCAGCCCGACCTCGGCATGGTCACCGACGTGCTCTGGCCGATGCTGCGGGACGCGGCCCGGTTCGAGGCCGACGGCACCGCCGGCCGGGCCGGCAGGGACGACCCGGCGGCCCGGGACCACGTCGCGGTGCTGGAGGACGTGGCCGCGAAGGTGCACCGCTTCGGCGGCCTCGGTGACGCGTGGGACGCAGAGCTCCAGGCCCAGGTCGCCAGGTTCCGGGGCGAGGAGTGGGTGCCGCTGATGGAGCGCGCGGTCCTCGCCTGGGAGCGGATCGGCCACCGGTACGACGCCGCGCTCTGCCACGTGCTCCTCGCCGAAGGGCTGGCCCGCAGCGACCGCGACGCCGCCCGGGCGCACCTCGACACCGGCCTGGCCGTCGCCACCGACCTGGGCGCGGGCCCGCTGGTGGCCCGGGCCACCCGGCTGCGCGGCCGCTTCGGCGGCGGCCGGACGGGCGCGACGGCGACCACCGGACTGACTGCCCGCGAGGACGAGGTGCTGCGGCTGCTCGCCGAGGGCCGCACCAACGCGCAGATCGCCACCGAGCTCTTCATGTCGCCGAAGACCGCGAGCGTCCACGTCTCCCGGATCATCACGAAGCTCGGTGCCGCCAACCGCACCGAGGCGGCGGCGGTCGCCCGCCGCGAGGGCGTGATCTAGCCGGAGCCGCGCCGCGCCGTCGTCCACAGCTGTGCACAACCCTGTGGACTAAGTCCGACTAAGTCGTATCCTGGTCCGATGACGGCGATGGTCAACGTGCACGAGGCGAAGACGCACCTCTCCAAGCTGCTCGAGCGGGTCGAGCAGGGCGAGACGATCGTGATCGCGCGCGCCGGGAAGCCGGTGGCGGAGCTGACCGCGGTGAAGCCGAAGGCGGACTTCGTCTTCGGCGCGCTGAAGGGCCTGATCTGGTCCGACGATCCCGATATCTTCACGGAGACGGACACCGAGATCGCCGAGATGTTCGACGACGAGGACCTCCTGCTGTGATCCTCCTCGACACCAACGCCGTCTACTGGGGCTTGATGGGCAGCGATCGCCTGGGACGCTCCGCGCGCAGACGGCTCGAGTCGGCGACGGCTCGGTTCGTCTCGTCGATCACCCACGTCGAGTTCATCGTCAAGCAGATGAAGGGCAGGCTCCACCTCCCCGACGACCTGCCGGCGCACCTGGTGGCGGCCGGGCTCGACCCGCTGCCGTACACCGAGCTCCACGCCGCCGGCCTCAGCCAATTCCCGACGCTGGTCGGGCACGACCCGTTCGATCGCATGCTGCTCGCGCAGGCCCGGGTCGAGGGGCTGGACTTCCTGACGGCTGACCGACGCCTTCTCGCCCTCGACCAGCCTTGGCTCATCGACGCCACTGCCTAGGAGCGACCGTGACCGACCTCCCCGACCAGCCCCCTTCCTGGGCCGCCGACCTCGACCTCCGCCCGCACCCCGAGGGCGGCTGGTACGCCGAGACCTACCGGCACGGCGCGACCACCGGGGCCGGGGCCGGCACCCGTTCGCTCGGGACGGCGATCTACTTCCTGCTGCAGCCGGGGGAGTCCTCGGCGTGGCACCGGGTGACCTCCGACGAGCTCTGGTTCCACCACCGCGGCGGCCCGCTGCGGCTCTTCCTCGGCGGCGACGGCGACGAGCCGGGTCCCGCATCAGGCACCGTCACCGAGCACCTCCTCGGCCCCGACGTCGCGGCCGGACAGCGCCCGCAGCTGCTGGTCCCGGCCGGGGAATGGCAAGCCGCCCGTCCGGTCGACGAGGCGGTGCTGGTCTCCTGCGTGGTCGTGCCCGGCTTCGACTTCGCCGACTTCACCCTCGGCGGAGCAGCTCCCGATTGATCACCGGCCTGATCAGCCGCGGATCCCCTTGTAGATCGAGCGCCGGACCACCCACGGCTGCAGCCGCGACCACGGGCGCAGCGTGAACGAGCGCCCGTTCGGGGCGAAGACCTCGAGCCGGTCCGACTGCGCACCGACGACCGACCCCCAGCGGCGCTTCGCCGGCTTGAACTCCTTGAGCCGTCCGCCCTGCGCCGCGGCGAGCACGTTGTGGGCGAGCAGGTGGTCGGCCCTGCTGCGAGCGGAGTTCCGCAGCGGGTCGCTGGCGGCGACGTCGCCGATCGCGAAGATCTCCGGGTGGCCGGGAACCTGCAGGTGCTGGTCGACCCGGACGAACCCGTCCTCGTCGAGCAGCTCGGCCGGAAGCCACTGCGTGTTCGGCCGCACCCGGCCGATGGTCCAGAGCACCGCGTCGGCCTTCACCTCGTCCTGGCCGGTGCTGAACGCGACGACGCCGTCGGTGATCTCGTCGCCGTCGAACCCGTCCGGGACCACCGCACGGTGCCCCGGGTGCAGGCCGACTCCGCGGTCGCGCAGCCGGCCCTCGAGCACCTCCCAGACCCGGCGGTGGTGGTGCGGCAGGGCACGGTCGCCCGGGAAGTACAGGTCGACCTGCTTCTCCGGCCAGGCCGACGCGACGTTGAGCGCGGTGCTCACCGCGGCCGCGCCGCCGCCGAGCACGATCACCGACCCGGCCGTGGCGAGCCGGTCGTGGGCCCGCGCCAGCGCGTCGTCGATCTCGCCGGCGCTCTCCACCTCGGGCCGGCGCCAGAACCCGTTGCGCACGCCGGTCGAGATCACCAGGACGTCGTACGGCTCGAGCAGCTCGACGCCGTCGGCGGCCCGCACCCGGACCGTCCTGGTCCCCAGCTCGAGACCGGTGAGGGTGCCGTGCACGGTCCGGACCCGGTCGAGCTTGCGGAACCGGTCGAAGGTGATCCAGTAGTCGCGGACCCACTCGGCCGGACGGGTCAGCCGTAGCCCGAGCTCCTGCCCGCTGAGCAGCCCCGGCTTCGCCGAGATCCCCACGACTTCGGCGCGCCCGGCGAGGTGGATCGCGGTGAGCAGCCCGGTGTCGCCGAGACCGGCGACGACGACGCGCTTCACGCGCCGGCCCGGACGCGGCGTGGCGGGCGCGGGAACAGCATCGGGACCCGGGCGACGACGTCGGCGTACTCGGGGCGGCGCTCCAGGCTGCGCTGCTCCATCATCGGGATGCTGGCGCCCAGGAACATCGCGAGCATGGCGGCGGTGCCGACGAAGATCCACCACCAGTCGTCGGGGGAGGCGCTGAGGCCGAAGAGGGCCAGCGAGACCCAGAAGGTGAGCTCGCCGAGGTAGTTCGGGTGCCGCGACCAGCCCCACAGACCGCGGTCCATCGCCTGGCCGGGCTGCTTGGTGGCCGCGAACCGGTACATCTGGACGTCGGCCGCCCACTCCAGCACGACCGCGCCGACGCCGACCGCGAACGCGACCAGGTCGAGCCAGCCGAGGTCACGGGTCAGCCCGGTGACGGCGACGTAGAGCGGGAGCATGCCGAGGAAGACCTGCAGGGTCGGCACCACGTGGATGCCCATCAGGTCGACCAGCGCCTCGGCCTTGCCGGCGCGCTCGCGCAGCAGCGGGTAGCGCCAGTCCTCGTGGTGCAGGCCCGGGAAGGCGTAGACCCAGTTGGCGGTGAGCCGGACCGCCCAGAACCAGACCACCACCAGCACGAGCCAGATCCGGGCCTGGTCGGCGTCGGGTCCCGCCTCGGTCCACCAGTACACGGCGAACAGCGGCGGGACCACGCTCCAGTAGGCGTCGTAGAAGCTGGAGTTCCGGTAGGCCCGGCTGAAACCGAAGATCACCAGCGTCGCGAGCAGGTCGGCGATCAGCGAGTCCAGCCAGAGGTGCGCCGTGTCGGGGCCGGCGTACAGCCAGGCGGCGGCGACGCCGATCGCGGCGACGTACGCGATCGCGACGCGCAGCAGCGACGCGCCCTTGCTCAGCCGCTGGGTGGTCTCGCCGGTGCTCATGGGTCGACGGTACCTAGAACTTGTTCTACCTAGCCAGGGATCGGCGGACAATGAAGGCGTCTCTGGAAACGGCCCGACGTGTGCCCGGACGTGCCGGAGCGACGAGGGAGGGCCCGTGGGGAGCCCTCCCTCGCCGCTGGTCACTGCCGGCTCACGCGCAGATCAGCGCCGCTTCTTCTTCACCAGCGTCACCGTTCCCTTCGTGATGAGGGTGCCGCCGACGTCCGGCTGGAACGTCACCGCGTAGGAGGAGACGAGCTTGCCCCGGCGGGCCAGCACCTTCCCGTACGGCGCCTTCGCCCGGAGCAGCACCGTCACCGTGGCCGCCCCGCCGGTGCTCCGGACGACCCGGGCCACCTTGCCGCCGGTGAGGGTCACCCGCCCGGGCGTGTTCACCGCGAGGGTCAGCGTCGCCGTCCCCGCCTGGGTGTTCCGGACCAGCGAGAGCACCTTCAGCGTCGGCGTCACCGGCACCTTCGCGACCGCGACCGCCAGGCTCCCGGCCGTGGTCGTGTTCCCGGCCGAGTCGGTGACCACCGCGGAGAACGTGACGTCCTTCCCGGCGTACGCCGCACCCGGCGTCCAGCTGAACCGGTACGGCGCCCCGTCCGCCGTGGCCACCTTCTCCCCGTCGACGTACAGCGCGGCCGACCGCACCGCGAAGTCGTCGTGGCCGAGCACCAGCGGGAACACCGTCTGGCCGACCTTGACGGTGGTGCCCTGACCTGGATCGACCAGCGCCGCCGTCGGGTCGTCGTCGCCGACCGACCCCTGCTTGGTCGGCACCGCGCTCGGCGGCGTGGAGAGCCGTCCGTTCGTGGTGACCGTCGCCGCCGGCGTCGTGTCCGGACCGGAGATCGCCTCCAGGCCGTTGCTCGGGTCGGCCGGGCCGCCGGCGACCGGGTTGCCCTGGCCGAGGAAGCTGCCGGTCAGCGCGAACGGCGCCCCCTGACGCACGGCCGTCCCGTCCGCGTTCGCGTTGTACGCCGCGAACCCGTTGCCGGTGACGATGTCGCCGGAGGCCGTGAGCGCCCCCGCCGTCTCGGTGCCGGCGTCGGTCAGCAGGATGCCGAAGGACTTCGACGGGTCGGGCTTGAAGAAGTTGCCGGTGATCCGGCTGTTCCTCACGAACCCGTCCGCGCCGCTGGTGAACTTCACGCCGGTCTGCGGGACCACGCTGTTCGGCTTGCCGCGGACGACGGTCCCGGTGACGTAGCCGTGGTTCTTGATCCCGGTACGGACCGTGTTGTCGGCCGCGCCGTCGGCACCGCGGGCGCCGTCGAACAGGATGCCGCCGGACTGGTAGCCGGTGACCAGGCTCTTCGCCACGGTGACCTCGTTGTCGACCGTGCCCTTGCCGGCGCCGAGGACCACCCCGGTCTTCACGATGCCCCAGCCGTGCGGGTTGTCCGCGAGCTCCGCGGGCGTCGTGGCCGACCGCATCGGCCCGACGACGCTCTCGGAGACCCGGCCGGAGGCGCCGAAGAAGGCGATCCCGGCCTCGGCCCAGACGTCGCCCGAGGTGACCGTCACTCCGGAGATGTCGACGAACATCTCGTTGGTGTCGGTCGACCCGAGCGACTGCCGCGAGACGGTGACGACGTTGCCGCCGCCGTCACGCAGGTAGGGCTTCAGCCCGGCCAGCGACCCGAGGGACTGCTTCGGCTCGATGGTGACCTTGTCCGCGCCCGCGCCCTTGATCTTCAGGGGCTTGGTGATCGTCAGGCCGTTCATCGCGTCGGTCGCGACCGGGTTGCCCGGGCCGAAGACCGGCGTCGAGGACTCCTGGTAGACGCCGTCGCAGACGACGACCGTGTCCCACGGAGCCGCTTGGTCGACCGCGTCCTGGATGGAGGTGAACGAGGCCGTCGGGCACTGCGCCTTGTCGTCGTCGACCACCCAGGTGGTGGCCGCCTTCGGGTTCGCGACCTGGTCGATCAGCTTCATGTTGCCGGCGGTGACGTCGTACCCGTTCAGGTAGTCGGCCGGGTCGGGCCCGGTCGCCGGCGGGCCGTGACCGGCACCGTCCGCCTCGTCGCCGTCGGAGAGGACCAGCGCGCCGGCGGCGGCCTTCTCCTGGAACCGGACGTCGGCCACCTGGATCGAGCCGGACTGCGGCGTCCCGGCCTCACCGAACTTGAACGACAGCCTGTCCAGCGAGCTGATGTCCACGCCCTGGCCGGCGAACTCGCTGAGCGGGACCCGGATCTGGTCCAGCACGATGTGCGTGTTCGGGGTGTTGGTGCCGGTGGAGGCGTGCAGCGCGTTGCCCCACCGCTCGTCACCGGCGTGGACGGTGCCGGTGTGGCCGGCCGTGTCGGTGAGCTCGATCAGAAAGTCCTGGGTCGAGGACTCCGGGTCGTAGGACTGCGGCAGCTCGTTCGGCCACACCGGGTCCGCGGTGGTGCCGGTCTTGGTGCTGTCGCCACGGTTGTCGGCACCGGGGTTCCGGAGGTCGAAGAAGTTGACGTCCGCACCGAGGGCGAGCGCCTTCAGCCCGCTCATGTCCCGCGAGGCCGCCGGGATGTCCGCCGTCAGCTCGGCCTTCTGGCCCGACTCCCAGGCGAGCGCCAGCTGGCGACCGTAGGAGTGGTTCACGGGCGCGTTCTCCCGGGTTCCGTTCTGCCCGCCCAGGGCGGCCTTGCCCGGCAGCGGGCAGGCCTTGGCCGCGGTCGGCTGGGTGCCCTTGCCGAGCTGGGCCGGGGCGAAGTCGTCCGGCTCCGGGTTGCACCAGTCGTAGCCGCCAGGCGTCTTCGCCGGCAGCGCGACCGCACCGTTGTCCAGGTACGGGTAGGCGAAACCGCTGCCGCTGAGCTCACCACCGAGGGCGTCGAGGCCGAGCGGGTTCTCGGTCTCGGGTCGGATGATGTCGACGCGCTCGCCGGGGGCGGCGAAGTAGCTCGTGGAGACCCGCTCCTTGCAGGCGATCCGGGCGCCGGACGTGCTCGTCGGGCAGGCCGACTGCGGGATCTGCAGGTGCGAGGCGGTGTCGGAGAGCTCACCGGTCATGTACGGCTCGAACGCTCCCTCGCCGCCGACGTACCGGCGGAAGAAGGCGGCCATCGTGGCCAGGCCGATCCTCTCCTGGTCGCCCATCCGCGCCGCGTCGCCGGAGATCTTCGTGTTCACGGCCGGGTCGTAGGTCGCGGAGTTGTCGATCTTGTAGTTCTGCGCGTCGTCGGTGTAGCTGCCGGCGCCGGAGAGCCGCAGGTTGTGCGGGTGCACGTTGTTCGTCGCGAACGGCGCCGAGTTGCCGCAGGCGGCGTCGTTGTTGGCCTGGCCGTCCGCGCCGCCGTCGGCGTACCAGACGGTGTTGTACCAGTTGTGGATCGCACCGAGCTGGGACGACTGGATCCGCGGGAACGGGTCGTCGCCGTTGACGTACTGGCTGCGCTCGAAGAACCGCGCGCCCTGCAGGTTGGAGACGTCGCCGTCGCAGAACGGCAGGATCGTCATGTACGGCATCCCGTACGGCGCCTTCCGCTCGTAGTCGACCGGCGCGAGCGAGATGACACCGCGGAGCGGGTAGCGCGGTCCGTCGGTGCGCTCGCGGTTGTAGTCGATGAAGCTGGTGACCGCGTCACCGCCACGGGAGTGGCCCATCAGGCCGATCCTGGTCAGGTCGAGCCTGCCGACCAGCGTGGTGCCGATCGTGGTGTGCTCGTCGACCGGCAGCCCGCCCGGCTTGTTCGCCGCGATGAGCGCGTCCAGGGCCGCGGCGATCAGCTTGCGGCGCTGGTGCATGCCCTTCCCCTTGTTGTTGTCCTGCCGCATCATCAGCTGGTCCTGGGACAGCGAGAAGGTCGTGTAGCCCCAGGTGGCGAGGTTCTCGGCGAGGTAGGCGTAGCCGGCCTCGTTGCGCTTGTACTGGGTGCAGGTCGCCGTGGTGCTGTCCTGGCCGGCGTCGCAGGAGCCGTGGTTGCCGTGCACGAGCACCAGCAGCGGCGACGGCTCTGCGCGGTCGGCCGGGTAGTACAGCTGGCCGCGGATCTCCAGGTTCTCGGCCGCCTGGGCGGTGCCCGCGGTCGGCGCGGAGCCGGACGAGTTCGGCTCCTGGAGCGCGGCCGTGCCGAGCTTGGCCTCCTGGACCACGGCGGGGGTGTAGCTGCCGCGCGCGGTCGGGTCCGGCAGGGCCGGAGCCGGGTCGGCGGCCGGGGAGACGGCCTCGGCGGGTGCGGCGAGCGGCACCAGCAGCGCCGCCAGCAGCGAGAGCAGCGCCAGCAGGCTGGCGCGCAGGACATGGGTCGTTTTCACGGACGTTCCTCACTCTGCGCCGGTCGGGGGCGGCGCAGGCGGCCAGATTAGGAACGGTTGATTACTGAATCATTGCGCGTCCGTTGCGTCCGGGGACGTCGCCCACCACGGCGTCTCGCGTTCCCCGTGCGGCGCTGTTGCTAGGACATTTCGGACTGAAGACGCCGTGATCGTCCGTTAGCGGCCCGGCCTCGATCCGGCAGCCCGGTGGGGGCATTCCCCCCGGAACGGGGGAGTCTCGGGTTCGCGGCCCGACCTAGCGTCGAGGACGATCACGCCGGCGGGAGGAGTGCGATGACCGAGTTCGATGCCCCGGTTCCGTTCACCAGCGAGGACTACGCCGCCCGGATGCGCGGGGTCGTCGACCAGGCCGTCGCGGCCGGGCTGACCGGCGCCGTCGTCACCCCCGGCCCGGACCTGGTCTGGCTCACCGGCTACCAGCCGACGGCGATCACCGAACGGCTCACCGCGCTCGTGCTCGCGGCCGACCACCCGCCGACGCTGCTGGTCCCCCGGCTCGAGCGCCCCGACGCCGAGGCGGCCGAAGGGGCCACCGCGGTCACCTTCGCCGACTGGACCGACGGCACCGACCCGTACGACGCGGTGGCCCCGCTGCTCCGCGGCGACGGCAGCTACGCCATCTCCGACTCCGCCTGGGCGATGCATCTGCTCGGCTTCCAGGGCGTCCTGCCCGGGTCGTCGTACCGGTCGATGACGCACAGCCTCCCGATGCTGCGTGCGGTCAAGGACGCCAACGAGATCGGCCGGCTGGCCGCCGCCGGCGCGGCCGCCGACGCGGCGTACGGCGAGATCAAGAAGGTCCGCTTCGCCGGCCGGAAGGAGACCGAGGTGGCCGCCGACCTGGCCGGGCTGCTCCGCGAGTTCGGGCACTCCCAGGTCGACTTCACCGTCGTGGGCTCGGGCCCGAACGGCGCCAACCCGCACCACGAGGCCGGCGGCCGGACGATCCAGCCGGGAGACGCGGTGGTCCTCGACTTCGGCGGCCTCAAGCACGGGTACGGGTCCGACACCACCCGCACCGTCTGCGTCGGCGAGCCGACCTCGGAGATCCAGGAGATCCACGACATCGTCCGCGCCGCGCAGCAGGCCGGGGTCGACGCGGTCCGGGTCGGCGTCGCCTGCCAGGAGATCGACCGCGCCGCTCGCGCCGTGATCACCGAGGCCGGCTACGGCGCCGAGTTCCTGCACCGGACCGGGCACGGCATCGGCGTCACCACGCACGAGCCGCCGTACATGGTCGAGGGCGAGGAGCAGCCGCTGGTGCCCGGGATGTGCTTCTCCGTCGAGCCCGGGATCTACCTGGCCGGGAGGTTCGGCGTCCGGATCGAGGACATCGTCACCGTCACCGAGGACGGCCCGCGGAGCTTCAACAACACCGACCATCGGCTCGCCGTTGTGGAATGAGCAGTGGTGGAGCCTAGGGGACTCGAACCCCTAACCCCCTGCTTGCAAAGCAGGTGCGCTACCAATTGCGCCAAGGCCCCGGGAGTCAGGCCTTCTCGACCGGGTCGGTGGCCTGCTGCCACAGGGCCTGCTCCTCGCGGCCCTGGTCCACCTTCTTCTTGATGAGGATTCCGGCCACGACCGCTCCGGCGAGCAGCAGGATCTTCTTCATTCCGACCTCCCAAGGTGGATCGAGTGGGCCTAAGAGGACTTGAACCTCTGACCTCTTCCTTATCAGGGAAGCGCTCTAACCGTCTGAGCTATAGGCCCGCTCGGATCGGCATCAGCCGAACCGAGAGGGAAATCTACCCCATGGTTCCGCGAGTCGACAAAACGGGCCCGGGCCGCCTTCGCGGTGCCGCTCAGCGGTCCTCGGCGAAGGTGACCTCCACGCCCCCGAGCAGGGTCGCGGCGAGGTTGTAGAGGAACGCTCCGAGGGTCGCGATCGCGGTGATCAGGATGATGTCGAAGACCGCCACGATCATCGTGAAGCCGAGCACGCGCGAGGTGCCGAGGTACTTCTGGATCTCGAACGGCGTGCCGGTGTTGTCCCCGATCGAGTCGCGGATGATCGAGTTCACCGAGTCCCACAGACCGGCGGCGCCGAGGACGCCCCAGATGATCGCGACCGCGACCACGGTGACGATGCCGAGCGCGACCGACAGCAGGAACGCCGCCTTCATCACCGACCACGGCTCGATCGTGACCAGGCGAAGGGTGGCCTTGCGGGTGTGCGGCCGCGGCGCGTGCGCCGGCTGACCGGCAGCCGCGCCGCCCTTCGGCTCCTGCACCTTCGTCTCCACGGTCACGTCCTTCTCCTCCGGTGCCTTCCCGGCATCCTTCTCGCGCTTGCGCCAGCCCCGCCCGCTGCCCTTCGGCTCCTCGTCCGGTAGCGGGGGGAGAACCACTCCGTTGCGGCCCCCGTCGTCCTGCTTCGTCGTCCCCGCCAGGCTGCGAGGCGGCGCGATCGACTCCTCGGGCCGCTCGGGCATCAGTCCTCCTCGGTCACAGGTGCGGACTCGGTCTCGTCAGCGATTGTTGCATCCGCCTCCTGAGGGGCCCCTGTCCCGGCGGTCTCCTCGGCGGTCTCCTCGGCCTCGTCCTCGTCGTCGGCGCGCTCCACGCTGCGCGCGACCACGGCGACCGTGTTGTTGCCCTTCGGGGTCACGAACTTCACCCCCATCGTGGACCGGCCGGTCGTCCGGAAGTCCGCGTTGATGGGGCTGCGCACGACCTGGCCGTCGGAGGTGATCGAGAGGACCTCGTCGCCCTCGACGACGATGAACGCGCCGACGAGGACGCCGCGGTCCTCGTTCTGCAGCGCCATCGCCTTGATGCCGAGACCGCCGCGGCCCTGGGTGCGGTACTCCGAGATCCGGGTGCGCTTGGCGAAGCCACCGTCGGTGATGGTGAAGACGTACTGCACCTGGGCTTCGGCCGAGTCCTCGTCGTCGGCCTCGTGGGCGATCTCGTCGGCGCGGATGACCGACATCGACAGCAGCGAGTCGCCGTCGCGGAACTTCATCCCGGTCACGCCGGAGGTGGCCCGGCCCATCGGCCGGAGCTGGCTGTCGTCGGCGGTGAACCGGAGCGCCTGGCCCTTGCGGGAGACGAGCAGGATGTCGTCGTTCTCGCTGACCAGCTCGGCGCCGATCAGCTCGTCGTCGTCCTCGCGGAAATTGATCGCGATGACGCCGGCCTGGCGCGGGCTGTTGTAGTCCGCGAGCCGGGTCTTCTTGACCAGGCCGCTGCGGGTCGCGAGCACCAGGTACGGCGCCTGCTCGTAGTCGCGGATCGCGAGCACCTGCGCGATGCTCTCGTCGGGCTGGAAGCTGAGCAGCCCGGCGACGTGACCGCCCTTGGCGTCGCGCTGCGCCTCCGGCAGGTTGTACGCCTTGGTCCGGTAGACCCGGCCGGCCGTGGTGAAGAACAGCAGCCAGTGGTGGTTCGTCGTCGAGATGAAGTGCTCGACCACGTCGTCGCCCCGGAGCGTCGCGCCGCGCACGCCCTTGCCGCCGCGCTTCTGGGTCCGGTACTGGTCGGCGCGGGTGCGCTTGGCGTAGCCACCGCGGGTGATCGAGACGACCAGGTCCTCGTCCGGGATCAGGTCCTCCATGGAGAGGTCCCCGTCGGCCGCGATGATCTGGGTACGACGGTCGTCGCCGTACTTGCCCACGATCTCGGCGAGCTCCTCGGAGATGATCGTCCGCTGGCGCGACTCGTTGGCGAGGATGTCGTTGAGGTCGGCGATCCGCAGCTCGATCTCGGCCAGGTCGTCGATGATCTTCTGACGCTGCAGGGCTGCCAGCGAGCGCAGCTGCATGTCGAGGATCGCGGTCGCCTGGATCTCGTCGATGTCGAGGAGGCTCATCAGGCCGGTACGCGCGTCGTTCGCGTCCGGCGAGCTGCGGATGAGGGCGATGACCTCGTCCAGCATGTCGAGCGCCTTGACGAGTCCGCGCAGGATGTGGGCCCGCTTCTCGGCCTCCGCGAGGCGGTAGCGGGTCCGGCGCTGGATGACCTCGATCTGGTGGGTGACCCAGTTGGAGATGAACTGGTCGATCGTGAGCGTCCGCGGGACGCCGTCGACGAGCGCCAGCATGTTGGCGGAGAAGTTCGTCTGCAGCTCGGTGTGCTTGAGCAGGTTGTTCAGGACGACCCGGGCGACGGCGTCGCGCTTGAGGACGACGACGAGACGCTGGCCGGTACGGCCGGAGGAGTCGTCACGGACGTCGGCGATGCCCTGGACCTTGCCGGAGTCGGCGAGCTCGGCGATCTTCAGCGCGAGGTTGTCCGGGTTGACCATGTAGGGCAGCTCGGTGATCGAGAGGCAGGTCCGGCCCTTGTTGTCCTCGTCGATCTCGATGACCGCGCGCTGGGTGACCGAGCCGCGGCCGGTGCGGTAGGCCTGCTCGATGCCCTGGCGGCCGACGATCAGCGCGCCGTTCGGGAAGTCGGGTCCCTTGATCCGCTCGATGAGCGCGTCCTGCAGCTCCTCGCGGCTGGCGTCTGGGTGGTCCAGCGCCCACTGCGCACCCTCGGCGACCTCCTTGAGGTTGTGCGGCGGGATGTTCGTGGCCATGCCGACCGCGATGCCGGCCGAGCCGTTGACCAGCAGGTTCGGGTAGCGCGCCGGCAGGACCGTCGGCTCCTCGGAGCGGCCGTCGTAGTTCGGCTGGAAGTCGACGGTCTCCTCGGTGATGTCGCGGACCATCTCCAGCGCCAGCGGCGCCATCCGGCACTCGGTGTACCGCATCGCCGCCGCGGAGTCGTTGCCCGGCGAGCCGAAGTTGCCCTGCCCGTGGATCAGCGGCGCGCGCATGACCCACGGCTGGGCGAGCCGGACCAAGGTGTCGTAGATCGCCGAGTCGCCGTGCGGGTGGTACTGACCCATCACGTCACCGACGACGCGCGAGCACTTGGAGAAGCCGCGGTCCGGGCGGTAGCCGCCGTCGTACATGGCGTAGAGCACCCGGCGGTGCACCGGCTTCAGGCCGTCGCGCACGTCGGGGAGCGCGCGGCCGACGATGACGGCCATCGCGTAGTCGATGTAGGCGCGCTGCATCGACGTCTGCAGCTCGATCGGCTCGATCCGGCCGCCGGGGCCCTCGCCGCCGGTCCCGCCAGTGTTGTCGGTGGGGGTCTCAGTCATGAGTGGTTACCTTCAGGCTCAGATGTCGAGGAAGCGAACGTCTTTGGCATTGCGCTGGATGAAGCTGCGGCGCTGCTCGACGTCCTCACCCATCAGCGTCGAGAAGATCTCGTCGGCCTGGGCGGCGTCGTCCAGGGTGACCTGGAGCATCAGCCGGGCGTCCGGGTTCATCGTGGTCTCCCACAGCTCCTCGGCGTTCATCTCGCCGAGACCCTTGTACCGCTGGACCGGGTTCTCCTTGGGGAGCTTCTTGCCCTGGTCGAGACCGTCGGCCATGACCAGGTCGCGCTCCGCGTCGGAGTAGACGAACTCGTGCTCGGCCGGCTTGTTCCAGCGGACCCGGTAGAGCGGCGGCTGGGCCATGTAGACGAAGCCCTGCTCGATCAACGGCTTCATGAACCGGAACAGCAACGTCAGCAGCAGGGTGTTGATGTGGTGGCCGTCGACGTCGGCGTCCGCCATCAGCACCACCTTGTGGTACCGCAGCTTCTCGAGGTTGAACTCCTCGTGGATGCCCGTGCCGAGCGCGGAGATGATCGCCTGGACCTCGGCGTTGCCGAGCACCTTGTCGATGCGCGCCTTCTCGACGTTGAGGATCTTGCCGCGGATCGGCAGGATCGCCTGGATCCGCGGGTCCCGGCCCTGACGTGCGGAGCCGCCGGCGGAGTCGCCCTCGACGATGAAGACCTCGCACTCCTCCGGGTTCGTCGACTGGCAGTCCGACAGCTTGCCGGGGAGGCCGCCGCCGCCGAGCAGGCCCTTGCGGTTCCGGGCCAGGTCGCGCGCCTTGCGCGCGGCGATCCGGGCGGTCGCCGCGGCCTGGGCCTTGCGGATGATCTCCTTGCCCTCGGCCGGGTTCTGCTCGAGCCAGGCGCCGAGCTGGTCGTTGACCACCGACTGCACGAAGCCCTTGGCCTCGGTGTTCCCCAGCTTCGCCTTGGTCTGACCCTCGAACTGCGGGTTGGAGATCTTCAGGCTGATGATCGCGGTGAGACCCTCGCGGATGTCGTCACCGGTCAGCCGGTCCTCCTTCTTCTTGATCAGGCCCCAGTCCTCGCCGGCCTTGTTCATCAAGGTGGTGAGCGCGGCGCGGAAGCCCTCCTCGTGGGTGCCGCCCTCGGGGGTGTTGATCGTGTTGGCGAAGGTGTGGACCGACTCGTTGTACGACGAGGACTGCCACTGCATCGCGATCTCGAGGCTCATCGGGTTCGGGACGTCGCTCGCGGTCTCCGCCTCGGCGGAGATGATCGTGCTGATCGGCGTCTTGCGCCGGTTGAGGAAGTCGACGTAGTCGGCCAGGCCCCGCTCGTACTGGAAGACCTGTTCCAGGGCGAGGTGACCGTCCACGGCGGTGGCGTGGATCTCGGACGCCGCCTCGGCGACGCCCTCGGCCTCCTCGACGGTGCCGTCCTCCACGGCCTCGGCGATCTCCTCGGCCTTGGGCCGGGCGTCGCGCAGCTCGATGCGCAGTCCCTTGTTGAGGAAGGCCATCTCGCGGAAGCGGGTGGAGATCGTCTCCAGGGTGTAGTCGGTGGTCTCGAAGATGTCCTCCGAGGCCCACCAGGTGACCGTCGTGCCGGTGCGCTCGCCGTCCTCGAGGGGACGGACCTGCCGCAGGTCGTAGTCGGGCGTCCCCAGCGAGAACTCCTGCTCCCAGAGGAAGCCACGGTTCTTCACCTCGAGGTGCAGCTTCGTCGACAGCGCGTTGACGACCGAGGAGCCGACGCCGTGCAGGCCGCCGGAGACCTTGTAGCCGCCACCGCCGAACTTGCCGCCGGCGTGCAGCACGGTGAGGGCCAGCGTCGCCGCGGGGATCTCCTGGCCCGGGGCCGTGTCGGTCGGGATGCCGCGGCCGTTGTCGGTGACCGTGACCGAGCCGTCGGCGTTGAGGCTCACGTTGACGGTGTCGCAGTAGCCGGCCAGCGCCTCGTCGACCGCGTTGTCGACGATCTCCCAGATCAGGTGGTGCAGGCCGCGCTCGCCGGTCGAGCCGATGTACATGCCCGGACGCTTGCGAACCGCTTCGAGTCCCTCGAGGACCTGGATGGCGCTGGCGTCGTAATTGCCGTCGACGGCGCCGGTGGTGCCCATCTCGTTCGGGACTGTTTCGGCCACGGTTTCCTCTTCACTGGGTCGAGCGGGCTGCGCGGCACACGAGGGTGCTCACGGCACAGAAGTGGTCGTCGCTGGCGGTGTCACCACAGCTAGGACGACCAGCCCTCAGTCTACGCGTCAGGGCCCGTAAATCACGTGCGCGGCTGCCCGGTTGGGGGATCTTCGCCGAAATTCGAGCCTGTGAGGCCCGAGAACGGCTCTCAGGGCCCGGTTCAGGGGCCTGGATGGGTACCCCTACCGGTGCAAGGCCGCCAGATCCGCGTCCGCCGGTTTCCGGCCACCGGGGCCGGCCCCGGATCAGCCGTAGGTGTCCCGCGGTCCGCGGCCCTTGACCCGGAGCCGTCCCGACGTCCACCGGGGGACGTGCGGACCGAGCACGTCGATCACCTCGATGGTGCCGTCGCCGAGCTCCTCGTTGAGGCGGCGTACGACGGTCGCGGCGAGGAGCTTCATCTGGGTCGCCCAGGCCGTGGAGTCGGTGCGCACGACCAGCCGGCCGTCGACGTAGGACTCCGGGGTGACGTGCTCGGCGACCTCGCGGCCGACGATCGCCGGCCACCGGGTGAAGACGCCGTGCACCCGGAGCTCGGTCTGCCAGCCCTGCTCGGCGACGAACCGTCCGAGGCTCGCGTCGAGGGTCTGCGGGTCCCGGTCGTCGGGGTGCGCCGAGCTCGACCGCGGCTCGAACCGCTTCGGCCGGGTCGTCCTGCGCCGGAGCGGGCCGGTCTTCCCGGCCAGCCCGCGGGCGATCGAGCGGGCGAGGTCGAGCCCGGTCTCCTCGTGCTGCTCCTGCTCCGTCTGACCTTCCGCCGCCTGCTCCGGTTCCTCAGTCATCGAGGGTCACCTGCCCCCCGGCCACGGTGAATCGCCGGCCGCGGAGCTGCTCGGGGATGTCCTCGCCGACCGCCGCGGTGATGAGCACCTGCTCCGCGTCCGCGACCAGGTCGGCCAGCTGCGCGCGCCGTCCGGCGTCGAGCTCGGCGAAGACGTCGTCGAGGATCAGCACCGGGTCGTCGCCGCCGGCGCGGAGCAAGTCGTACGACGCCAGTCGGAGCGCGAGGGCGAAGGACCAGGACTCGCCGTGGCTGGCGTACCCCTTCACCGGGAGGTCGCCGAGGGAGAGCAGCAGGTCGTCGCGGTGCGGCCCGACCAGGGTGAGCCCGCGGTCGAGCTCGTCCGGTCGCCGGCGTTCGAGCTCGGCGAGGATCTGGTCCGCGAGCGGCTCCGGTGGTTGAGGAGGTTGCGCAGCAACCGTCTCGAAACCCGTGAGCGCCAGGCTGGGTCGATAGACCATTCCGGCGTCGTCGCGGGACGCGCCGCGCGCGACCGCTTCGTAGGCCTTGCCCACCAGGGGCGTGAGGTCCGCGACGAGCTGGATCCGCCGGCGCAGGATCTCGGCGCCGAGCTCGGCGAGTCGTGCGTCCCAGACCGTGAGGGTCGACAGGGCCGACTCGGACGTGGATCCACCCCGCCTCGCGAGACGCGCCGTCTTGAGCAGGGAGTTTCGCTGCTTGAGCACCCGGTCGTAGTCCGCCCGGGTGCCGGCGTAGCGCGGCGACACCTGGACCAGCAGGTCGTCGAGGAAGCGGCGGCGCTCGGAAGGATCACCCTTGACCAGGGCGAGGTCCTCGGGGGAGAAGACCACGGTCCGCACCAGGCCGAGCAGCTCCTTCGCCTTCGGCAGCGGCGATCGGTTGATCCGGGCACGGTTCGACCGGCCCGGGTTGATCTCGATCTCGAGCACCGCGCGACGTTCGTCGCGGATCACCGCGGCCCGGACGATCGCCTGCGACGCGCCCTGCCGCACCAGCGGCGCATCGGCGGAGACCCGGTGCGAGGAGAGGCTGGAGAGGTAGTCGATCGCCTCGACCAGGTTGGTCTTCCCCTGCCCGTTGCGCCCGACGAACGCGGTAACGCCGGGTCCGATCTCGACCTCGGCGGTCGGGTACGACCGGAAGTCGTGCAGCGACAGGTGCGCGACGTGCATCAGGGGTGGGCGTCCCCGCCCGGGGGCGGTTCGGTGTGCAGCGCGTGCCCGCCGAACTGGTTGCGCATCGCGGCGACCGCCTTCATCGCGGGGCTGTCGTCCTGCCGGGAGACGAAACGCGCGTACAGCGCAGCGGTGATCGCCGGCGTGGCGACGGCGTTGTCGATGCCGGCCTCGACGGTCCACCGGCCCTCGCCGGAGTCGTCGGCGTAGCCGCGGATCCCTTCCAGGCCGGGCTTCTCGTCGAGCGCGGCGACCAGCAGGTCGAGCAGCCAGGACCGGATCACGGTGCCCTCGCGCCAGGACCGGAAGACGTCGGTGACGTTGTCGACCAGGTCGACGGTCTCGAGCAGCTCCCAGCCCTCGGCGTACGACTGCATGATCGCGTACTCGATGCCGTTGTGAACCATCTTGGAGAAGTGCCCGGCGCCGACCTTGCCCGCGTGCACCCAGCCGAAGTCGCCCTCGGGCTTCAGGGTGTCGAACGCCGGCTGCACCTTGGCGACGTCCTCGGCGCTGCCGCCGGCCATCAGGGCGTAGCCGTTCTCCAGACCCCAGACCCCGCCGGAGACGCCGCAGTCGACGAAGCCGATGCCCTTCGGCGCGAGCAGCTCGGCGTGCCGGATGTCCTCGGTCCAGCGCGAATTGCCCCCGTCGACGATCAGGTCGCCCTCGCCGAGGAGGCCGGCGAGCTCGACGACGGTCTCGTCGGTCGGGACGCCGGCGGGCACCATGACCCAGACGACCTTCGGGCTGGGCAGCGCCTCGACCATCGCCGCGAGCGAGTCCGCGTCGGACACCTCCGGGTTGCGGTCGTAGCCGACGACGGTGTGCCCGCCGTTGCGCAGCCGGGTGCGCATGTTGCCGCCCATCTTGCCGAGGCCGACGAGTCCGAGGTGCATGGCGTGCGGTTCCCTCCGGTCGGAGCGGGCGTCAGGAGAGCAGGCGGCGCGGCATCAGCAGGTACTTGAAGCTCGCGTCGACGTCGCCCGAACCCGCGTCGAGTGCGTCCACCCCTGAGATTACGACGGGCTTGGCCGACGTGGTGAACGCGAGCTCGACGTACTGGCTCTCGAGTGCGCCGAGTCCGTCGAGCAGGAACTGGGGGTTGAAGCCGGTGGTGAGGTCGTCGCCGGTGATGCTGGCCTCGATCGACTCGCTCGCCATCGCCTCCTCGCCGGAGCCGGCGTCGAGCGTGAGCACACCGTCACCGAAAGCGAGCTGGACGGCCGTGTTGCGCTCGGCGACGAGCGCGACGCGCTTCACGGCGTCGATCAGCACGGTGCGCTCGACCCGGGCCAGGGTGAGGTGCTCGCTCGGGAACAGGGAGCGGACCTTGGGGAACTCGCCGTCGAGGAGGCGGGTGGTGGTGCGCCGGATGCCGCCGCCGGCCGAGCCCTCGAAGCCGATGATGCCCTCGCCGGCACCGGAGGTGGAGAGCGCGATCGCGATCTCGGACCCGCCGGTGAGCGACTTGGCCGTGTCGGCGAGGACCTTCGCGGGCACCAGGGCCGCGGCCGAGAGGTCCGGCGTTCCGGGGTCCCACTCGAGATCGCGCTGCGAGAGCCGGAACCGGTCGGTGGCGAGCATCGAGATCGACGTGCCGTCCATCTCCAGGCGGACACCGGTGAGCACCGGGAGCATGTCGTCGCGGCCGGCCGCCGTGACCGCCTGGCCGACGGCGTGTGCGAACGCCTCGCTGTTGACCTTGCCGCGGGCCTGCGGCATCGACGGGAGCGAGGGGTAGTCCTCGACCGGCATCGTCTGCAGGCTGAACCGCGCAGAGCCGCAGGTCAGGGTCACCTTGGGGCCGTCGATGGTCATCTCGACCGGCTTGTTCGGGAGGCTGCGGCAGATGTCCGCGAGCAGCCGGCCCGACACGAGCGCCTTGCCCTCGGCGGAGACGTCGGCGTTGAGCGTGGCGCGTGCCGACGTCTCGTAGTCGAAGGTGGAGAGCTGGAGTCCGTCGGCACCGTCGATGTTGCCGGCCTCGATCAGCAGGCCGGCGAGCACGGGAGCGCTCGGGCGCAGGGGCAGGGCGCGGGCCGTCCAGGCGACGGCATCAGCGAGTACATCGCGCTCGACGCGGAACTTCACGGGGGACTCCTCCTGCGGGTCGGCCTCACGACGAGGGCCGGTAGTGCTCCGGGATGGGCATCCTGCCACGCGGGACGGGCGGTGCGGGAGCCGGAGAACAATGTTGTCCCCAGGCAGGGCGTCCCCCGGTTGTGATTCGACGAGGGGAGATATCTAGATCTCGTCGTAGTAGTAGGGCCGGTGGATCCTGTGGACAACCTGCGTAATTGCAGGTCAGGTGCTGGTTCTGAGTCCCCAGGGCTTGTGGATCCGGTGTGCTCGAACGACAGGTTCCTGTGGTTCCCGCGCGTGCCTGTGAGGGCGGGTGGCGAGTTGTCCACAAGCTTTCCACGGACGCTCCACCGGAATTGTCGTCCGGAACCACATCTTCCACCGTTGTGGTTCGGGCCGGACGGTGGTGCCGTCAGCCCTGCTTGGCCTGCTGCTTGATCCTCATGGTCAGCTCGTTGACCGTCTTGTAGACCGTCTGCCGCTCGGCCAGGTCCTTGCGGATGCGGCGCTCGGCGTTCATCACCGTGGTGTGGTCGCGTCCGCCGAACTGCTGGCCGATCTTCGGCAACGACAGGTCGGTGAGCTCGCGGCAGAGGTACATCGCGATCTGGCGGGCGGTCACCAGGGCCCGGGTCCGGCTCGGTCCGCAGAGGTCCTCGATGCTGAACGAGTGGTACGACGCCGTCTGGGCGATGATCAGCCCGGCGGTGACCTGGGGTTCGCCACCCTCGGGGATGAGGTCCTTGAGCACGATCTCCGCCAGGGTCATGTCGACCTCCTGGTGGTTGATGCTCGCGAAGGCGGTCACCCGGATCAGGGCACCCTCGAGCTCGCGGATGTTGGTCTGGATCCGGCTCGCGATGAACTCGAGGACGTCGGCGGGTGCGTGCAGGCGGTCGGCGGCGGCCTTCTTGCGGAGGATCGCGATCCGGGTCTCCAGGTCCGGCGGCTGCACGTCGGTGAGGAGGCCCCACTCGAACCGGTTGCGCAACCGGTCCTCGAGCTGGGTCAGGCGCTTGGGCGGCCGGTCGGAGCTGATCACGATCTGCTTGTTGGCGTTGTGCAGCGTGTTGAACGTGTGGAAGAACTCTTCCTGCGTCTGCTGCTTGCCCTCGAGGAACTGGATGTCGTCGATGAGGAGCACGTCGACGTCGCGGTACCGGCGCTGGAGCGCGGCCGTGTTCGCGTCCTTGATCGCGTTGATCACGTCGTTGGTGAACGCCTCCGAGGACACGTACCGGATCTTCGCCCCGGTGTAGAGGCTGCGGACGTAGTGACCGATCGCGTGCAGCAGGTGGGTCTTGCCGAGGCCCGAGTCGCCGTAGACGAGCAGCGGGTTGTACGCCTTGCCGGGTGCCTCGGCGACGGCGACCGCGGCCGCGTGCGCGAACCGGTTCGACGAGCCGATGACGAAGGTCTCGAAGGTGTACCGGGGGTTGAGCGGGCTCTCCGGGATCCCGAGGGTGTTTGTCGACAAATCGTTTTGTGGAGAAGTGGACTTATCTCCCAGGCCTGGCGTCGGAGCCAGGCGGTCGACGTCGTCGAGCGGGTCGCTGCGGTGCCGCGGCGCGGGGTCCGCCGCGGTCTCGGCAGTCGGTTCCGGTGCCTGGTCCTCCGGCGCGAGAGTGTCGTCGACGGTCACGGCGATCCGGATCGGCTTGTTCAGGCTGTCGCTGAGCGCGTCCTCGAGCCGGGTGCGCAGCCGGCCCTCGAGCTGGGTGCGGGTGAACTCGTTGGGGACCGCGATCACCGCGGTCGACTCGGCGAGCATCACCGGCTTGCTGGACGCGAGCCAGACGCGCTGGTTGGGAGCCAGGCTGTCCAGGATCGCGGGCCACAACGCATCGAGCTCACGACCATTACCTGCTGCTGACTCCACGCGCTCCCGCGCTCCCCTCGTTCGCAGACGCCGTTTCGGACCGGGATCTCGGCTCGTCGTGTCGTCTGGGTTGATCCACTTGTGCCGATCCACACGTTTGTCCACAGGGTGTGCAAGCGTGCGGCGCCCGGGCTGTTGAGCGCGGTTACGCGCTGGAAACGGGGGGATCGGTGGGCGGACGCTAACAAGTCCACGGCCTGTGGATCAACTGGTTGTCCACAGGTTTGCCGGATTCACCGGCGTGTCGCAGGCGCGGCGTCGCTGCGTGCTGGCAGGGTGTGATCTTTTCGGCTCCGTGCGGTGCTGGCGAACTTCAATTTGCCCGGCCCGCCGGGGCCCGCGTACCGTTGCAAGGTCGAAACCGGTTCGACCGGGTGCCGCATGTCCACGAACGAATCCCGTCAAGGGGTCCGCAGCGCGGGCAGGCGGTTCCAGTTGAACAGCCCGGAAGGGCCGACTGGCGGCGTCATGCGTCGTGCGACCCGGTCGTCGACAACCCAGCTTCCCCTATAAGAACTGCGTGTGGAGTAACTCGTGAGCAAGCGTACTTACCAGCCGAACAACCGTCGTCGCCACAAGGTGCACGGTTTCCGCCTCCGGATGCGCACCCGCGCCGGCCGGGCGATCCTGTCCGCCCGTCGCCGGAAGGGCCGCAAGAGCCTCGCAGTCTGAGGCAGCTGCGACGGGTGTGCTGTCCTCCGCGCATCGCCTGACGTCAGCCGACGACTTCCGCTACACGGTCCGACGGGGCCGACGTGCCGGTGGTCCGCTGATGGTGGTGCACCTGTGCCGACCAGATGTCGACAAAGCGACAAATGCCCAGACTCTTGTCGGGTTCGTCGTCGCGAAGGCGGTCGGTCCCGCAGTGACCCGCAACCGTGTGAAGCGCCGGCTCCGGCACTTGATGCGGGAGCGGGTCGACGTGCTTCCGCAGGGAACGCGAATCGTCGTCCGGGCTCTGCCCGCGGCAGCCGGTGCGACGTTCGGGGATCTCGGGGCCGAGCTGGATCGTTGTCTGGATCGTGCGGCATGAAGTACGTCCTCATCGGCCTCCTGAAGGCCTACCGCTTCGCCATCAGTCCGCTGTACGGCCAGGTCTGTCGGTACCACCCGACCTGCTCGGCGTACGCGCTGGAGGCGGTGACGGTGCACGGAAGCATCAAGGGCAGCTGGCTGGCGGTCCGCCGCGTTGCGCGCTGCCACCCCTGGGCGGCAGGCGGGTACGACCCGGTGCCGGCCCGCAGCACGAACCAGACCTGAACGACCTGGTCCGGCACCTGCCGGCCCGGGCGAACACGACTCAAGGAGTCTGAGTGGGTTTCCTCAGCGACATCGGCTCGTTCATCATGACGCCGCTGTACTACGCCATCTCCGCGGTTCTCCTCGGCTGGCACAAGGTGTTCGGAGCCCTGTTCGGCCCCGATTCCGGTGCGGCGTGGGCATTCTCGATCATCGGCTTGACCGTGGTCATCCGGGCGGCGCTGATCCCGCTCTTCGTGAAGCAGATCAACTCCAGCCGGAACATGCAGCTGCTGCAGCCGAAGGTCAAGGAGCTGCAGAAGAAGTACGGCCACGACCGGGAGCGGCTGACCCAGGAGACGATGGCGCTCTACAAGGAGACCGGGACCAACCCGTTCTCCTCGTGCCTGCCGCTGATCATCCAGATGCCGATCTTCCTGGCGCTGTTCCGGTTGCTCAACTCCGCCGCGAACAACGACAAGCCCAAGGGCTTCCTGACCCAGGCTGACGTCGAGAGCCTCCGCAACGCGACGATCTTCGGGAACGTCCACATCGCCGACAGCTTCACGTCGACCGATCAGGTCGCCGTGAAGATCTTCGCCGGCATTCTCGTCCTCGCGATGACGGCGACCACCTTCCTCACTCAGCGCCAGCTGATGAGCAAGAACATGCCGGCCGACGCGCTCAGTGGTCCGTACGCCCAGCAGCAGAAGATGCTGCTCTACGTCCTGCCCCTCGTCTTCGCCGTCGGTGGCATCGCGTTCCCGATCGGTGTCCTCCTCTACTGGACGACCTCGAACCTCTGGACCATGGGCCAGCAGTTCTACGTGATCCGGAACAACCCCGCCCCGAACACCGAGGCGTTCTACGCGAAGCAGAAGCGTGACGCCGAGAAGGCCCGCAAGCACGGCAAGGTCGTCGAGACCGAGGTCGTCGTGGAGGAGACTCCCGAGCCGCCGGCTCCGCCGCGGCAGCAGCCGAAGCGGCAGTCGAGGAGCCAGCGCAAGGGCAGCCAGGGCAACCCGCGGCCCAACCCGAACCAGGACCAGAACCAGAACGACCAGGGAGACGACCAGTGAGCGAGAACGTCGAAGCCGCCGAGGCCGCCGAGGTCGAGGCGCCGGAGAACGACGCCGAGGACCAGACCTCCGAGGACGAGACCTCCGAGAACCGTCCGACCCGGACGAAGCGCCTGGAGCAGGAGGGCGAGATCGCCGCGGACTACCTCGAGGAGCTGCTCGAGATCGCCGACCTGGACGGCGACCTGGACATGGATGTCGAGGGTGACCGCGCGACGGTGTCCATCGTCGGTGCCGACCTGCCGCAGCTGATCGGCGACAAGGGCGAGGTGCTCGAGGCTCTCCAGGAGCTCACCCGCCTGGCCGTGTACCGCGAGACCGGCGAGCGGTCGCGGCTGATGCTGGACGTGTCCGGTCACCGGGCCGCCCGTCGTACCCAGCTCGAGGAGCTGGCCGCGACCCTGGTCGCCCAGGTCAAGGAGACCGGTGAGCAGGCGTCGCTTGAGCCGATGTCCCCGTTCGAGCGCAAGGTCGTCCACGACGTGGTGGCCGCCGCCGGGCTGAACTCGGAGTCGGAGGGCGTCGAGCCCCGTCGCTACGTGGTGATCCTTCCCGCGTGAGGCTCCGATGACGGACGATGTTTCACGTGAAACACCCCCCGTGCCTTCAGTGGCCCGGGGGGTGTTTTCCGATGCCCTCCCGGTAGCGGAGCGGTACGCACACCTGCTCGCCCAGGAGGCGACCCTGCGCGGCCTGATCGGTCCACGGGAGGTGCCGCGCCTCTGGGAGCGGCACCTGCTGAACTGCGCGGTGGTCACCGACCTCGTCAGTGAGGGAGCCACGGTGTGCGACATCGGATCCGGCGCCGGGCTTCCCGGTCTGGTGATGGCGATCCGTCGCCCCGACCTCCAGGTGACCCTGATCGAGCCGTTGCTGCGCAGGACGACCTTCCTGGACGAAGTAGTCGCGGACCTGGAGCTGGAGAACGTCTCCGTGCTCCGTGGTCGTGCCGAGGAGCAGCACGGCCGTCTCTCGTTCGACGTCGTCACCTCGCGCGCGGTCGCTCCGCTGGAGAAGCTCGCCCGGTGGTCGTTGCCACTGGTCAGGACTGGCGGGTCGTTCCTCGCCATGAAAGGCTCCTCGGCAGAGGCGGAGCTCGAGGCCGCTTCCGCCGTCATCCGCCGGCTGCGCGGGCGAGTGATCGGCGTGGTCGAGACAGGATCGGGTGTCGTGGAGCCAGCAGTCCGGGTCGTGCGGGTCGACAAGCCCTGAGGCCGTCGAAGCGCGCCCGCGCTCGCATCGGGCAATCCACCTAGCCAGAGTTTTCCACCGGTCAAGACCACCGGCTGAGCGCAAGTATCCACAGATTTTCGAAGTTATCCACAGACCAAGCCGGGACAAACCGGCGGGCTGTTTCACGTGAAACATCGTCGCAGGAGCACAGAGTGACCGACCAGCAAGCCTCGCAGGACCCCGGTGCGGTGAACCCGTACGTCAGGACCGCCGGTGACGTCGACGCGACACCGCCCGCGTTCGACGACACCACCACGCCGCTCGCCCGCGCGATCGAGGCCGAACTGCGTGCCCGGGAGGGCCTGACCTTCAGTGACCCGCTCCCGCGTCCGTCCCGGACCCGCGTGATGGTGGTGGCCAACCAGAAGGGCGGGGTCGGCAAGACCACCTCGACGGTGAACCTGGCCGTCGCGCTCGCCAAGCACGGGCAGCGCGTGCTCGTCGTGGACCTGGACCCCCAGGGGAACGCGTCGACCGCACTCGCCGTGGACCACCGCCGGGGGACGCCGTCGTCGTACGAGGTCCTGGTCGACGGCATGACCATCGCCGAGGCCGTTCATCCGCACCCGGAGATCCCGGGCCTGTACGTCGTCCCGGCGACCATCGACCTGGCCGGCGCCGAGATCGAGCTCGTCAGCGTGGTGGCCCGGGAGAGCCGGCTGCGCAAGGCACTCGCGGCGTACGAGCTCATCAGCGAGGAGGGGGAGGAGCGACTCGACTACGTGCTCATCGACTGCCCCCCGTCGCTCGGCCTGCTCACCCTGAACGCCCTGGTGGCCGGCGACGAGATGCTGATCCCGATCCAGGCCGAGTACTACGCCCTCGAAGGTCTGGGCCAGCTCATCGAGACCGTGGAGATGGTCAAGGCTCACCTGAACCAGGGGCTCTCGATCACCACCATCCTCATCACCATGTACGACGGCCGCACCAACCTCGCCGCCGGTGTCGCCGAGGAGGTGCGCGAGCACTTCCGGGAGCAGGTGCTGAAGACCGCGATCCCGCGCTCGGTGCGCGTCTCCGAGGCCCCCAGCTACGGCCAGAGCGTGATCACGTACGATCCGGGGTCTCCGGGTGCGCTCAGCTATCTGGAAGCCGCACGTGAGATGGCCGTCAAGGGAGCAGGAGCATGAGTGAGAAGCGTCGGGGCCTCGGACGAGGCCTGGGTGCACTGATCCCGACCCAGCCGGACGTCGCTGAGAACACGGCCGCGCCGGGTGGGGTGGCGACGGCGACCGCGCCGCTGGTCGACGGAGCTGCGCAGGGCCCAGGGCCGGGCAGCGCTCCGACCGAACCGGCCCGAGTGGACGGCGCCTACTTCGCCGAGCTCCCGATCTCCTCGATCACACCGAACACCAAGCAGCCGCGCCAGGTCTTCGAGGAAGAGGCGATGGCCGAGCTGGTGCACTCGGTCAAGGAGGTCGGCCTCCTGCAGCCGATCGTCGTCCGCGAGGCCGGCGACGGGCGCTACGAGCTCATCATGGGCGAGCGCCGGTGGCGGGCCACCACCCAGGCGGGCCTGGACACGATCCCGGCGATCGTCCGCAGCACCAACGACGACGACATGCTCCGGGACGCGCTCCTGGAGAACCTGCACCGGTCCCAGCTGAACCCGCTGGAAGAGGCCGCCGCCTACCAGCAGCTCCTGGACGACTTCGGCTGCACCCACGAGGAGCTCTCCACCCGGATCGGACGCAGCCGTCCGCAGATCAGCAACACGCTGCGGCTGCTCAAGCTCTCGCCGGCCGTGCAGCGCCGGGTCGCCGCCGGCGTCCTCTCCGCGGGCCACGCCCGTGCCCTGCTCGGCGTCTCCGACGCCGGCGCCCAGGACCGGCTGGCGTCCCGGGTGATCGCCGAGGGCATCTCGGTGAGAGGACTCGAGGAGATCGTCGCGGTCGGTGTCGACGACGACGCGGGGGAGACGGTGCGCTTCAAGGCGAACCGGCCCACGGCGCCTGGCCTGGCCGAGCTCAACGACCGGCTGTCTGACCGCCTGGACACCCGGGTGAAGGTCAGCATGGGGAAGGCCAAGGGCAAGATCGCCATCGAGTTCGCCTCGCTGGGCGACCTGCAGCGCATCGTCGGCATCATCGACCCGCGGAACCGGGACGACCGGCCGATCTGAGTCCGCCCGCGACACCACGCGAGCGTGTCGACAAATCTACTGAAGGCAGAGCACCGGGCCGGGGCCGTCGGGCCCACCGTCGGCGCCGCCGCGGTCGAACGCGATGTCCCACCCTGCGCCGGAGATGGTCACGCCGTACTCGGCGGAGCAGTTCCTGGGAGCCGGGTAGAAGACGCCGTTGATCGGCTGGGTGACCAGCTTGAGCACGATCCGGTCCGCCCTCCCGCTGCACCTGCCGCTCGGCGGGTTCGCGCGGTCGGTGGACGAGAAGATGTCGTCGGGCGCGCCCGACCCGATCGTCAGGGCGGTCATCGACGCGGTCCAGCGGTCCCTCTTCGGGCAGGTGAGCCGGAGGACCACCCTGATGTCCCCGCTCCTGGTGACCGTGCCCTTGACCAGGGTCGCGGTGTCGTTGATCCCCGGCGACTCGTCCGCCTGGGCGGCAGGCGTGAGGAAGAGGGCTGCGAGCGGGGTCAGGGCGAGGGTGACGAGGAGCGTGCGCATCTGTTCAACCTAGGCGCGCCGGCGCCAGGAAGCCTCCCGCAGATGGCGTAGATGCACGACGCACCTGACATGTCGACAAATCAACTAAGCGTCATGTTGCCAAAGCGATGAAGCGGTAGATCGGCTACTTCTTCGCCTTCTTGGCGCGCTTCTCCGCCTTCTTCAGCGCCCGCAGCCGGCGCTCCTCGACGTACATCGCAGCCGCCTCGTCGGGCGTCGGCGCCGAGCCGCCGTACGACGCCGGGAGCCACCAGGAGCCCGCCGGCTGTTCCTCGGCCGGGTACGCCGTGATCAGCCGGTCCAGCATGCCCTCCATCCGGCGCTGCAGCTCGGCGGTGACGGCGTTGGCGTTGTCGGCCGGAGTCGGGTGCATCGGCTCGCCGACCTCGATCAGCACCGTCTTGTGGCGCTTGAGGTCCACCGGCTTGCCCTTGGTCAGGAAGCGCTGGGTCCCCCAGAGCACCACCGGAACCAGCGGGACCCCGGCGTCGGCGGCGATCCGGACGGCACCGGTCTTCAGCGGCTGGAGCTCGAGGCTCCGCGAGATGGTGCCCTCGGGGAAGATGCCGACCAGCTCACCGGCGTCCAGGTAGCGGTGCGCCGCGTCGATCCCGGCCTGGCCGTCGCCGCGGTCGATGGAGATGTGGTGGAACGAGCGCATCACCGGTCCGCCCACCGGGTGGTCGAAGATCTCCTTCTTCGCCATGAACCGGGTCAGCCGGCCGCGCTCGACGCCCGGGTACCCCGCCATCAGGTAGTCCACGAACGACAGGTGGTTGATCGCGAGCAGCACCCCGCCGGTCTCCGGGATGTTCTCGGTACCGGTCATCGTGATCCTGACGTCGCCGAGCTTGAACCAGGTCTTGGCGACGGCGATCACGACGGGGTAGCTGAAGTCGCGCATGGAGGTCCTCGGGTCCGGGGGACGGGCGCCCCGATGGTGTCACGGCGGCGGGGCCGGGCGGAATCCACGGGGCGGAAATGGGCAGCGGGTGCGCAGACGGCTCTGCGAGACTGCTCCCCATGCGCCGCATCGTCCAGAGTCGCAAGCTGCAGCACGTCCGGTACGACGTCCGGGGACCGATCCTGGTCGAGGCCCAGCGGCTCGAGGCGGAGGGCCACAAGATCCTCAAGCTCAACATCGGCAACCCGGCCCCGTTCGGCTTCGAAGCGCCCGAGGCGATCGTCGCGGACATGGTGCACAACCTCCCCGAGTCCCAGGGCTACTCCGACTCGCGGGGGATCTACTCCGCCCGGACGGCGGTCGCGCAGTACTACCAGGGGCGCGGCCTGACCGACACGCAGGTCGACGACGTCTTCATCGGGAACGGCGTCTCCGAGCTCATCTCCCTGGTGCTGCAGGCGTTCCTGGACGACGGCAACGAGATCCTGGTGCCCGCCCCCGACTACCCGCTGTGGACCGGCGCGGTGACGCTGTCGGGCGGCACCCCGGTGCACTACCGGTGCGACGAGGAGGACGGCTGGAACCCCGACCTGGCCGACATCGAGTCGAAGATCACCGAGAACACGCACGGCCTGGTCATCATCAACCCCAACAACCCCACCGGCGCGGTCTACAGCGAGGAGACCGTCCGCGGGCTCGTCGACATCGCCCGGCGGCACAACCTGGTGATCTTCAGCGACGAGATCTACGAGAAGATCCTCTTCGACGACGCCGTTCACCACCACACCGCCAAGTACGCCGCCGACGACGTCCTCTGCCTCACCTTCAGCGGCCTCTCCAAGGCCTACCGCGTGTGCGGCTACCGGGCCGGCTGGGTGATGGTCTCCGGGCCGAAGCACCTCGCCGAGGACTTCCTCGAGGGGCTGACCCTGCTGGCGAACATGCGGATGTGCTCGAACGTCCCTGCCCAGCACGCGATCCAGACCGCCCTCGGCGGCTACCAGTCGATCAACGAGTACATCGTCCCCGGCGGCCGGTTCTACGAGCAGAGCAAGCTGGCGTGGCGCCTGCTCAACGAGATCCCCGGGGTGAGCTGCACCGAGCCGATGGGGGCGCTGTACTGCTTCCCCAAGCTCGACACCGAGATGTACGGCATCACCGACGACGAGTCGTTCGTCATCGAGCTGCTCCGGGCCAAGAAGATCCTGGTGACCCACGGGACCGGCTTCAACTGGTTCGAGCCCGACCACTTCCGGCTCGTGACGCTGCCGGACGTCGACATGCTCACCGAGGCGATCGGGCGGATCGCCGACTTCCTGTCCACGCTGCGCACCTGAGCCCCGGCATGGTCGCGGGCGGGCGCCGTACGATGGCGACGTGGCCCGGAAGGTCGAACGCCTGACCCTGGACAACCTCGGCCTGCTGCCGGGGGGCTGCGCGACGTGCACCTTCTGGGAGTTCGATCCCGTGCACCGCGCCCGGATCCGGGGCCACGAGGCCGAGGAGAAGGCCGCCTGGGTCTCCACGATGCTGCGCGAGTGGGGCTCGGTGGGCCGGGTGATCAGCGTCGACGACGTCGTGGCCGGTCACATCGAGTGGGCCCCCGCGCTGCACCTGCCCGGCAGCAGCGGGTTCGCCACCGCGCCGGTCAGCAGCGATGCCGTCCTGCTCGCGAGTGCGTACGTCGATCCCGGTTTCCGCGACCAGGGGCTCGGCCGGGTGCTGATCCAGTCGATGGCCAAGGACCTGCTCGGCCACGGCGGTGTCAGGGCTGTCGAAGCCTTCGGCGCACACCGGCCGCGCGAAGGCGAGTGCGTGCTGCCGGTCGACTTCCTGCTCGCGGTCGGCTTCAAGACGCATCGACCGCACCCGCAGTACCCGCGGATGCGGATGGACCTGCGCACCACGCTCACCTGGCGCGAGGAGATCGAGGCCGCGGCCGAACGCCTCCTCGGTGTCGTCACCGGCAAGCGCCCGGCACCGAGCCCGGCTCCGCGGCCCGCGCCGCGGGGCGTCCATCGCAGTCCGGTCAGGCCGGGCCGTCACCCTGGAGCGCCGCGCGGAGCTCGCTGAGCCGGAGCACACCGGTGGTCGCGTCCGCGTCCGGGCTCAGGTAGAACCGCTGCACCGCGACCACGACCGACTCGGCCAGGACGTCGCGGAAGCCCGGGTCAGCCAGGCGGCGGGCGTCGCCGGGGTTCGACAGGTAGCCCGCGTCGAGCTGCACCGCCGGCATCCGGGTCCGGCGGAGGAACTCCCACGTCTTCGCGTGGCAGCGCAGGTCGACGAGGTCCGTGCGCGCCACGATCTCGCGCTGGACGAGGCTGGCGAACCGTTCACCCGCCGACGAGCGGGTCTGGTGCTCCTCGGAGCCGAAGAAGTAGGTCGCGACCCCGCACGCGTCCCGGTTCGGGGAGGAGTCCACCGCCAGGGAGATGCAGAGGTTCGCGGCTGCGCGGTTGGCGAACGCGGCGCGCTCCATCTCCTCGAGGTGCTCCATCTGTTCACGCTCGCCCGGCACCGGTGCCCGGTGCCGGCCCGGGCGGGAGGCCGTGAGGAAGGCCTGGACGCCGGTCGCCACCAGCCGGCCCTCGACCCGGGCGGCCAGGTCGTGCACGATCTCGGCGGCCGCGTCCACGTGCTCCGCGGGCAGGTGCAGCCCGGGCGAGGGGTCGATGACCACGATCTTGCCGCCCAGGTGCGGACCGGCGTCCTTGATCCGGGCCTCGGCACGCATCGCGTTCGGGGCGCCCCCGCTGACGATCGGGGCCAGCTGGGCCAGGGTCTTCAGGGTCAGCGGGCCGCAGGTCCCGTCCGGCGGGATGCCGACGTTGCGCTGGAACTCGCGCAGCCCGGCCGCGGTCTCGGCGCCGAAGTACCCGTCGACCCGGCCCACCTTGAACCCGAGCTCGAGCAGCCGGCGCTGCAGCGCGAAGACGTCGTCCCCGGCCATCAGGCTGCCGGGGAGGTGGGTCAGGATCCGGTCACCGAGCGTCCAGCGCGCCTCGTCGAGGCGGCGGAAGGTGGCCGGGCCGACGACGCCGTCGACGTGCAGGCCGCGCTGCTGCTGGAAGGTGCGGACGGCCAGCTCGACCTCGTCGTCGTACGACCCGGGTCCCGGCTCGCCCAGGAGACCGAGCTGAGCGAGCAGCTCGACGATCTGCGTGACGGCGGCACCGGTGTCGCCGCGGCGGACGGTCGTGTTCACAGCAAGGATCTCCCCGACTAGGTCGGCACGCGCCCGAATCGCGTGCCGGTGGGCTTCCTGAACCCTAACCGCACCCCGACGCCCTCCGGAAAGGGCGAGGGCGCCGGGAACCACCTGGTTCCCGGCGCCCTCGTGGATGCTCGAGGCTTCCTCGCTCAGCCGATGATGTCGGCGAGCTCGCGCAGCAGCGCGGCCTTCGGCTTGGCGCCGACGATCTGCTTGACGACCTCGCCGTTCTGGTAGACGTTCAGCGTCGGGATGCCGGTCACGCGGTACGCCGCGGGGGTCACCGGGTTCTCGTCGACGTTCATCTTCACCAGGCGCAGCTTGTCGCCGTGCTCGGCGGCGATCTCGTCCAGGATCGGGGCGACCTGGCGGCACGGGCCGCACCACTCGGCCCAGAAGTCGACCAGGACGGGCGTCTCGGACTTGAGGACCTCGACCTCGAAGTCGGCGTCGGTGACGGCCTGAAGGTTGGCCATGGAGTGCTCCTCGTTGTCTCGGTGGGTGTTGCGCTGATGGAACACCCGGGCGGGGACGTTTTCTTCCCGCGCCCGGGGATGGTTCTGGGTCCGGTTCTGGGTCCGGTGCTGGGCCCGGTTCTGGGCCCGGAGGTCAGACGCCGGCCGGGACGGCGCTCGACGCGGCGCTGGCCTCGGCGTGCTCCTTGTCGGCCAGGTACCGCTCGGCGTCCAGGGCGGCGGCGCAACCGCTGCCCGCGGCGGTGATCGCCTGGCGGTAGGTGTGGTCGACCAGGTCGCCACAGGCGAAGACGCCGGGCAGGTTGGTGCGGGTGCTGCGGCCCTCGGCGAGGACGTAGCCCTCGTCGTCGAGGTCGACCTGGCCGGGCAGCAGCTCCGAGCGCGGGTCGTGGCCGATCGCGATGAACAGGCCGGTCGCGTCGAGCTCGCGGGTCTCGCCGGTCACGGTGTCCTTGAGGGTGAGCCCGGTGAGCTTGTCCTCGCCGTGGATCGACTCGACCGCGGAGTTCCAGGCGATCTCGATCTTCGGGTCGGCGAACGCCCGGTCGGCCATGATCTTCGACGCGCGCAGCTCGTCGCGGCGCACGATCAGGGTGACCTTGGAGCCGAAGCGCGACAGGAACGTCGCCTCCTCGACCGCGGAGTCGCCGCCACCGACGACCGCGATGTGCTGCTCGCGGAAGAAGAAGCCGTCGCAGGTCGCGCACCAGGAGACGCCGTGGCCCGAGAGCCGGTCCTCGTCGGGGATGCCGAGCTTCTTGTAGCCCGAGCCCATCGCGAGGATGACCGCCTTCGCGGTGAAGGTGCCTTCCTCGGTCTTCACGACCTTGACGTCACCGGTGAGGTCGACCTCGATGACGTCGTCGGCGACCAGCTCGGCGCCGAAGCGCTCGGCCTGGGCGCGCATCTCGTCCATCAGCACCGGGCCCTGGATGCCGTCGCGGAACCCCGGGAAGTTCTCCACCTCGGTGGTGTTCATCAGCGCGCCACCGGCGGTGACGGCGCCCTCGAAGACCAGCGGCTCGAGGTTCGCGCGGGCGGCGTACACGGCCGCGGTGTAACCGGCCGGGCCGGAGCCGATGATGATGACGTTGCGGGGGTTCTGGGTGCCGTTGCTGGCGTCCGACATGCCGTACCTGCTCTGTAGTGGGAATCTGGTGGCAGAACAGATCCTAGGCACGCCGCATTCCCAGCGGGAGCGTCAGTCCAGGACGGCGCGGGCGAGCATCTTGCCGGTGCAGGAGAACGCCTCGGCGATCCGGTGGCCGTCCGCCCGGGCGCTGACCACCAGGAGCGCGGGCCGGCCGTCCAGCAGCACCGCGTACGACGAGCCTCCCGGGGCCGGGGCCGGGGTCGCGCTCGGGGAGCAGCCGAGCGCGGAGCTGAGCGTCGCGAGGTCGGACGTCTGCGGCGCCGGGGAGCGCTCGCCGGAGTACGCCAGGTCCTTGCCGTCGTCGGCGAGCACCCGGGTGGCACCGGTGGCGAACGCGGCCGAGGTGAGTGCCGGGAGCGATCCGTCGGCGGCGGTGGCCTGCGGGGTGGTCGAGCTCCCGGCCGCTCCGGCGGGGGCCTTCTCCGGGGACGACGCCGAACCGCTGTCCCCGGCAGCGGTGCTCGAGGCGCTGTCGTCGGCCCCGTTGCGGTCGGCCAGGACGTTGCCGACGGCGATCCCGCCGAGGGCGACCACGCCGACGACGCTCGCGGCGACGAGGAGGCGCTGGCCGCTGGAGCGGTGCCGGCGCAGCGGGACCACCGTGGTCGACGTCTCCAGCGGCGCCAGACCGGCGAGCGCGGCGTCGATCCGGGCCGCGACAGCGTCCGGGACCGGAGCGGTCACCCGGACGTCCGCGAGCAGGGCGCGCACGTCGTCGTGGACCGGGTCGTCGAAGTCGGGGACGCCGTCGGGCAGGTCCCCCGGGGCGTCGGGGGCGTCGGGGGTGTCTGGGGTGTCGTCGGGTCGGGTCATGTGGGCACACCTCCTTCGTCGGCTCGTCGTGCGGGGGGACCTTGATCGGACGGGCGGGAACGCGCTCCGGTTCCGGTGACGCCCGCCTCGGCCAGCAGTGCCGCCAGCCGGTGCCGGCCGCGGGCGCACCGGCTCTTCACGGTGCCCACCGGGCAGTCCAGCATCCGCGCCGCCTCCTCCACGGGGTAACCCTCCATGTCGACGAGCACGAGCGCCGCCTTCTGCTCCGGGGCGATCCGGTCCAGCGCGGCCAGCACCGCCCGCCGCTGGTCGGTGCGCAGGGCCGCCGCCTCCGGGTCTGCGTCCGCCCCCGCCGTAGCCGACGTGCCGAGCACGTCCCCGCGGGCGACGTGGTCGTCGAGGTCGTCGGGCAGCGGCTGGGCGGCCCGGACCTTGTTGCGGCGCAACCGGTCCAGGCAGGCGTTGACCACGACCCGGTGCAGCCAGGTGGTGACCAGGGCGTCGCCGCGGAAGGAGCCGGCCCGGCGGTAGGCCGAGATCAGGGCCTCCTGGAGGGCGTCGGCGGCGTCCTCCGGGTTCCCGGTGGTGCGCAGCGCGACCGCCCACAGCCGGTCCCGGTGCCGGGCCACCAGCACGCCGAAGGCGTCCGGGTCCCCGTCGCGGTGGGCCCGGAGCAGCGTGACGTCGTCCGGCTCGTCGGGCGCGAAGCCGTTCCCCTGGCTCACGGGCGGACCAGGACCTCGGAGATCTCGCCCCGGAAGCCGCCGCCGACCGGGGGCAGCCGGGTCAGCCAGATCAGCACGAACCGGGTCTGGACGGCGGGCTCCACCCGGACCACCGGGTTGGTGACGTCCGCGCTGATGCCGGCGAGCCGACGGGCGTCCGCCAGCTCGACCGGGGCGTCGTCGACACCGGGCGGCGTCGCGTACACCTCGAACGAGGTGGGGGTGCCCTTCAGCTTCAGCTCGACGGAGCCGACGGTGTGCTGCGCACCGAGGTCGAGGAGCAGACCGACGCCGCTCTTGAGACCGCCCAGCCGCGGGTCGTCGAGGTAGCGCTGCGTCTGCCAGCCGGTGGCCGGGTCGCCGTCGATGGCCAGGCGCGTCGAGTCCGGGTTCTCCGACGGGGGGTCGCCCTCGGGGTCGAAATCGCGGGCCGAGACGATCGTGACCGGGGTCCCGGTCGGCGCGGACGCGGTCGGGGCGGTCGTCGGATCCGCGGAAGACCCGGTGGGGTCGTCACCGCGTCCGAGCGTGAAGGCGGCGTACATGACGGCGAGCAGCAGGACCAGGACGGCGGCGGCCACGACCGGCCGGACCCAGCGCCGCCGCGGCTTGCCGGACTCCTCGGCGCTCTCGTCGTCGAACGGCCAGAATCCCGCCGGCGGGGCCGCGGTCGCGGCCGACTCCGGGACCCGGCGCTCGTGGTCGGCGAAGAGCGGCCGCTCCGGGGAGTCCTCGAACGGCGGCGGCGGGGGCACCGGCTCCCGGCCTGCCGGGTCGTCCCCGTCGGGGTCCGCGGGCCGGATCCCGGCGTAGATCCGCGGCATCGTCTCGTCCAGCGACGGCGGCGGCGCGGCCATCGTCGCCTCCGGGTCGTCGCTCGGGTGGACCGCGCCATCCCCCTCGGCCTCGGGCTCGGCCTCGGGGGCGGGTGCGGGGGCGGGCAGCTCCTCGGGTGGGAGCCCGGGCGTCAGCCCGGAGGTCAGCCCGGAGGTCAGCCCGGAGGTCAGCCCGGGCGTCGGGTCCGGCGGCGGCGCCGGATCGTCGTGCATCGCCGGGAGGTCCACGGGCGCCGCCGCGGCGGGGTCGCCGACGTAGTCGCTGAGCGCGGCGTTCACCTCGAAGGCGGTCTCGACCGGGGCGGCGTGCTGGGACGCCTCCTTGGTGAGCACCCGGTCGCAGATCACGTCGAGCGTCCGTGGCACCCCGGCCCGGACCTGGCGCGGACGCAACGTGCGCAGGCCCTCCCGCGGTGCCCGCGGCACGGACGACGGGGCGAGTCCCGGCCAGCGGCCGGTCAGGGCGGCGTACAGGATGCCGGCCAGGTCGATGACGTCGGCCTCGCGGTCGTCGACCTCGCCGTACGCCGGGTCGAGCGGGCGCGGGCCGGCGATCGCGGCGTACACGACGAAGCCGATCACCTTGACCGCGCCGGCCGGGGTGACCATCACCGCCTCCGGGTTCAGCCGGCCGTGCGTCAGGTCGGCGGCGTGCGCGGCGGTGATCGCCTCCGCGACCTCCCGGGTCAGCCAGGCCGCGCGAGCCGGCGGCAGCGGGCCCTGGCCGAGCATGACGTCGAGCGACTCCCCGTCGCCCCACTCGTTGATCACCCAGGTCAGGCCGTCGGTGTCGTCGCAGTCGAGCACGCGGAGGAAGTGCGGGTCGGTGACCCGGGCCGAGCGCCGGGCCGCCTCGAGGACGGCCTCCGCCCGCGGGTCCTCGCTCGCGACCGCGTGCACCCCGACGCTGCGGGCCAGGACGGTGTCCGTCGCGCGCCAGAACCGGGCACCCGCGTGCTCGGACAGCAGGTCGTCGAGCCGGTACCGCCCGCCGAGCACCGTGCCGGGAGTCATCGGGATGGGCACGTTCCTCCTCGAACCGGTCGGGACGCCCATCGTAGGACGCCGGACGGCCCGTTCCGGCCCGCCGCTCGGTTCACCGGCGCCGCCCGCGGGGCAGCCGCGCGGTCAGCAGCCCGACGACCTCGCCGATCTCCTCCAGGTGGAAGAGCCGGGCCAGCGCCAGGTACGCGATCCCGCCGGCCGAGCCGACCAGGACCAGCCGGACCGCAGCGTCGACCTTGCCGCTGCCGCCGAGGACCTCCAGCAGCCCGGTCCGCACCAGCCAGGCGAACCCGACCGACAGTCCGACCACGACGGCCATCCGGATGCCGAACCGGACCAGGGACCGCCCGCCGAGCCCGCCGGTGCGCCGGGAGAGCTGGGCGTAGGACAGGGTCGCGCCGACGGCGTACGCGATCGTGTAGGAGATCACCAGCCGTGGCGCGGTCTGCGCGGACGAGATGTCCCGGGTGAGCAGCACGGCGGCCACGATGTTGACCGCGGCGATCACGCACTGGATCCCGAAGACGCGCTTGTTCTGCTCCAGCGCGTAGAACCCGCGCAGCACCAGGTAGTGGCTGGTGAAGAAGAAGGTGCCGATGACGAAGAGGGACAGGGTCGGCACGAAGTCGGAGTAGGAGTCCGACGCCGATCCCCAGCCGAACATGACGTTGGCGAGATCGGGCGCGACCACCGGGAGCAGCGCCAGCAGCGGCAGCACCAGCGCGTACGCCGACCGCATCGTCGAGACCACGGACCGGCCGACCGCCCGGAAGTCGTGGTCGGCCGCGAACGCCGAGAGCCGCGGCAGCACGGCGGTCGCCAGCGACACCGTGATCACGGCGTGCGGGACCATCACGAGCAGGAACGAATTCGAGTAGATCGTGTAGCCGGTGCCACTGCTGGAGCCGGACGGGTCGCAGACGCCGCCGTTGAGCGTGCCCCCGGAGGCGATCCGCACGACCACCGTGTACGCGACCTGGTTGGCCACCACGAAGAGGACCGTCCAGACGCCGAGCCGGAAGGTGTGCCCGAGGCCGGCGCCGCGGAAGTCGTAGCGCGCCCGGAACCGGAACCCGGAGCGGCGCAGGTACGGGATCAGCACCAGGAACTGGATGACGATGCCGAGGGTCGAGCCGATGCCGAGGAAGGCGGCCGCGCTGCCGCTGAACCCGGCGCAGAGCTCGTCGCCCTCCGCGGTGCCGTAGACGACCAGGTAGCCGACCAGGACCGCGATCGCGACCAGGTTGTTGGCGATCGGCGCCCACATCATCGGGCCGAAGACGCCGCGGGAGTTCAGCACCTGGCCGATCAGCACGAACATGCCGTAGAAGAAGACCTGCGGCAGGCAGTAGCGCGCCAGCGTGATGATCGAGTCGCGCTGCTCGGCGTAGGTGACGGTGAAGAACTGCGGGTCGAGCAGCACCCGCATCACCAGCGGCGCCGCGAGTACCAGCACGACCGAGACCGCCGCCAGGAAGATCGCGGCGAGCGTGATGATCCGGTTCGTGTACGCCGCCCCGCCGTCCTCGTCGTTCTTCAGCGCCCGGACGAGCTGCGGGACCAGGACGGCGTTGAAGACGCCGCCGGCCAGCAGGATGTAGAGCATGTTCGGGATGGTGTTCGCGATGTTGAAGACGTCCGCGTGCAGGCCGGTGCCGAGTGCCGCCGCGAGCAGCGTCGTACGGACGAAGCCGCTCATCCGGGAGAAGACGGTGCCGGCCGCCATCACCGCGCTCGACGACAGCACCGACGGCTGCCGTGGCACCGGCGGACGTTCCGGCTGCTCCTGCTCGTCGGTCACTGGCCTCGCCACCGGTGCTCGCGGACCCCGCGCAGGATCCTTCGGGCGATCATCACGACCAGGAGCAGGGCGCCGGCGCCCAGGACGACCCAGATCAGGATGCCGACCTGGGTCGTCCGCAGGCTGAAGGTCAGGGGGGTGCCGAAGCTCGCGCCGGAGGCGGTGGCCGGGGTGAGCGTCACCTGGTGGACGCCGATCTCGGAGGCCTTCGCGCGCAGCCGCAGCACCCGGCGTTCGCCCGGGGCCATGTCGACCGGGTCGGGGGTGTCGATGGTGACGCCGGAGGTGCCGGTGTCGGCCTTCACGCCGACGGTGATCGGCTCGTCCAGCTTGTTGACCAGGGTGACCGCGACGGTCCCGGACCCGCCGGACAGCGTGACGAAGTCGGTGCCGGTGACCGACACCTGCGCGAGCACACCGCGGGCGGCGGCGTCACCGGCGAGCACCTGGCTCTGCGCCCGTTCGGGATCGGGGCGGGCGTGGTAGGAGACGCCGGTCAGCGCGGTGCCGTCGAGCTGGTGGGTGACGGTGTTCTCGGTGCGGAGGATCTCGCCGAGGGTGCCGCCGGTGCGGATCATCGAGGCCGCCGCGAGCACGTTCGGGAGGCCGATCTCCTGGCGGCGGACCGCCGCCGGGTAGCCCAGCGCGGCGTCGAAGACGGGGGTCAGGCTGCTGCCGCCGGTGACCGGGGTCAGGGAGAGCCACGGCTGGTCCAGGGCGGCGAAGAAGTCGGACCGCTGCCAGCCCAGGCCCGGGTCCCAGTCGTCCGGGAGCGAGACCACCATCGGGGCGGTCTCGCCGGCGGCCGCGCGGAGCGCGGCGTCGGAGACGATCCGTTGCCGCAGGGCGAGCGCGTCCAGCGCCGCGGTCGGCGCCGGGCCGCCGGCCGCCGCCTCGGCGTCGGTGAAGACCAGGTCCTGGTCGTCGGCGGTGCGCCACTCGGTGCGGGTCCGGGGGGCACCGTGGTCGGAGACCAGGATCACGGAGCCGGTCGCGATCTTCGGCAGCGCGTCGTCGTCCAGCCACCCGTCCGGCGGGGCGACCGCCGGGGTCTCGGTGATCCCGAGCCGGTCGAACGTGCTAGTCGCGGTGCGCTCGGCGCGCGACAGCATCGCCGGCCGCCGACGGGCCAGCGCCACGGTGTCCGGGTCGGCGTACGCGAGGCCCAGGACGGTCTGCCGCGCGGCGACGCCCTCGAGGGCGGAGAGCCAGGAGGCGGCGTTGGCCCGGTCGTCGGCGTCGAGCCGGTCGGCCGCGCGGGACGGGCTGTCGGAGGAGTCGCCGGTCGGGCTCGTCGAGGGCGACGGGGTCGCGGTGGGTTCCTCGGTGGCGGTGCCGAGGGAGAGCGCCGGGTTGTCCGCGGCGACCGACTCGACGGCTTCGAGGACGGCCGGATCGATCAGCAGGGTCGGGCGCCCACCACCGGCGGAGGCGAGGAAGTCGACGACCCGGCGCAGCCGGCCCTCGGCGGCGAGCGTCCTGGACCAGTCGCTGGTGTCGAGCAGTTTCCCGACGGGGTCGCGGCGGACGCGTTCGCGCACCGGCACCACCAGCGACACCGTGGTCGGGGCGGTGTCGGCGGCGACGAGCGGGATGAAGGTGCGGGCCCGGCCGTCGGCGAGGCCGTCGCGTCCGGTGGCGTTCTGGCCGAGGGCGTGCACGCCGATCCAGTACACCCCCGGCGCGCCGCTGATCTTCTGCAGCAGGTCGGCGTGCTTCAGCCGGATCCGGAAGGTCGCCGAGGCGCCGGGCGCGAGGTCGCCGATCGGGGCGAACTGTCCGTCGTCGGCGAACCGGGTGCCGACCTCGACCTCGGAGTCGCCGGCAGCCGCCTTCGCCAGGTCCTCGCGCGTCGTCATCGGGAACCGGCTGACGAACGGGTGCACGTTGATCGCCGACCAGGTCTCGTCGGAGTCGTTGCGGACCGTGCCCGCCAGCACCACCGGGCCGCCGGCCGGGATCGTGGCCGGGCTCAGCCGGGTCAGCCGCACCGTCAGCGGGGCGGCCGGCGCGTCCGCCGCCCGCGCCGGGGAGGGCAGGACGAGGAACGGCAGCAGCACCGCGCTCACGAACGCGGTGAGGACCGCGTACGTGGTGCGGGGAAGACTCACACGGGGATGCTAACGACCCGGGCCGCGCACGCCGGTCGCGGCAGGCGGCGCGGACGACCGCCTTCTGCGCGGATAGAGTGGTCTCCCGTGTCCGACCAGCCGCTGATGATGTCCGAGGTGCAGGAGCGCGCCGCCGCGGCGCTGCAGCGCATCGCCCCCGTCATCGACGAGCTCGGCGCCCGGTTCGCCGCGGCCGGCGAGCAGATCGCCCTGGTCGGCGGCCCGGTCCGCGACGCGATGCTCGGCCGGCTCCAGAACGACCTCGACTTCACGACCTCGGCCCGCCCGGAGGTGACCGAGCGGCTGCTCAAGGGCTGGGCGGACGCGATCTGGGACATCGGCCGCGACTTCGGGACGATCGGCTGCCGGAAGGGCGACTGGCAGGTCGAGATCACGACGTACCGGTCCGAGAAGTACGACCCGTCCAGCCGCAAGCCCGAGGTCGCGTACGGCGACTCGCTGGCCGGCGACCTCGGCCGGCGCGACTTCACCGTGAACGCGATGGCGATCAACCTGCCCGACCGCACCTTCGAGGACCCGTACGGCGGCATCGTCGACCTGGCCCACCGGGTGCTGCGCACGCCCGGCCGCCCGGAGGACTCGTTCAGCGACGACCCGCTGCGGATGATGCGGGCGGCCCGGTTCGCCTCCCAGCTCGGTTTCACCGTCGCGCCGGAGGTCCAGGACGCGATGACGGCGATGGCCGAGCGGATCACGATCATCTCCGCCGAGCGGGTCCGCGACGAGCTGGTCAAGCTGGTCTGCTCGCCGCGGCCGCGCGCCGGCCTCGGGCTGCTCGTCTCCACCGGCCTGGCCGCCCACGTCCTGCCCGAGCTCCCGGCGCTCGCGCTGGAGCGGGACGAGCACCACCGCCACAAGGACGTCTACGAGCACACCCTCACCGTGCTGGAGCAGTCCATCGACCTCGAGGAGCGGCTGCCCGGCGGCGGTCCCGACTTCGTCTCCCGGTTCGCGGCGCTGATGCACGACGTCGGCAAGCCGCGCACCCGCCGGTTCCTCGACGACGGCACCGTCACCTTCCACCACCACGACGTGGTCGGCGCCAAGATCACCCGGAAGCGGATGCAGGCGCTGCGGTTCTCCGCCGACGACACCACGGCGGTGAGCAAGCTCGTCGAGCTGCACCTGCGGTTCCACGGCTACGGCGACGGGCAGTGGACCGACTCCGCGGTCCGCCGCTACGTCCGCGACGCCGGCGACCTGCTGCCCCGGCTGCACGTGCTGACCCGGGCGGACTGCACGACCCGCAACCAGCGGAAGGCCGACCGGCTGCGACGGACCTACGACGAGCTCGAGGAGCGGATCGCCCGGCTCTCCGAGAGGGAGGAGCTCGACGCGATCCGCCCGGACCTGGACGGCAACCAGATCATGGAGATCCTCGGCATCGGCCCGGGCCGCGAGGTCGGCGCCGCCTACGCGCACCTCCTGGAGCTGCGGCTCGACAACGGCCCGATGTCCTTCGAGGACGCGAAGGCCGCCCTGCTCGCCTGGTCCTCCGACCGGGCCTGACCCCCGGGAAGCACGACGGGCGCCGACCCTCAGGTCGACGCCCGCCGTCTGCTCGGTGACGTCTACAGCAGCGTCACCGTGATGGTGATCTGCTTCGGCGCCGAGGTGAGCCCGGTGGCCGTCTCGGTGAACACGATGGTCAGCGGGTAGCTGGAACCGAGGACGACCGGCGCCTTGCCGGAGATGACTCCCGTGTTCGGGTCGAGGGTCATCGTCGACGGCAGCCCGGAGACCGCCCAGGTGCCGACCGGGTTGCCGACGGCCTTGAGCTGGGCGTTGTAGTCGCGGCCGCTGTGGCCGTTGGGCAGCGAGGTCGTCTCGATCACCGGCAGCGGGTTCACCTTGAGCGCCACGGTCACCGGGGTGGCGGCCACGCCGGTGCTGGCCTGGGTGAACCCGAGCTGCACCTGGGTCGTGCCGCCGGTGGTCGGCGTGCCGGTGATCGCGCCGGTCCCGGTGTTCAGCGACAGGCCGGCCGGGAGCGGGCTCGCGGACCAGGTGCCGGCGGTGCTGCCGGCGGCGGTGACGGTGAGCGTCGCCGAGTAGCTCTTGCCGACACCGCCGACCGGCAGCGAGGCGGTGGTGATCACCGGAGCGGTGACGACCGGCAGCGGCAGCGTCTTGCTCGCCGACAGACCGGTCGCGGTCTCGGTGAAGCCGATCACGACCTGGGTGCTGCCGGTCTCGGTCGGGCTGCCGGTGATCGCACCGGTCCCGGGGTTCAGCGACAGGCCCTCCGGCAGCGGGGCCGCGGTCCAGGTGCCGGCCGGGTTGTCCTGAGCCGTGAGCCCGGCGGCGTACGCCCGGCCGATCACGCCGGTCGGCAGCGAGGTCGTGCTGATCACCGGCAGGGCGTTGACCTTGAGCGCCAGCGTCTTCGACGCGGTCCGGCCGGTACTGGTCTGGGTGAAGCCGACCACGACCTGGGTGGTGCCGCCGGCGGTCGGCGTGCCGTGGATCGTGCCGGTGCCCGGGTCGATCGACAACCCGTCCGGGAGCGGCGCGGCCGACCAGGTTCCCGGCGGGGCCGGCATGTCCTGCGCGGTGGCGATCGCGAGGGTGGCCGAGTACGGCTGCGTGACGCCGCCGACGGGCAGGCTGCTGGTGGCGATCACCGGGTCGGCCACGGGGTTCACCTTGAGCGCGAGCACCCGGGCGGTCGCGGACTCACCGGTGGTGGCCTCGGTGAAGCCGACCGTGACCTGGGTCGTGGCGGTGCTCCCGGTCGGGGTCCCGGAGATCTCGCCGGTGGCTCCGTCGAGGTGCAGGCCGGCGGGCAGCGGGGTCGCGGTCCAGGTACCGGCCGGGTCGCCGTCGGCCGCCAGCTTCGTCCGGTACGGGTTGCCGGAGGTCGCCTCGGGGAGCGTGGTGGTGGTGATGACGGGCTTCGGCGGCACCGTCACCGTGAGGGTGAGCGTGCGGGACGGCGCCGGGGAGCCCGTGCCGGCCTGCTTGAACCCGATCTTCACATCGGTCTGACCCGCGGTCGTCGGGCGGCCGGAGAGCCGGCCGGTCGCGGGGTTCAGGGAGACGCCGGCCGGCAGCGGGCTGGCGGTCCAGGTTCCGGTGGCTCCGCCGACCGCTGTCAGCTGAGCGGCGTACGTGCGGCCGACGAGGCCGTTGGGCAGGCTCGTGGTCGCGATCACCGGGGTGGCGGTGACGGTGACCGCCGGGCTGTACGACGACGCCTTGAGCCCGACCCGCGGGACGAGGACGCGGTAGGTGCCGGTCCGGGTGACGGTGAACGCCTTGTTGAAGTTGCCCGTCCGGTTGAGCTTCACGGTCGTCACCGTGGACCAGGTGGACCCGGCGAGCTGCTGGACGGCGACGGTGGTGCCGGCGACGTACGGGAAGACGCTGCCGAAGAACGTGGTGGCCGACCCGGCGGCCACGACGGACGGGAGCGCGCCCATGTCCACGGCCACCGGCGACAGCGCGGAGATCCTGAAAGCCCGCGACACGGCGCTCTTGAGCCGGCCCGAGCTCGGCGCGGTGGCGCGGAAGGAGTACACGGCCGACTTGCCCGGCAGGGGGATCCGCAGGGAGTAGGCGCCGCCGGCGGAGGTGGTGCGGGTGGTCTTCACCGGAACCCACTTCTTGCCGGAGAGACGCTGCACCTTGACCGCACTCCCCTTCGGCGAGCGGGACAGCGTCCCCGTGACCAGCACCGCGGAGCGGACCACCGCGGCAGAGGTACCGGGCTTGGCGCTGAGGGTGCGCGCGACCGCGGAGCCGACGGCCTGGGCCGGGGCCAGCGTGGCGGCGACCAGAAGCACCGAGAGCAGTGCGGCCAGGACGGCGCCGAGCAGGAACGGGCGCGGGGAGGTACGCATCGGGGACCAACCTTGGAGAAGGGGCGGAAAGGGCGAGCAGAGGGGTGAGCAGAAACCTCAACGGCGCACGCTGCCAATTGGTCACGAAAGACACGGTTCGGGGCACCGTGACCGGGGTCACAGACCGCCGTACCTACTCACGGGTAGTGTCCGGCGACCCCACCGTTCCCAGGAGGCACACCATGCCGCTCACCGACGTCGCGCCGATCACGGCCACCCTCGACATCGCCGCTCCGCCCGCCGCGGTGTGGGCCGTCGTCTCCGACCTCCGCAACATGCCGCGGTGGAGCCCGCAGACCGTGAAGTCGATCCTGCGGGGCGAGAACGGCGCCGGCGCCCGGTTCCTCAACATCAACCGCAAGGGCCCGCTGGTGTGGCCGACCCGCTCGAAGGTGGTCCGGTTCGAGGCCGAGCGCGAGATCGCCTGGCGGATCAAGGACAACTACACGGTGTGGAGCCTGCGCCTCGAGCCCACCGCGGACGGCGGCACCCGGGTCACGCAGACCCGGGAGGCGCCCGACGGCATCTCCGACATCTCCGTGCGGCTGACCAAGACGGTGCTCGGCGGTGTCGACGACTTCGCCGCGACGCTCGAGCGCGACATGGGGACGACGCTGGCCGCGATCAAGGCCGAGGTCGAGGCCGCCTGAGTCCGCTGGGCCCTACTGTGGCCGGGTGACCCACCTGCACGCGCGGTTCCCCGGGCTCGACCTCGGTCACCTGCGGCTCGGTGCCGTGCCGACCCCGGTCCGTCCGCTCGAGGGCATCCCGGCGCTGGCCGGCACCGAGGTCTGGCTGAAGGACGAGAGCCGCTTCGGAGACGGTGGCTGGGCCGGGAACAAGGTCCGCAAGCTGGAGTGGATCCTGCCCGAGGCCGAGCGCCGTGGCGTGCGCACGCTCTTCACGGTCGGTGGCATCGGCACCCACTGGGGCCTGGCCTGCGCCCGGTACGGCGCCGAGCACGGGTTCCAGGTCGTCCTCGGCCTGGTCGACCAGCCGGTCGACGACCACGTCCGCGAGCAGCTGGCCCGGCTGGAGGCCTCCGGCGCGGTCATCCACCGGTACCCGACCCCGGGCCGGCTCCGGCTGGCCGCGCCCTGGCTGATCGCCCGGTACACCCGCGCCCGGCTGCCCTGGTACCTCCCGGCCGGCGGGTCGAACCCGGTCGGCACCCTCGGCTACGTGGAGACCGCCCTGGAGATCGCCGACCAGGTCGTCCGCGGCGAGCTGCCCGAACCCGGGACCGTGGTGGTCCCGGTGGGCTCCGGCGGCACCATCGCCGGGCTCGCGCTCGGGTTCCGGCTGGCCGGGCTCCGCACCCGGGTCTTCGGAGCGGTCGTCAACGACTCCTTCCCGCTCGACGCACCCGTCCTCGCCCGGCTCGCCACCCGGACCGGGGCGCTGCTCACCGAGCGCGGGGCGACCGGCGTGCCGGAGATCCGGCCCGACGACCTGACCGCCCGCGACGACTGGCTCGGCACGACCTACGGCGACCCGACGCCGGCCTCGCGGGCGATGGTCACGGCCGCCGGGGCGATCGGCCTGGAGCTGGAGCCCGTGTACACCGGGAAGGCCCTGGCCGCGGTCGCGGACCTCGGTCCCGAGCTGGACGGGCCGGTGCTCTGGCTCAACACCCACGGACCGCGCTGAGCCGGGCGTTCAGGGGCCGACCCGGTTCCCGGGGACGAGCTCGAGCTGCCCGAGCGCGACCACCGCCGCCGCCGGCACCGCTCCGACCAGACCGAGCACCGCCCCGCCGAGGACGGTCACCAGCGCGAGCCCGGTGAACGCGAGCACCCGCACCGGCGAGCGCACGGCCAGCGCGGCGCTCGTGCGCAGTGCGGCCAGGACACCCTGCCCGTCGCGCAGCACGCCGACCAGCGTGAACTGCGTCAGCAGCGCGACCAGCACCGGCCCGAGGATCCCGAGCACGAAGGAAAGACTCAGCGCGGTGGCGATCACGCCTCCGGCGGCGAGGGCGGTCCGCGGGCGGCGTACGGGCTGGGCGCGGGCACGCAGAGCGGCCCGGACCAGCAGCAGCCAGAACACCTGGCCGAGCAGGAAGAAGGCGATCCAGCCGAGGGTGACCCGCGGCCGGGTGGCGGGCACGGTCCAGCCCAGGACGATCCAGGTCGCCACCCAGGCGAGCACCCAGCCGGCGGCCGCGACCAGGGCCGGCCAGAGCACCGGCTCCGGGTCGCGCCAGAACGCGCGCCAGCCGACGGCCCAGGACACAGTCACGCCCGGAATCCTAGGCGGATCCCGGGCGTGACCTGAGGTGCCCGCGTCAGCGGGCGTCGATCGGGGTGACCGGCTCGTTGTGGAGGACCCGGTAGGTGTACGCCGCACCCAGGTAGACGACCGGGTAGGCGACCAGCAGGCCGACCAGGCAGACGATCGCGCCGGCGATCAGGCAGAGGAACGACAGCAGGGCGAGCAGGATGACTTCGCCCAGGTGGCTGGTCGTGAACGACACGCTCGCCTTCACCGCGTCCATCGGCGCCAGGTCCTTGTCGACGGCGAAGAACATCGCGAAGAAGAACAGGAACGCGACGATCAGCCCCGGCAGGTAGCACAGCAGCGTGCCGACGAAGGTGGCTCCCGAGACGATGGCGGCGGTGCCCAGGACGTTGGACTTGGTCGCGTAGGCGAACACGTCACCCGCGCTGACCGGCTGGTGGTCGACCACGTTCAGCGCGCACTTGATGAAGCCCGCGCCGAGGGTCGCGATCAGGAAGCTGACCACCAGACCACCGAGCGCGGCGCCGAACAGCGACACGAAGAAGTTCGGACCGCACTGGGTCTCGACGCTCTGGCCGAAGATCGTCTGGGTGCAGTCGTGGGTGCCCAGCAGCGTGGCGCGCAGCAGGAACTGGACGATCACCTCGACGACGATGACGATGCCCAGGACGATCAGTCCCGGGATGATCAGGGCCGACGGGTTCTTCCAGAACTTGCCCCAGCCGTACTTGATCGCCTCGACCGGGCTGTAGCCGCCCGCACCGGCCGCGGTCGGCGGCGGTCCGTAGCCCGGCGGCGGGGCGCCGTACGCGGGCGGGGGCGCGGAGCCGTACGCGGGCGGAGGAGCGCCGTACGCCGGCGGCGGGGTCGGGTCCCCGGGAGGCCCGGCGGGGGGCTGCTCGGGCACCTGGCCCGGGTCGGGGGCGCCGCCCTCGGGCGGGTTCGGCGGGGTGGTGTCATCGCTCATGGTCGACACCGTAGTGATCGCGGGACCCTCTGGGGAGGCCCCCGAACGGGTGAAACTGGGAGTTCACGGGACCGTGACGTCCGCGAAAACCATCGGGCCCCGGACCGTGAGGTCCGGGGCCCGATGCCGAAATCAGTGCTTCAGCGGGTCTGATCAGCGCTCGACGTCGCCGCGGATGAAGGCCTCGACCGACGCGCGGCCCTCCTCGTCCGGGCGCTGCACCGGCGGGGACTTCATCAGGTACGACGACGCGGAGAGCAGCGGGCCGCCGATGCCGCGGTCCTTGGCGATCTTCGCCGCGCGGATCGCGTCGATGATGATGCCGGCCGAGTTCGGGGAGTCCCAGACCTCGAGCTTGTACTCCAGGTTCAGCGGGACGTCACCGAAGGCACGGCCCTCGAGGCGGACGTAGGCCCACTTGCGGTCGTCGAGCCAGGCGACGTAGTCCGACGGGCCGATGTGCACGTTGCGGTCGTAGACCTTGCCGGCCAGCGGACCCTCGAGGTTCGAGGTGACGGCCTGGGTCTTGGAAACCTTCTTCGACTCCAGGCGCTCGCGCTCGAGCATGTTCTTGAAGTCCATGTTGCCGCCGACGTTGAGCTGGTAGGTGCGGTCCAGCGTGACGCCGCGGTCCTCGAACAGCTTCGCCATCACGCGGTGGGTGATGGTGGCGCCGACCTGGCTCTTGATGTCGTCACCGATGATCGGGACGCCGGCGTCCTCGAACTTCTTGGCCCACTCCGGGTCCGAGGCGATGAAGACCGGCAGGGCGTTGACGAAGGCGACGCCCGCGTCGATCGCGCACTGCGCGTAGAACTTGTCGGCGATCTCCGAGCCCACCGGCAGGTAGGACACGAGGACGTCGACCTCGGCGTCCTTGAGCGCCTGGACGACGTCGACCGGCTCGGCGTCCGACTCCTCGATGGTCTCGCGGTAGTACTTGCCGAGACCGTCGTTGGTGACGCCGCGCAGCACGGTGACGCCGGTCGGCGGCACGTCGGCGATGCGGATGGTGTTGTTCTCCGAGTTGTTGATCGCGTCGGAGAGGTCGAAGCCGACCTTCTTGGCGTCGACGTCGAACGCGGCGACGAACTCGACGTCGGCGACGTGGTACTCGCCGAACGTGACGTGCATCAGGCCCGGGACGGTGCCCGTCGGGTCTGCGTTCTTGTAGTACTCCACGCCCTGAACGAGGGAGCTGGCACAGTTGCCGACTCCCACGATGGCTACGCGAACCTTCGCCATGGCTGATCCTCCTGCTTTCTTGCTCAACTGATTTCGGTGCTGAGGTCTGTCGGGACCGGCGCCGGTGTCGGCGTCGGCGGCTGGGTGGTCTTCTGGGTGGTCTTGGGGGTGGTCTTGGGGGTGGTCGGGGTCCGCTTGGTGGTACCCCGGTCCTGGGTGGAGCGCTCGGCCTCGATGAGGTCGGTCAGCCAGCGCACCTCCCGCTCGACGGATTCGGCGGCGTGCCGGCGCAGCTCGGTCTGGTAGCGGTCGGAGCCGCTGCCGAGCGAGCGGGCGCGGTCGAGGCGCTCCTGGAGCCGCGAGCGCCGGCCCTCGAGGATCCGGAGCCGGACCGAGGCGTCGGTGCGGGAGAAGAACGCGAACCGCATGTTGAAGTTCTCGTCCTCCCACGCGGCCGGCCCGGAGTCGGTGATCTCGGAGGCGAAGTACTCGATCCCGGCGGGAGTGATCTGGTAAACGATCCGCTGGCGGCGCGAGACCGCGGTCGACATGGTGGTGACCTCGGTGATCCAGCCGGCCCGCAGCATCCGCTTGAGCGCGGGGTACAGCGAGCCGTAGGAGAGCAGCCGGGTCCAGCCGAGCAGCAGGTTCAGGCGCTTGCGGAGCTCGTAGCCGTGCAGCGGGGACTCCTGGAGGAGACCCAGCACGGCGAGCTCGAGCGTGGCGCCCTTGCTTGGCATCTGCCCTGCTTCCCTCGGGGTCCGGGAGACCATGTCTCGGACCGTCGTATCGAATGGTGCTATCGCAGCAATCTATCGCACCGATATATCCATTCCGCAAGTTCACCCGCCGTTCAGGCTTGAGACTCCCGACACACGCCTCGCCTGCATCCGGTGGCCCGGTGTGGTCCGACCCCGTACTCTCGTCGTTGCGCCCGTGTGCCACGAGCACCGCTCCGGCACGCCCGCACCCGGTTCCACCCGCACGCCCTTCCCCGAGCTTCCCTGGAGATCCGACACCGTGAGTGCCAGCACGCCGAAGCCCCGCTCCAGCAGCGGGGCCAAGAACGGCACCCCGAAGAAGAAGTCCACGTCGAAGGGTCGCAAGGCCAAGCCGACGCGCAAGGAGCTCTTCCAGCGCTTCCTGAAGATCGGCCTCATCGCCGGTCTGGTGGGAGTCCTGCTCCTCGGCGGCATCTTCTTCTTCGCCTACCGCGCGACCGAGATCCCGGACCCGAACGAGGCGTACCAGGCCCAGACGACCAAGGTCTACTACGCCGGCGGCAAGACCACGATCGGCCGCTTCGCCACCCAGAACCGGGAGTCGATCCCGCTGGCCGACATCCCGCAGGTGATGCAGGACGCCGTCGTCGCCGCGGAGGACCGCACCTTCTGGACCAACAAGGGCATCGACCCCAAGGGCATCCTGCGCGCGGCGTTCTCCAACGCCAAGGGCGGGGCCACCCAGGGCGCCTCGACGATCACCCAGCAGTACGTGAAGATCCTCTACCTGACCCAGGAGCGCACCCTCCAGCGCAAGGTCAAGGAAGCCTTCCTGTCCCTGAAGATCCAGCAGGAGCAGTCGAAGTCGCAGATCCTCGAGGGCTACCTCAACACCATCTACTTCGGCCGCGGCGCGTACGGCGTCCAGGCCGCGGCGAACGCCTACTTCGGCATCCCGGCCAAGGAGCTCAACGCCTCGCAGGCCGCGATGCTGGCCGCGGTGCTGAACTCGCCGAACTACCTGAGCCCGGACCGCAACGACGCCGCCCGCGAGGCCCTGCTCCGGCGCTACCAGTACGTCGTCAGCGGGATGGAGTCCGCGGGCAAGATCGACTCCGCCACCGCCGCCGAGATCAGCGGGCGCCTGCCCAAGATCAAGGAGCAGAGCGTCAACAACCTCAACGGCGGCCAGAAGGGCTTCATGCTCGACATGGTCAAGGCCGAGCTGCTCAAGCTCGGCTTCGACGAGGCGCAGATCGCCGGTGGCGGCCTCCGGGTCACCACGACCTTCACCCGCAAGGCGATGGACGCGGCCAAGGCCGCGGTCGACGCCGAGCGTCCCGAGGGCACCGAGTTCAACGACAAGAAGCTGCACGTCGGCGTCGCCTCGGTGGACGTGAAGACCGGCGCGCTGCTCGGCTTCTACGGCGGCCAGGACTACCTGCGCAGCCAGCTCAACTGGGCCACCCAGCGGGACTCGCCGGGTTCGGCCTTCAAGCCGTTCGCCGTCGCCGCCGCGATCAAGGACGGCTTCAGCCTCAAGGACACCTTCCAGGGCAACTCGCCCTACGAGTTCCCCGACGGCACCGAGGTCAAGAACGAGGGTGGGGGCAGCGGCACCGACTACGGCGCCAAGGTCAACATGGTCAAGGCCACCGAGCAGTCGATCAACACCGCGTTCATCGACATGACGATGTCGATGGAGAACGGCGCGCAGAAGATCCGCGACATGGCCGTCGCCCTCGGCATCCCGGACCGTCCGTCGCTCGAGGCCAACGCCGGCATCTCGCTCGGCTCGGCACCGCAGAGCCCGGTCGAGATGGCCAACGCGTACTCGAGCATCGCCAACGGCGGCCTGCACCACGACACCTTCGTGATCTCCAAGGTCACCCGAGCCGGTGACGGCGAGGTGCTCTACACGGCGCCGAAGAAGTCGGACCGGGTGCTCGACGAGGACATCGCCGCCGACACCAGCTACGCGATGCAGCAGGTGGTCAAGGCCGGTACCGGTCGCAAGGCACAGCGGATCAACCGCCCGGCGGCCGGCAAGACCGGCACCGCCACCGACGACAAGGACCACGTGATCACGTCCTGGTTCGTCGGCTTCACCCCGCAGGTCGCGACCGCGGTGATGTACGCCCGCGGCAACGGCCGGGAGCCGCTGGACGGCTACCTTCCGTCGTACTTCGGTGCCGACTACCCGACGGCCACCTGGGCCGCGACGATGAACGCCGTGATGGACGGCCTCGACACCGAGGACTTCCCGCCCCCGGCGAACGTGGACGGCAACGCTCCGAAGAAGGGCCACGACCCGTACACGCCGCCGCCGCCGAAGAAGAAGCCGACGAAGAAGGCCACGCTGACGCCGGCCGCGCCGACGCCGACCCCGGAGGCCCCGACGCCGACGCCGACACCGACGCCGACGCCCACCCCGACGCCGACGGAACCCTCGGCCACCTGCGGCGCGGTCCTGCAGCCTCCCTGTGACGGCGGCCGCGGGCAGGGCCAGGGCAAGGGCAACGGAGGACCCTGACCCGGTGGTGAGCCGACCGCGCGTGAACAGGCCCAGCCGGGAGGACCCGGTCCTCGGCGCCCTCAGCGAGGTCGTCGGCGGTCCGGTCGGTCGCCGCGCGCGCCCGCACCCGTGGTGGACCCCGGTGCGGGTGCTGCTCGCCCTGTTCACGGTGGTCTTCGCCCTCGGGCTGGTGCAGAAGTACCCCTGCGGCAAGACCGACTGGAGCAACGAGGACGTCCGCTACTCGCGGATGTGCTACTCCGACGTGCCGTACCTCTACACCGGTCGCGGGTTCGCCGAGCACCGGTGGCCGTACTCGGAGAAGGACACCCGCTACCCGGCGATGGAGTACCCGGTGCTCATCTCCTACCTCGCCTGGGGCGCCTCCGAGATCACCGCGCTGGTCCCGTCCGGTCCCTCCGACGCGATCCGGGCCGCGACCACGACAGGCGCGCTCTGGGGCCTGCCCGGGATGACCAAGGAGGTCAACACCTACTTCCTGGTCACCGCGCTGCTGCTCCTGCTCTGCGGGCTGGGGACCGTCTTCTTCCTCTCCGGCACCAGCCCAGGACGACCGTGGGACGCGATGGCGTTCGCTGCCTCCCCGGTCCTGCTCGCCACCGGGCTGGTGAATTGGGACCTGCTCGCGGTGCTCTTCACCGCCGGTGCGCTCTGGGCCTGGTCCCGCGACCGGCCGCTGCTCGCCGGCGTGATGGTCGGGCTCGGCACCGCGACCAAGCTCTACCCGCTCTTCCTGCTCGGCGCCTTCCTGGTCGACGTGCTCCGGCGCCGTCGCTACGACCTGGTCGCCCCGGCGGCCCTCGGTGCCGTCGGCGCCTGGGTGATCGCGAACCTGCCGGCGCTGCTGACCGGGCCGGACAGGTGGAAGGTCTTCTGGACCTTCAACTCCGAGCGGGGCGCCGATCTCGGGTCGCTCTGGCTGGTCGCCGACCAGCTCGGTCTGAACACCGACGCGCACCTGATCAACACCGTGTCCTGGTTCGGTTTCGGCGCGGCCTGCCTTGGCATCCTGGTCCTCGGGATGCGGGCGCCGCGGCGCCCGCGCGTCGCCCAGATCGCGTTCCTCGTGGTGGCGGCGTTCCTGATCGTCAACAAGGTGTACTCGCCGCAGTACGTGCTCTGGCTGCTGCCGCTGGCCGTGCTGGCCCGGCCGCGCTGGCGGGACCTGCTGATCTGGCAGGCCGGCGAGCTCGTCTACTTCGCGGCGGTCTGGCTCTACCTCGGCGGCTGGCTCGCCCCCGGTTCCGGGGACCAGGCGACCACCTACCAGCTGGCGATCCTGGTCCGGGTCGCCGCCGAGCTCTACCTCGTCGTCCTGGTCGTCCGCGACGTCCTCCGCGGCGACCCCGGCTACCCGGTCGAGCCGCTGTCGCTACCCGATCTCGACGGAGTCGAACGCGGTCGCGGTGAAGCGGACCCGGACGTCGACCTCGTCCCCGATCGCGGGCACGTCGGCGCCTGAGGGCAGGAACAGCATCGAGGACTGCATGTGCGGCGGTTCGGCGAAGTACCGCGCCTTCCCGCCGATCGTGTACGGCGACTTCGCCAGGCCGACTGCGTCCAGCCCGCCACGCGCCAGCGTCGAGGCCCGCGACCGCAGCCCCGGGTCGCCGGTCGGCGCCTCCAGGCCGATGCCGTGCGCGGTGCCACCGGAGACGACGACGATCGTTCCGGTCCGGCTCGCGGTCCGGCCGCGGTAGCCGTAGAGCTCGCCACGCTCCACCGGGTGCACGTCCAGGACGTGCGCGGTCACCCGCAGGGCGCCGCGGTCGCCCAGCCACAGATCGGTGCCGACCCGCTGGCGGAAGGCGACGTCGGGGTAGCGGTGCACCAGCGTCGCCAGCGCTGCCGGGCCGAGGTGCGAGACCCAGACCGTCGCCGGACCGCGGTCGTCGGGCCGGGCCAGCCCGGCGGCGACGACGTCGGTGAGCAGCGCGTCGGCCTCCTCGAGCCCGCCGGTGCCTAGCGGCAGGTGGAGGGAGGCGCCCTCGACCCGCACGCCCGGGCCGCCGTGGTGCGCGGCGATCAGGGCGGTCGCCTCGCGCAGGCCCCGGGCCGTGAAACCGTGCCGCTTCATCGAGGTCATCCGCTCCAGCACGACGCGCGGCCGGTCCGGGCGGGCGAGCAGCGCCGCCAGGTCCTCGAGCCGGCCGACGGTGTGGACGATCCGGTCGTTCCCCTCCTCCGGCGCCTCGAACGAGCGCCACGGGTTGAGCACGACGATGTCACCGTCGAAGCGGCTGGCCACGTCGTCGACCTCGCCGTAGGTGCCGACCGCGACGGCGCCGACACCGAGCCAGGCCGCCTTCCGGGCCAGCCGGTCGTTGCCGAAGCCGTAGCCGTTCCCCTTGATCACCGGCACCAGCCCGGGCCGGTCCTCGGCGGTGGACCGCAGGTGCGCGCGCCAGCGCTCACCGTCGACGTGCAGTACGAGCGACACCGTCGGTCAGCCCCTTCGCGCGAGGTAGATCTGGAAGGCCTTGTAGAGCGCCCGGTTCAGGGGCAGGTCCCACTCGCCGGCGTACTCGACGGCCTCGCCACCGGTGCCGACCTTGAACTGGATCAGCCCGACGTGCGGGTCGTCGGAGGCGAGGGTGTCGGTGATCCCGCGCAGGTCGTAGACCTCGGCACCGGCGGCGAGCGCGTCCCGGATCATCTGCCACTGCACCGCGTTCGAGCCGCGCACCTCGCGCTTCTCGGTGGAGGAGGCGCCGTAGGAGTACCAGGCGTGCGTACCCACCTGGATCGCGATCGTGGCCGCGACCAGGTCGTCCTCGTGGTGGGCGAGGTAGACGCGGATCCGGTCCGGGTCCTCGGCGGCGAGGGCGTCGTACATGGTCCGGAAGTAGGAGAGCGGGCGCGGCGTGAAGTGGTCGCGCTCGGCGGTTTGCACGTAGAGCGCGTGGAACGCGGCCAGGTCGTCGGCCTCCTTGCCCAGGGTGACCACCACCCCGGCCTTGGTGGCCTTCTTGATGTTGCGACGCCACAGCTGGTTCATCGCCGCGAGGACGTCGTCCTCGGTGCGCCCGGCCAGCGGGATCTGGAAGTTGTACTGCGGCTGCCCGGCGGCGAACCCGCCGGCGACGTTCTGGCAGCGCCAGCCGAGCTCGCGGAGCTGGGAGACCACGGCGGCACCGGTCTGGCTGCGCTCGGTCGGCGGCAGCGAGGTCAGGCTGGTCACCGCGTCGTCCGCGATGCCTTCCTTGACCTGTGCCGCACTCCAGCGCCGCGTCACCACCGGCGGGCCGATCCGGATCCCGAACGCGCCCTGCTTCTTCAGGTGGGCGGCGAGCGGCTCCAGCCACGCCGCCAGGTCGCCGTCGGCCCAGTCGATGACGGGGCCCTCCGGCAGGTAGGCGAGCGAGCGCGAGGACCGCGGGATCCGGCGGTAGAGGACGAGCGCGGCGCCGACGACCTCGCCGTCGCGGACCCAGCCGAGCGACTCCGCGACCCACTCCTTCTTCACCTGCGCCCAGGCCGGCGTCTGCAGGAAGGACGCCGAGGTCCGCGTCCGGAGGAACGCGAGGTGCTCCGCGGGCGTGATCGTGCGGACGGCCGGGGGGGCCAGGGGGGAAGGGGTCACGCAGGTGAGCCTAACGAGACGCCGGTGGGTGCACCCGCACCCGTCGCCGGGGTCGTGACCATGAGCACGCGCGTGGTCAGCCGCCCGGTACGACGGACCCGGCGATCTGCTGCCAGGCCCGGGTCCGCGGGTCGGCCAGCGCGAAGTGGTCGCCGGGGACGAGCGCCAGGGTGACGTCCCCGCCCGCCTCGCGTGCCGCCGCCACGTACGCCGTCGCCTGGCTGCGCGGGACGATCTGGTCGGCTTCGGCGTGCACCACCGAGACCAGGCCGGACGCCGGGACCCGCCGGGTCGGGTCGGCCAGGGCGTAACGGTCGGGTACCTGCGCGGGCGTCCCGCCCATGAGCGCGACGGCAGCGCCGTTGCCGATCCGGTCCTCGGCCGCCGTGGTGAGGTCGAGGACGCCGGACAGCGGGAAGGTGGACTCGGCGCGGACCCGTGGTGAGCCACCCGGCGTGCCGGCGTCCCGGGAGGCGGCCCAGGCCGCGAGGTGCCCTCCGGCGGAGTGGCCGACGACCCGGACCGGCAGGTCGTCCGTGACCCGGGGCGGAAGCGGCAGCTCGGCGACGTGGTCGATCGCCGCGGCGACGTCGGCGAAGGTGTGCGGCCAGCCGCCGCCACCACCGACGCGCCGGTACTCGATGTTCCAGACCGCGACCCCGCGCCGGAGCAGGTCGGCGCCGATCGGGGCCAGCAGCGCGAAGCCGTACTGGGAGAGCCAGTAGCCGCCGTGGATCAGCACGACCAGGGCGCTCGGGTCGCGCGGCGAGGCGAACCACCCGAACTGGTCGGCGTGCTGGTCGCCGTACCGGATCTTGACCGGCGCGACCACCTCGGCCGCGGCCGCGGACTTCTGCCCGGGGGCCGCGCAGCCGGCGACCAGCAGGCTCGCGCCCGCCGCGGTGAGCAGCCCGCGGCGGCTGAGCTCCTTGCTCACAGCCTCTCGCGGAGCCAGGCGAAGTCGTCCTGGTGCTCGGCCGCACCGCCCGGCGTCTCGCAGATGACCGGCGCCCCGGCCTCGCGGACGACGCCGACGAACTCCTCCGCGTCGAGCTGCCCGTTGCCGAAGTTGGCGTGCCGGTCGGCCCCGGAGTCGAAGGCGTCGCGGCTGTCGTTGGCGTGCACCAGGTCGATCCGCCCGGTGATCGACCGGATCCGCCCGACCGCGTCGGCCAGCGCGATGCCGCCGGCCCAGGCGTGGCAGGTGTCCAGGCAGAAGCCGACGTTCTCGGACCCCTCGGCGGTGCTGATCGCCTCCCACACGCCGGCGATCCGGTCGAGGTGCCGGGCCATCGCGTTGTCGCCGCCGGCGGTGTTCTCGATCAGCACCGGGAGCTTGAGGTCGGTGGCCTCGATCGCCTTGCGCCAGTTGTCGAACCCGACGGCCGGGTCGTCGGACTTGTTCACGTGGCCGCCGTGCACGATCAGGCCCTTCGCGCCGATCTCGGCGGCGGCGTCGACGTGCTGCTGGAGCAGCTTGCGGCTGGGGATCCGGATCCGGTTGTTCGTGGTGGCGACGTTCACGATGTACGGCGCGTGCACGTACAGGTCGATCCCGGCCGCCTCGGCGTCGGCCCGCAGACCGGCCGCGCCACCGGCGTACGCGATCTCGGGTCCCTGGTAGCCCTGCGGGTCGCCGAGGAAGAACTGCACCAGCGTCGTGCCGCGCGCCTTCGCCTCGGCGATCGGGTCGGTCTGGTCGACGTGCGCGCCGATCGGGAGGGAGCTCATGCGGCCAGCCTAGGCTGGGCCACCGACGCCCCGGCCCTCCGCCCGCGGCGCGGGCACTTGCCTGGTTGAACATGTTCAAATAGCGTGCCGCCGTGAGCCCGAAGCAGGACACCCGCCAGCTGATCCTCGACACCGCCCTGCGCCTCTTCGAGGAGCGCGGGTACGCCGCCACCACCATGCGCGCGATCGCGCAGGAGGCCGGTGTGACGCCGAGCAACGCGTACTACTGGTTCGCCGGCAAGGACGAGCTTGTCCAGGCGTTCTACGTCCGGATCCAGTCCGAGCACGCCGAGCGCGCGGCCACGTACCTGGCCGGCGGCCTGCCGCTCACCGACCGGCTGCGCGCCGTCGAGCACGCGTACCTGGACGTGATCGCGCCGTACCACGGCTTCGGGGCCGCGTTCGTCGGGATCGCGCTCGGCCCGGACAGCCCGGGCGACGCGCTGAGCGAGGCCTCCGTCCCCGCGCGCGACCAGTCCCGGGCGATCTACCGGGAGGTCGTCGCCGGCGCGGTGCCCCGGGTCCCGGACGCGGTGCGCGACGTGCTGCCCGAGCTGCTGTGGCTCTGCCACCTCGGCATCGGCCTGTTCTGGGTCACCGACCGCAGCCGAGGCCAGGAGCGCACCCGCCGGCTGGTGGACGCGACCGTCCCGCTGATCACCCCGATGCTGCGCGTGGCGCGGCTGCCCTGGGGCGGCGCGGTCGTGGACCAGGTCCGGGCCGCGCTCGCGGTCGCGATGGAGCGGGCGTGAGCCGATTGGCTCCCGCACCCCTGGTCCGGGTACCCTGACCCGTCGCCCTCTCCCGATGAGCGGGCGACGACGCACAGCCCTCCTGCCACGGAAACGCCGTGGCCGCCAAGTCCGAAGGAGGTGGAGAACGCTATGCGCGCCTATGAACTCATGGTCATCCTCGACCCGGAGCTCGAAGAGCGGACGGTCGCCCCGTCCCTCGACACGTACCTCAACGTCGTTCGCAACGACGGGGGCACCGTCGATAACGTCGACGTCTGGGGACGCCGTCGCCTCGCGTACGAGATCAACAAGAACGCCGAGGGCATCTACGCCGTCGTGTCGCTCCAGGCCGAGCCGGCCACCGTCAAGGAGCTCGACCGTCAGCTCACGCTGAACGAGTCGGTGCTTCGCACTAAGGTGATTCGACCCGACGCTCGCTGAGCGTCTCGGCACGAATTCCTAGGGAGAACCCATGGCAGGCGAGACCGTCATCACCGTCGTCGGCAACCTGGTCGACGATCCGGAGCTGCGCTTCACCCCTTCGGGTGCGGCAGTGGCGAACTTCCGGATCGCGTCCACGCCGCGCACCTTCGACCGGCAGACCAACGAGTGGAAGGACGGCGAAGCGCTGTTCCTCTCCTGCTCGGTCTGGCGTCAGGCCGCGGAGAACGTCGCCGAGTCGCTCCAGCGCGGCATGCGCGTCGTCGTCCAGGGCCGCCTGAAGGCGCGCACCTTCGAGACGCGCGAGGGTGAGAAGCGCACCGTCTTCGAGATCGAGGTCGAGGAAGTCGGCCCGAGCCTGAAGTACGCGACTGCCAAGGTCACCCGCGCCACCCGCAGCAGCGGTGGGGGCGGCGGGTTCTCCGGCGGCGGCGGCGACGACCCGTGGGCGTCCCAGGGCTCCGCTCCTGCTCAGCAGGGTGGCGGTTCCTGGGGTGGCCAGCAGGGCGGCGGCGCTCCGCAGGGTGGGGCTCCCCAGGGTGGCGGCCAGCCGGCCGGCGACCCGTGGGCGGTCCCGGGCGGCTCGGAAGAGCCCCCGTTCTGACCTGATCACCCAGTCCAGTCCAAACAGCCAACCATTCCGGCGTGAGCCGGGCTCGAAAGGAGCACCACAATGGCTAAGGCAGTGATTCGCAAGCCCAAGAAGAAGGTTTGCCAGTTCTGCAAGGAGAAGGCGACCGGTGTCGACTACAAGGACACCAACCTCCTCCGCAAGTTCATCTCCGACCGCGGCAAGATCCGCGCCCGTCGGGTCACCGGCAACTGCGTCCAGCACCAGCGCGACGTCGCCACGGCCGTGAAGAACGCCCGTGAGGTCGCGCTGCTGCCGTACACGTCGTCGGCGCGCTGAGAAAGGGAGTTGACGAGATGAAGCTCATCCTGACGCAGGAGGTCACCGGTCTCGGTGCTCCCGGCGACGTCGTCGAGGTCAAGGACGGCTACGGCCGCAACTACCTGATCCCGCGCGGGTTCGGCATCCGCTGGACCAAGGGCGGCGAGAAGACGATCGAGTCGATCAAGAAGGCCCGCGACGCCCGTTCGGTGCGCGACGCCGACCACGCCGCCGAGGTCAAGGCCAAGCTCGAGGGCTCGACCTTCCAGGTCAAGGTCCGCGCCGGTGAGGGCGGTCGCCTGTTCGGCGCCGTCACCGCCGCCGACATCGCCACGGCGATCGTCGAGGCCGGTGCCGAGGTCGACAAGCGCACGATCGTGGTCCCGAACCCGATCAAGTCGCTCGGTGCGCACACGGTCACCGTCAAGGTGCACGACGAGGTCGAGGCGAAGGTCAACCTCAACGTCGTCCCCGCCTGACGCGTACGAACCAGGCGAAGGCCGTCCCCCTCACTGCGAGGGTGGGCGGCCTTCGTCGTTCCCCTGCTCCGGCGCGGGGTTCCGGGCAGGTTCCACCAGCAGCGGACCCGGCCCGCCGAGCCAGGTGCGGCGGTGCACCCGGAACAGGTAGTAGATGAACACGATGTTGACCGCGAGCGCGGCGAGCACGGTGACGTCGTCCAGCGCCTGGACGTCCCCTCCGATCGCGATCGGCGGCAGCACCACCAGGACGGCGAAGGCCCAGGTGAGCGGTCCGAACCGCCGTGGCAGGTAGGGATCACCGGGCTCCTCCACGACCGCGCCGTCGGCGATGCCCTTGGCCAGCAGCAGGCAGAAGAGGGTCTGCGGCATGCTGAGCGCCCACGCGCCGGAGTCGCTGAGCTGGTGCCCGACCTGCGGGAACCACAGCGGCACGCTCACCGCCCCCGCGACCCAGGCGGCCCACCGGGCCCCGTCGAACCCGGTGCTCGCCCGGCACAGCCCCTGCATCCCGAGGATCACCAGCAGCCAGCCGACCGGGTCGGCCAGCCCGTCGAAGCTCCGCCAGTCGGGGTCCGGGTGCGCCGGGAACGGCGCGTAGCCGGCCACGAAGACCATGCCCATGGCGATCTTCTGCAGCGGCGACATGGCGTCACCCTACGGAACCGGTACGGCCCACGGTCATCCAGGCGTCGGTCCGCTCGCGCGCCAGCAGCACGACCGCGCGCCCACCCATGAACGTCGTCGCGAAGGCGACCCACAGCCAGGTCGAGGAGTCGGCGACCGCGACCGCGAGCCACGCGGCCGGCGCGAAGGCGACCAGGACCAGCAGGCCCACCCGGGCCAGGTAGCCGCCGTCGCCGGCGCCGATCAGCACGCCGTCGAGGACGAAGACCACCCCGGCCACGGGCTGGGCGAGCGCGGCGACGAGCAGGATCGGCACGAGCAGCTCCCGCACGGCCGGGTCGGGGGTGAACAGCGCGCCGGCGTACGGCGCGGCGAGGGCGAGCAGCAGCCCGGTCACCACCCCGGCGCCGAGGCCCCAGCGCAGCATCCGCCGGGTCACCGACCGGGTGCCCGCCCGGTCGCCCGCCCCGAGGTAGCGGCCGGTCAGCGCCTGGGCGGCGATCGCGATCGCGTCCAGGCTGTAGGCGAGGAAGGTCCAGATCGTCAGCGCGATCTGCATCGCGGCCAGGTCGTCGGGTCCGAGCGCGGTGGCGCCGTACGTCATCATCAGGAGGCCGGCGCGCAGGGTGACCGTGCGCAGCAGCAGCGGGACGCCGGCCCGGCCCGCGCCGCGGATCCCGGCGAGGGACGGCCGCAGTCCGACGCCGGCGGCCCCGGCGGCCCGGGCGACCACGGCGAGCAGGACCGCGGCCGACCCGGTCTGGGCGATCACGGTGCCGAGCGCGGAGCCGCCGATCCCGAGGTCGAGCCCGTAGACCAGGACCAGGTTGAGCACGACGTTGACCAGGTTGCCGAGGACCGCGACCGCGAGCGGGGTCCGGGTGTCCTGCAGACCGCGCAGGATGCCGGTGGTCGCGAGCATGACCAGCAGCGGGACGGCGCCGAGCAGGCCGATCCGCAGGTACGTCTCCGCCTGGCGGGCCACCGCGGGGCCGGGGTCGAAGAGCCCCACGAGGAACGAGGTGCCGAGCAGCCCCAGGACGGTGGTCCCGACGCCGATCAGCACGGCGAGCCAGATCCCGTGGACGCCCTGGGTCAGCGCCCCGGTCCGGTCGCCCGCCCCGAGCCGACGGGCCACCGACGCGGTGGTGCCGTAGGCGAGGAAGACGCACAGGCTGATCAGCGTGCCGAGGACCGCTCCGGCGATCCCGAGACCGGCCAGCTCGGTGGTCCCGAGGTGCCCGACGATGGCGGAGTCGGCGAGCAGGAACAGCGGCTCGGCCACCAGGGCCGCGAACGCCGGTACGGCGAGCCGCAGGATCTCCCGGTCCTCGGCTGCCATACAGGGAGGCTAGGGCACGCCCGGGCAAGCACGGTCCCTGTGAGTTGTTGCCGGAAAGTCGACTTACGTACAGGACGCGTCCAGATGTCGAAATGGTTAATCACAATCTTGCGGGATTTCTCGATCCACAGCCTGTGGGAACACGAAAGAGCAGGTCAGAGGCCATATTCGAGATCGGACACGCTGGTTGTCCACAAGCGACCCACAGGCTTTCCCACGTCACCCCCAGGTCGGCGGGGACTTCTCCACAACGGGCGGCGCGGCCTGTGGATTACCGACTCGTCCGGCGCCGGACCCGCGCCTTAGGTTGGTGGCCGAGGCCCTCCCGGCACAGTGTCGGCGGGGTCTCCTACTGTGACGCACGGTGCCGGAGTTGCACACCGAGACAGCGCGAATGGGGATCGCATGAGCATGACGGAGTCGGCGGGACTGGGTGTCCCCGGTGACGGCTTCGGCTACCCGGACGAGCCGGGTGCCGCGTTCGACGGTCCCGGCTTCGGCTCCGGCCATGCGGACAGCGGCAACCAGGAGGCCTGGTCCGGCCGGATGCCGCCGCAGGACGTCGACGCCGAGCAGAGCGTGATCGGGTCGATGCTCATCTCCAAGGACGCGATCGCCGACGTGCTCGAGGTCGCGAAGGCGCACGACTTCTACCGTCCGGCGCACGAGACCATCTTCGACGCGATCACCGACCTCTACGCGCGCGGCGAGCCCGCCGACCCGGTCACCGTCTCGGCCGAGCTCCAGCGTCGCGGCGAGCTGCAGAAGGTCGGCGGGGCGCCGTACCTGCACACGCTGTCGGCGAGCGTGCCGATCGCGGCGAACGCCGGCTACTACGCCGAGATCGTCCGGGAGAAGTCGATCCTGCGCCGGCTCGTCGACGCCGGCACCAAGATCGCCCAGCTCGGGTACGCCGGCGAGGGCCAGGTCGACGACACCGTCGACCGGGCGCAGGCGGAGATCTACGCGATCACCGAGAACCGCACCTCCGAGGACTACCACCCCATCGGCTCGCTGATGGAGTCCACGCTCGACGAGATCGAGGCCATCTCCAACCACGACGGCTCGTTGCGCGGGGTGCCGACCGGGCTGGCCGATCTCGACGAGCTCACCAACGGCCTGCAGTCCGGCCAGATGATCATCGTCGCCGGCCGACCCGGTAGCGGGAAGTCGACGCTGGGTCTGGACTTCTGCCGGGCGGCGTCGATCAAGAACCAGCTCACCAGCGTCATCTTCAGCCTCGAGATGGGCAAGGCCGAGATCGTCATGCGGATGCTCAGCGCCGAGGCCCGGATCCCGCTGAACCACATCCGCAACGGTGAGATGAAGGACGACGACTGGAGCAAGCTCGCCCGCTGCATGGGTGAGGTCTCCAGCGCGCCGCTGTTCATCGACGACAGCCCGAACATGACCATGATGGAGATCCGGGCGAAGGCCCGCCGGCTCAAGCAGCGTCACGACCTCAAGCTCATCGTCATCGACTACATCCAGCTGATGACGTCGGGAAAGAAGGTCGAGTCCCGCCAGGTCGAGGTCTCGGAGTTCTCCCGCCAGATCAAGCTGCTCGCCAAGGAGCTCGAGATCCCGATCGTGGCGCTCGCCCAGCTCAACCGTGGTTCCGAGCAGCGCGCCGACAAGAAGCCGATGGTCTCCGACCTCCGCGAGTCCGGCTCGCTGGAGCAGGACGCCGACATCGTCATGCTGGTGCACCGCGAGGACATGTACGAGAAGGAGTCCCCGCGCGCCGGCGAGGCCGACATCATCGTGGGCAAGCACCGCAACGGCCCGATCCGGGACGTCACGGCGCTCTTCCAGGGCCACTACTCGCGGTTCGCGGACCTGGCCCACTCGACCGGCGGGTTCTGAGGCTCCTCGTACTTGGCGAAGTCGGCAGACCGGTGTCGGCCGAAGTCGAGACCGACGCTTCCCTGCCCCGGATTTCCCCCCGTCCGCCTGAGCAGTGACAGGTGTCGTCGGGTGTGCTGTCGATCGATCTTCAGTGCCGGCAGGAGCTGAACGAGTTCCGGCCCTGGCGATCCGGGCAGGTGTCGCTGCCCGGTCCGCCGACGAGCTTGTCGCGCTGCGGTCCGCCGTACAGTCGGTCGCCGCCGCGGCCGCCGAGGAGTACGTCGATCCCGGAGCCGCCGTACAGCGTGTCGGTGCCGGCGCCGCCGACGAGGACGTCGGAGCCGCCGAGGCCGTAGATCTTGTCGTTGCCGCCGAATCCGCAGATGACATCGGCGCGCGGCGTGCCGCGCAAGACATCGTTGTGACGGGTGCCGCGGATGGTGCAGCGGGTGTAGCGGGCCACCGTGGTGCGCTTGGCGGTGGCGGCGACACGCGCGCCGTCGCCGGGCTCGTGCGGGCCGAGGCTGGCGTACATCGAGCCGTTGTCACCGCCGACGGCCAGGCCGCGTCCGGGCAGCGGCACCGCCTGCAGGACCCGGCCGTCGAGGTCGAGGCGGACCGCGACGTCGCGGGAGTGAGGCTGGCCCTCGATGTGCCCGACGCCGAAGATGAAGCCGTCGCGGGAGACCGAGCCGCCGTTGATGAAGGCTGCGGTCGTGATCGTCCGGAGGTGGTGGCCGTCCGCGGTGTACTGGCTGATGAGGCCGCCCTTCTGGACCTGGCCGGGGACGTTCGTCGGGTCGTAGCGGTCCTTCATCCCGAGCAGGTCGATGGTGCCGTCGGGCTTGAGCGTGACGCCGCCGTAGCTCTCGGCCTCGCCGAAGTCGACGTACGTCGACCAGACGGCCGACTTGCCGTCGCCGGTGAGTTCCATGAGGAAGCCCTCGTCGTCGCCGTAGGCGTTGGGGTAGGTCGGCAGGTCGGCGTCCGGGGTGACCGGGAAGTCGGCCGACCGGGTCTGGCCGGCGATGACCAGGTTGCCGTTGCGGGTCAGCGCCAGGCCGCCGGGGATCTCGTCGCTCGAGCCGCCGAGGAAGGTGCCCCACAGCCGGCGGGTGCCGGAGGAGTTGATCTTGATGACGTAGCCGTCGAAGGGGTAGGTGTACGGGTCGTTCGGGGTGCCGTCGACGTGCTCGGTGTCGAAGGCGTCGGGGTCCGGGACGAAGTCCTTGTTGGCGGCGCCGTCGAGGTAGATCGAGCCCTCGGCGTCGACCGCCATGCCGCCGGCGTAGTTCGAGCCGGGGATGCGGGCAGCCCACAGCAGGCGACCGGCGGGGGAGAACTTCACCAGGAAGGTGACCCGGTTCCGCTCCGAGGCCCAGTAGTGCTCACCGAGAGCGCCCGGAGTGGTGGGGTTCCCGACGACGTAGGCGTTCCCCTGCGCATCGACGTAACCGGCGCCCTGCTCGACGCCGCGTCCTCCGAGCCGTGCGGCCCAGACGGTGCGCCCGGTGGGGTCGAAGTACTGCACGGCTACCTCTCCGCGCGCGCCGTCGTCGTGCGCGCCGGGGGTCGGCTGGAAGCCTTCTGCGGGGTATCCGACGGTCAGCACGTTCCCGCTCGGTGTCACATCCAGGCTGATCGCGTTGCTGATGCTGATCGGGGTGTCCTACGTCGGGTCCGTCGCCCCGGCCGTCCCGGCCAGCGCCAGCACCGCCGTTCCGGCGGCCGCCGCTGCGACGAGTCCGTACCTACGCTTGCGAGCCCATGTCGCGACCACGTCTTCTTCTCCTCCACCAGCGAATGAACCAGGCGGAACGATAGCGGCTCCAAGGTGGCTTTTGTCCGGTTTCGGGTCTGGGTACGGTCACCTACCCGACGCGTAAGTGACGTCTCCGCGATCCCGCACGCCGCTGTCTTCGGGAGTGCAGGAGTGTTGCTGTGCCTGTCGGACCAGCTTCACACCTTGGCGACCTCGGCAGTCCTACCCCAGCTTGGTGATCCGGTTCGCCGGCCCCGGTGCGATCGGGCCGGTGGCGAGGTACGCCGTCAGCGCGTCGATGTCGAAGCCCGGCGCGTACACCCGGTTCGTGGAGACGCCGAAGTTGGTGAACCCGTCACCGCCGTTGGCCACGAAGTCGTTGGTCGACACCCGGTACGTCGCCGCCGGGTCGATCGGGACCCCGCTGAGCGCCAGGTTGCTGATTCGCGAGCCCAGCGGCAGCGTCGTGTTGTAGGAGTAGGTGAACCCGTTCGACACCTGCAGGAACTTGGTCGTGGTCTGGCCGGCGTACCCGGCGAACTGCTGCTCCAGGACTTCCTTCAGCTGGGCGCCGGTGATCGACACCGTGACGACCAGGTTGTTGAACGGCTGCACGGTGAACGCCTCGCCGTAGGTGACCTGGCCGGGCGCCTCGCCGCCGGGTGAGGCGCCGAAGATCAGGTCGGCCCTGATCCCGCCCGGATTCATCAACCCGATCTGGGCGCCGGCGGACTGGGTGCGGGCGAGCATGCCGTCCGCGATCACGTCGCCGAGCGGGGTCTCCTGGGACGGCGTCGCGGACCGGGTGATGTCGGCGGTGATGCTGCCGACCACCTGGTTGGCCAGCGGGGCGACCGCGGTCCGGTACTTGTCCGCGATCACCTTCGCGTCGGGGTCGACCAGCGCGGGGTTGCGGACGAAGACACCGGGGGCGGTCGTCTGCCAGCTCCCGTCGGCGTTCCGCACGCCGTTCTCGACGATCGTGTTGACCGCGGTGGCGGTGACGAACTTCTTGCTCTGCTGGTCGAGGGTGAAGGTCACGTCGGTGAGCACCTGACCGTTCGTGCCGCCGCTGGTCACGAGCGTGTTCGCCCCCGAGGAGTTCGGCAGGTTGCAGACGTAGGACCGGTGGGTGTGGCCGCTGATCACGACACCGAAGGCCGGGTCGAGCTTGGACACGATCCCCGTGACGGCGCCGGTGAAGTTGGCGCACCCGCTCGGGTCGAGCACCGACGGCGGCGGGTTCTGCTGACCGCCCTCGTGGAGCAGCAGCACGAACGCCTTCACGCCCTGCTGCTCGCGGAGCATCTTCGCGTACTTGTTGGCGGTCTCGGCCTCGTCGAGGAAGTTCACCGAGGTGATGCCGGCCGGGTTGACGATCGACGGGGTGCCCTTGAGGGTCTCGCCGATGAAGGCGACCTTCGCGTTGCCGACCTTCTTGACGACGTACGGCGCCAGGATCGGCTGACCGGTGGTCTTGTCGACGACGTTGGCCGCCAGCATCGGGTACGACGCCCCGGCGAACCCGTCGCCGTCCTGGCACCCGTCGGTCGGGTGGCAGCCGCCGTTCTGCAGCCGCTTCAGCTCGGTGACGCCCTCGTCGAACTCGTGGTTGCCGACGCTGGTGACGTCCAGGCCGAGGGAGTTCATCTCCTCGACCGCGGGCTCGTCGTGGAAGGCGGCGCTCACCAGCGGGCTGGCGCCGACGAGGTCGCCGGCCGCGACGGTGAAGACGTGCGGCGTCTGCGCCTTGTCGGTCGCACGCCGCGCCTTGATCGCGTGGGCCAGGTACTCCACACCGCCGGCCGGCGTGCCGTTGACCACGCCGCCGCTCCCGGTGGGCGCGTCGATGGCGCCGTGGAAGTCGTTGAACGCCAGCAGGTGGACGGTGGTCCCCTGCGGGGGCGCGGCCCCGGCGGACGGGGCCCCGGCGAGGCCGGCGGTCCCGGCCAGGACCAGGGCGGCCGCTGCTGCGGCGGCGTACAGGCGTGAACGGCTGGCGGTCATGGGTGTCTCCCCGTCTCCCTCGGACTCCGGACTACGAACACCCTGCGACGGATCGGCCCGGATGGGAAGGGGTGGCTAGTCCCGGATCTCCTCGCCGTCCTCGTGGACGGCGAAGTCCGGGGCCGGGATCCCGGTCCCGCGGCCGACCCGGGAGTGCCCGTAGCCGTAGCCGAAGTACACGACGAACCCGAGCACCATCCAGACCACGAACCGCAACCAGGTCTCGATGCTCAGGTTGAGCGCCAGGTAGACGCAGACGAGCGCCGAGAGGATCGGCAGGAACGGCGACCACGGAACCCGGAAGCTGCGCTCCAGGTCCGGCCGGGTGTTGCGCAGGACGGGCACGGCGATCGAGACCAGCGCGAACGCGGTCAGGGTGCCGATGTTGACCATCTCCTCCAGGTCGCCGATCGGGGTGAACGAGGCGACCAGCGCGACCAGGAGCCCGATCGTCACGGTGATCCGCACCGGGGTGCCGCTGCGCGGGTTGACGTGCGCGAACCGCGGGCTGAGCAGGCCGTCGCGGCTCATCGCGAAGAGCACCCGGATCGCGCCGATCATCAGGGTCATCACGACCGTCGTCAGTCCGGCAACCGCCCCGGCGGCGATCAGGGTCGCGAACCCGTCGCGGCCGACGTCCTGGAACGCGGTCGCGAGGGCGGCGCTGGTGTCGATCTGGTCGTACTTGACCATCCCGGTGATCACCAGCGCGACCGCGACGTACAGGACGGTGCAGATGACCAGGGACCCGAGGATGCCGCGGGGCAGGTCCTTCTGCGGGTTGCGCGCCTCCTCGGCAGTGGTCGCGACGACGTCGAAGCCGATGTAGGCGAAGAAGACCACCGAGGCCGCCGAGATGATGCCGAAGATCCCGAAGGTCTGCTGCTCGATCCCGAACATCCACTGGAACAGCGGCTGGGTGATGCCCGAGGAGTCGACCGGCGCCGCGGCGGGCGGCACGAACGGGTCGTAGTTCGCGCCGTTGACGTAGAAGAGCCCGGCCACGATCACGAACAGCACGACGAAGAGCTTCACGCCGACCAGGACCAGGTTGACCCGCAGCGACTCCTTGATCCCGACCGCGACGAGCAGGGTCAGGGCGGCCACCAGCAGGAAGGCGGCGAGGTTGAAGTGCCCCCAGCCGGCGTCGGCGGTCGGCCCGACGGCGTCCGGCCAGCCCAGCCCGATCTCGTCGAGGAAGGTGACGAAGTAGGTGCTCCAGCCCTGCGCGACGACGCTGGCGCCGAGCATGAGCTCGAGGATCAGGTCCCAGCCGATGATCCAGGCGACGAGCTCGCCGAGGGTCGCGTAGGAGAACGTGTACGCCGACCCCGCGACCGGGACCGTCGAGGCGAACTCGGCGTAGCAGAGGGCGGCCAGCCCGCAGCAGATCGCGGCGAGCACGAACGAGAAGACCACCGACGGGCCGGCGTACAGGGCGGCGGCGGTGCCGGTGAGGGTGAAGATGCCGGCACCGATGATCACCCCGATGCCGAAGACCGTCAGGTCGAGGGCGGTGAGGTTCCGCTTGAGCTGGAACTCCGGGTCATGGGTGTCCGCCAGGGAGTTCTCGACCGACTTCGTCCGGAAGATGTCCATGCGTCGTCAAGTTACGCCGCGAGCCCGGTGCAGTCGATGCTCCGCCGGACGCCCTGTGGATGCTCAGCGCGCCCGCCACCAGGCCACGGTCTCCTTCGTGCCGACCTCGATCGGCGTCGGCGCCAGGCCGAGCCGTGCCTCACTCGCGGAGGAGTCGAGGACGAACGGGTCGGTGAACATGTACGCCGTCTCGGCGAGCTCCCGGGTCGCGGGCGACACCAGCCCGGCGGCGGAGAGCACCCAGGCCGGCAGCCCGGTGACCTTCGGGGTCGCCACGCCGGCGGCGGCGGCGAACGCGGCGACCAGCTCGGCCTGGGTGAGCGCCGGCGCGGTCGGCGCGTGCAGGAAGGAATTCCAGAGCTCCGGCCGGCTCGCCGCGCGGATCATGGCGGCGGCCAGGTCGGGGACGTAGGTGTAGGAGTGCGGCCGGTCGGTGCGCCCGACCACCCGCATGGTCCGGCCGGCCAGGACGGCCGGGACCATGCGCTCGCCGGCGTGCGCGTTGAGCACGGCAGGCCCGTAGAAGTCCGACGCGGCGACGCTGATCGTCGGCGTGGCCGAGGCCTCGCGGGCCCGGAGCAGCGCGGCCCGGATGCCGAGCTTGCCGCCGGTCGCGTCGCGCGGCAGGTCCTCGGTCATCGGGCGGTCGACGGGCCCGTAGGAGTAGAGGCTCTCCGGGAAGACGACGACCGCGCCGACCTCGCCCGCGGCCCGCAGGACGACCTGCTCCGCCTCCGGGAGCTCGGCCCGCCAGGCCTTGGCCGAGTAGCTCGAGCCGTGGATGCAGTGGTGGACGGCGGCTGCGCCGGCGAAGGCGGCTGCCACCTGGGCGGGGTCGGAGACGTCGACCCGGCGGCGCTCGATGAGCGCGTGGTCGGGACCGCTGCCCGAGCGGGTGAGCAGCCGGACCTGCTGGCCGGCGTCGGCGAGCTGGGTGGCGACGGTGCTGCCGACCGGGCCGGCGCCGGTGACGACGTGGACGGTGTTCATGCTGACTCCTTCGGATCGGGTAGAGAGCAGTGCTCTCGCTTTGAGCATGCACGACCCCGGACCAGAAAGCAAGAGCGGTGCTCTCTAAAGTTGACGGTGCACGCAAAAGACGACGACGATGTCCCGGTGACCACTTCTGGGACCACCTCTGGGACCACCCCCCGCGACCGCGCCCGCGCCCGGACGATGCAGGAGATCACCCGGATCGGGCGCCAGCACCTCGCCACCGACGGCGCCGCCGCGCTGTCGCTCCGCGCCGTCGCCCGCGACCTCGGCGTGGTGTCCTCCGCCGTCTACCGCTACGTGAAGAGCCGCGACGAGCTGCTCACCCTGCTCCTCGTCGACGGGTACGACGAGCTCGGCGACGAGGTCGACGCGGCCGTCGCCGCCGTCCCGGCCGACGACCACCGGGCGCAGCTCTTCGCGATCGCGCGGACCGTCCGGGCCTGGGCGCTGCGCGAGCCGGCGACGTACGCGCTGCTCTTCGGCAGCCCGGTCCCCGGCTACCAGGCGCCGGGGGAGCGGACCACCGGACCGGGGACGCGGGTGATCCGCGCGCTCATCGCCGTCTGGGAGAACGCCTGGCGGGCCGGCCGCGTCGAGCTCCCCGCGAACGCGCCGGTCACCCCCGCCGTCGCCGCCGACGTCGAGCGGATCCGCGCCGAGTTCGGGCTCAGCGCCCCGCCCGAGCTGGTCGCCCGCGGCGTGCTCGCCTGGACCGCGCTCTTCGGGTCGGTGAGCTTCGAGGTCTTCGGCCAGTACGGCCCCGACACGTTCACCGACACCGAGGCAGTCTTCGAGCACCAGGTCGCGCTGCTGGCCGATCTGGCCGGCCTGGTCGACCCGCCCGGGTGAGGCGGTGATCTCCGCGAAGCGTGCCGGAGATCCGGTGCCGACGATTACGCTCGGCGCACCATGAACCCAGCTCCCGGTGCCCCACCGGAGTCCGCGGTCCTCCCCGGGCTCCGGGACGCCCGCGACCCCGACCGCTCGCTGACCCCCGTCGGGCACGGGTACTCGCGCGAGGAGATCGCCGCGCTGCAGCAGGACCGGCTCCGCGACGCGGTCGTCCAGGTGATCGCGACCGAGGGCCTCGAGGGCGCGCACATCAAGACGATCTGCGCCCGCGCCGGCGTCGGACTGGCCACCTTCTACGAGCACTTCCACTCCAAGCAGGAGCTCGTCCTGGCGGCGTACGACGCCGGGGTCGCGGTGCTCTTCGAGGTCGTCGCCGGCGCGTACGACGCCCCCGCGGCCGGGACGACGAGCCGCGACCGGACCGAGCGCGGGATCCTCGCCCTGCTCCGGGCGCTCGCCGACAACCCCGCGTTCGCGCGCTTCTTCCTGGTCGAGTTCGCGAAGGCCGGCCGCGAGGCGCAGGAGCGGGTGGAGGCGTCCCTGGACGCCTCGTTCGAGCTCTTCAACGGGATGGAGCCCGAGGTCGGCGCGGGGTCCCCCGACCCGGAGATGGTGCCGATGCTCGTGAGCGGCGTCTACGGCCAGCTGGAGCGCTACGTCCGGCTCGGGCGCACGGCCGAGCTGCCGACACTGCTGCCGTCGTTGATGCGGTTCAGCCAGGCGGTGCTCGGCGGTTCGGGCGTCAGCACGATCAACCTGCAGCCGCCGCGACCCGGTGTGATCTAGCACCCATTGCGCCGGAACCGGGCGATTTGCCCGGTTCTGCTCTGCGATCCTTGCGGCGGCGAAGCCGTGCCTCGCGGGTGCCGCCCCGATCAAGGAGTTCCGACGTGCTGACGACCCGCACCAAGCGGCAGCTGCTCATCTTCGTGTTCATCACGCTGGTGGGTGTCTCGTTCGTCGGGGCCCGCTACGCGCGGCTGGACCGGCTGGTCTACGACTCGTCGTACGAGGTCAACGCGCACTTCGCGCAGTCCGGCGGCATCTTCACCGGCGCGGCGGTGGCCTACCGCGGTGTCGGGGTCGGCCAGGTCAGCGACATGAAGCTGACCGACGACGGGGTCAACGTCGTGCTGCGCATCGACAAGACCCACGACGACATCCCTGCCGACACCCTGGCGCGGGTGGCCAACAAGTCAGCGGTCGGCGAGCAGTACGTCGACCTGGAGCCGAAGACGGACGAGGCGCCGTACCTCAAGGACGGCTCGGTGATCGCGCCCGCCGACACCGCCGTCCCGGTGTCGACGACCGAGATCCTCACCAACCTCGACGGCCTGGTGCAGTCGGTCCCGCAGGACCAGCTCCGTACGACGGTCTCCGAGCTCGGTGCCGCGTTCCAGGGCACCGGTGACGACCTGGGCCGGATCATCGACACCTCGAACGAGTTCATCCGGGCCGCCAACGACAACTTCGACGTCACCACGGCGTTGATCAAGGACGGCAACACCGTCCTGCGCACGCAGGCCGACAAGGGCTCCGCGGTCCGCAGCTTCGCGCGCGACCTGGCGCTGTTCAGCGGCACCCTCGCCGACAACGACGCCTCGCTGCGCTCGCTGATCGAGAACGGCTCCGCGACCGCCACCGAGCTGCGCACCTTCCTGGAGCGCAACAAGGTCGACCTCGGCAGCCTGATCAACAACGTGGTCACGACCGGCGAGGTCGTGGTCAAGCACCTCCCGGGCGTGCGCCAGATGCTCGCCGTCTACCCCAGCGTCGTCGCCGGCGGCTTCACCGTCGTCGCCAAGAACCCCGACGGCTACGACGCCCGCTTCGGCTTCATCCTCAACCCCGATCCGGTGGTCTGCCACCAGGGGTACGACGTCAAGGAGCGCCGGCCGGCCGCCGACGGCAGCAACAAGCCGATGGACATGGACGCCCGCTGCACCGAAGGCCCGAACGTGAACGCCCGCGGCGCCCAGAACGCCCCGCGCACAGCCCCGTTCAAGGCGCCGGTCGCCACCTACGACACCGGCACCGGCACGATGACCTGGGCCCGGCCCGGATCCGGCACGGTCGTGTACGACGGCGGCGCCCGCGCGCTCTACGGCAAGGACTCCTGGCGCGCTCTGCTGCTCCAGCCGGTGTCGTAGCCCTACGATCCCGGGCATGAGCCTGGACCGCGCAGCCCTCGTCGCCGGCAGCATCCGTCTCGCGTCCGGGATCTCCTTCCTGGTCGCGCCCGAGAAGGCCAACCGGATGTGGGGCGACCACGAGGAACCGGCGCCGACCACCCGGCTGCTGCTGCGCTCGATGGGCTACCGGGACGCCCTGATCGGCGGCCTGCTGGTCGGCGCCGCGGTCCGCGGCCGGGACACCCGCGGCTGGTTCCTCGCCTCCGGCGGCGCGGACGCCGCCGACCTCCTCGGCGGCTGGAGCACGCACGCCGAGATGTCCGCGTCCCAGAAGGCGATCGGTCTCGGCGGCGCCGCCGTCGGGATCGGCGTCGGCCTCTGGGGTGCGACCCGGCGTCGGAAGGCGTAGCCGCGTCAGCCCAGCGCGTGCACCGGCCCCTCCCAGCGCCGCCGCAGCCAGCGGTCGTGCGAGGTGAGCACGACCGAGCCCGTCGAGACCACCAGGGCTTCCTCCAGCTCGCCGACCAGGGTGAGCGAGAGGTGGTTGGTCGGCTCGTCCAGCAGGAGCAGGTCCGGCCCGTCCGCGACCGCGATCGCCAGTGACAGCCGACGGCGCTGCCCGAGACTGAGCGCCGCCAGCGGCTTCTCGGCGTCCCGCGGGTGCAGCAGCCCGAGGGCGCGGAGCGGGATCCGCTCGGCCCGGTCGGGACCGAGAGCCCCGGCGTAGGCGGCCCGTGCGGACCGGGTCCCGTCGCCGAGCTCCGGGTCCTGCGCGAGCAGCCGGGTCCGCCGGGCGCCGACCACGACCGTCCCTGCGTCCGGAGCCAGGCGCCCGGCGAGCACGTCGAGCAGCGACGACTTCCCGGAGCCGTTCGGGCCGGTGACGAGGAGCTTGTCGCCGCGGCGGACGTCGAGCACGTCGACCGATACCCGGCCGTCGACGCGGAGGTCCCGGACGGTGAGCGCGAGGCCGTCACCGGATCCTTCGGCGAGACGGCCGAAGAACCGCAGCGGCTGCGGCGGCCGGCGTACCTGGGTCTCCTCCGCCTCGGCCAGCCGGCGCTCGGCATCGTGGACCCTGCGGGCGTGCGCCCGCTCGACCCGGGAGCCCTGGAAGGCGTGCACGAACTTGTCGTTGTCCCGCGGCCCCCGGCCCCGCGCGACCGCGTCGGTGCCGATCCGGGTCTGCGCCCGGAGCAGCCGGATCTCCTCCTGCTCGGTCCGGTAGCGCTCCTCCCACCGCTGCCGGCTCCGGGCCCGGTGCTCGAGGTACTGCGAGAACGACCCGCCGAAGCGCCGGCCCCCCAGGCCGTCGGTGCCGAGCCGGCCGGCGTCGAGATCGATCAGCTCGGTGCAGACGGTGTCCAGGAAGGTGCGGTCGTGGCTCGCGGCCAGGACGACGCCCGGGTAGTCGGCCAGCGACCGCTCCAGGAGGTCCAGCGCGGTGTCGTCGAGATGGTTCGTCGGCTCGTCGAGGAGCAGGCAGGCGGGGCGGCGTACCAGGGCGGCGGCGAGCGCGACCCGGGTCCGCTGCCCACCCGACAGCGTGCGCAGCGGCCGGTCGCGGCCGAGGTTCGCGACGCCGAGGGCGGCCGCGGTCACCTCCGCCCGCCGGTCGGCGTCCCAGGCGTCGTGGTGGGTCGCCCAGGCGAGGACGCGGTCGTACTCGGTCGCGAGACCGTCGGCGCCGTCCGCTGCCTCGGCGATCCGCAGGGCCAGCGCCTCCAGCCGTGCGACCGCCTCGCGCAGCGGGCGCAACGACGCGCCGAGCAGGTCGCCGACGGTCCCCGCGGGACCGAGGTCCGGCTGCTGTGCCAGGTGGACCAGGTCGGCAGGCGCCCGCACGCTGCCGCTGTCGGGCCGGTCGAGGCCCGCGACGATCCGCAGCAGCGTGGACTTGCCGGACCCGTTCTCGCCGATCAGGCCGACCCGGGCGCCGGGTGCGGCGACCAGGTCGACGGCGTCGAGGGCGCTGTGGACGGCCGCCCCGCTGCTGAAGGTGCGGGTGACCGCGTCGAGGACGACGGGACCCGGTCCCGCGGCGTACGGGTCGGCGGCGGGGGCAGGAACAGGAAGGAAGGACACGACGACGGCTCCGGAAGGGGAGGCGGATCCACGCCGGGCCGGGCCGCGGGCGTGGAGGGACGTCGTCAGAGCTTCATGATGCGTCCCACGTTATCGGTGCACGGCAACGGGTTTTTCCGCCTGCAGCAGGCCTGTGGCGGTTCTCACCGTTCGGTCCCGCTGCCAGCCGACCCCGCAGCGGGGTAGGTTGCGCCGAGCCGTCGGAACCACCTGTGAAGGAGTCACCGTGCGTATCGGCATCCCCCGCGAGTCCAGGCCTGGCGAGACACTCGTCGCCGCGACGAGCGTCACCGCCGTCCAGCTGCAGAAGCTCGGCTACGACGTGGTCGTCGAGTCGGGGGCCGGCGTGTTCGCGGCTCAGCCCGACGAGGCCTACGTCGCTGCCGGTGTCACGGTCGGTTCGGCCGAGGACGTCTGGGCCAGCGA